>JAJDUR010000025.1 GCA_022826585.1 Dehalococcoidia bacterium
GGCGCGTGGGCCGCTCCGGCGTGGGACTTGAGCGCCGCCTGGAAGATTGGATCGCGAGCGACTCGTCGCTGCTCGCTGATGGGCTCACGGTGGTCGGCCGCCAGGTGCACCTCGACGGGGGCCCGCTCGACCTCCTCGCCATCGACTGGCAAGACCGTTGGGTTGTCATCGAACTCAAGCGTGAGCGTTTGTACCGCGACGCCCTCGCGCAGGCACTCGACTACGCGTCGTCGATCGCGGGGATGGATGGAAGTGAGCTGGAAGAGTTGCTACGGCCTGGCTTCTCGACCCTCGGTGACACCGAGGGGTTGGCGCAGGCGATACGGCGACAGTTGGGCGGCGAGGATGGCGGACGTGACGTGGCCGTCTTGCTAGCCGGCCTCGGCGTCGACCCTGCGTTGGACCGCATTGCCGCCCACCTGGGCGGGTACGGAGTGCCGATCACGATCGTGAGCTTCGAAGCGTTCGAGCCCGAGGGCGGTCCAATGCTCCTGATTCGCGAGGTCATCGAGGAACAGACAGGCCCGCCACGCCGGGCTCGGCGGCCCCGCTTGAGCATTGACGAGATACGAGGACTTGCCAAGGAGAAGGGTGTTGGGGAGCCCTTTGATCGCCTCCTCGGGATGGCTGAGGACGCGGGCCTGGCGGTTCAGCCGTATCGCAGGGGCGTTATGGTCGCGCCCCCAACGAACCGCACTCGCTACCTGATGTATGCGCGACCCGAGCAGGGAAGCATCTACCTGCACGCTGGCCCAGTTCAGTTCGCCGAGTTCTTCCCACCGCTCACAGAGGAGGAGGCAACAGCTGCCATCGGCTCCCTCCAGAGTGGCGCTGCATACCGAGCTGGCGCCGAACTCGATGACTGCTTTGAGCAGATCGATGCGTTCCTGAGAGCGCTCCCGCGCCCCGTCGAGGGCGGCGAACCGGGCTTGAAGTAGTGGACGGCTGGAGGTCTGGCGGCGCAGCCGGCATGCCAAGGTTCAAGCGGCGTGACGAACGCGGCGAGCTTCGTCCCGCAGTGGTCCCGTCAGGTTATCAGACTAGACCGTGGACCGGTCTGCCAGGACCGCAGGGCAATCGCAAACGGGAGCGGTACCGGTAAACGGGGTTCCTTCCTCGTCCACTCTCCTCGCGAAAGCCGGCGGTACGAGGCCCGACGGGAAGGGCGGGGGACCGCCAACCGCACGACCGAGCGGAGACCGAACACTGCGAGTCATGTCCTCCTCGGGGGAGGAAACCCCCCCTGTCCGTGTGCCAGTATCCGTAAATGGAGCGCAACCGCGGGGGTCGGCCTCGCTATCCCGGCATCATCACCCCCGCCGAGCAGCGCGTGCTAGAGGAACTGCGCAAAGGGGGCACGAACGTCGAGATCGCCGTGCGTCTCGGGATTGGGCCCGAGACAGTCAAGACGCATATCTCCAGCATGCTCGACAAGCTCGATCTCGAGAACCGTCAGGATCTCGCCCGCTGGCGCCCCACGGAAGAGCCCCGGCGCGTACTTGGGTTCCTCCCAGTGCCAGGGACGCTTCTCTCGCTGGGCCGGCCACTCCTGTGGGCGAGCGCGGGCTTGGTGATTGCGGCAGGGTTGGCCCTGTTGATGGTCCTCCTTTTTGGCCTGCTCCGGGACGATGTTGAGTCAACAGAGGGTCTCGTTCCTGCCCAGGTGGCAGACGAGGCGCCCACTGCTGACCCTACTGACGCACGCTACGTGGCGGCGCTCTGCCTCGCCGGGACACGGCTCCACGCCAACCGACTAGAAGCGGCTGCCGAGTGGGATGTTCACCCTGAGACCTGGGGGGAGGGCGTGGGCAGCATCCCCGGCATACAACTGGGCACGTTTGCTGCTGAGGCGTGGGTTGAACCCCTCAAAAGGTACGGCGCCGAAATCCAGGGCATATCCGCCCCAACAGGTGTCGGGCAGTTTCATGCCGCCGCAGTGAGCCACTGGGAGGAGCGAGTCCAGGCCTTGGACACCGTCCTCGAACTGTTCCCCTCCGAAGGCGATTCCGAAGGAAAGAGCCATACCCACGCCTATGCAACCCTAGTGTCATCGATTTCTGCGATCTCCCTCGACGCCCCCGGTGCATCGGTAGAGTTGCGCCGTCGCCTCTTTCGGGCGGTGTCGCAGATACCCGACTGCGCTGACTCCCTGGCAGCCTTCCTGGGCGGGGGCGAACCCGCGCTTGGGCCGTCGCAAGCCGACGAGCGATACCTTCAGGAGATCTGCTCCGCTGGGACGGCCTTCGAAGCGTTCTTGCTCAACGACGTGCCGTCAGCGGTGAACAACCCTCTCGACCAGATAGACTCGCAGGGACTCCGGCACTCTCTGGTGGCGACGCTGACTGATCTGGTGGTCGCCCTGCAGTCCGCTTCGCCCTCTGACGATATGGCTGTGTTCCATCTGGAGTTTCTTGAGCTTCTCGCAGAGAGCGTCGTGTTCACTTTTTCAATCCCGCGACTCATGGAGCAAGGCGATACCCCTCAAGATTCGCTGAGACTGCTGGCGCAGAATAGTCGCTTCATGAGAGTCTTCGGTGCACAGGGAGAACCGACCGCTCCGCCCGCGGCCAAGGCTCGCCTTCTCGAGTCGGCGACCAGCGTCGAAGAGTGCAGCGGAACCTTTTTCTTCCGCGCCTTTCTGGGGTTGGAAGAGGGTTCAGCCTCCGAGGAAGACCCATTCTTGAGGATCTTCCTGGACCAGTATCGCCGGAGTTGTGAAGCCGACCCCAACAGGACAGCCGCTGTCTGCGAGTGCACGGTCACCTGGCTCCAGGAGAACCTTACGCCCGAGCGCTTCAGCGAAGTCGCCAGCATTACCGAGAC
>JAJDUR010000039.1 GCA_022826585.1 Dehalococcoidia bacterium
GAGCCCGACTCCCCCGACCACGAGGACTGCATCTGCGGGGAGGCGGGATCGTGACCGCCCCGCCGCAGGCGGACGCCCTGCTGGAGGCCCTGCGCGCCAACCTCCACGTCCTCAACGAGCTGGCCGTGCGCTACGAGGTCGAGACCGACCCAGGGCGCGCGGACGGGGGTCCCTCCATCACCTGCCCGGAGGACGTGCGGCGTCTGCTCGGGGAGGAGATGGGCGCGCTCTGCCAGGAGCAGGTGCGGGTGCTCCTGCTCGACCGCCGCAACCGCGTCGTCGGGCAGCGAACCATCTACCAGGGGAATGCCTTCTCCGCGATCGTCAGGCCGGGCGAGGTGCTGCGCCCGGCGGTGGTGGAGGGCGTCCCCCACCTCATCGTCGCCCACAACCACCCCTCCGGAGACCCCTCCCCCAGCCCCCAGGACATGCAGGTCACGAAGGAACTCCGGGAGGCGGCCGACCTGCTCGGCTTGAAGCTCCTCGACCACGTCGTCATCGGCGCGGGAGAGGTCGTCAGCCTCAAGGACCAGGGACTGCTCTAGGCACGTCACACCGAGCGACGCCGCCCGGCGTCGCCTTACGGGGCCGTCCCTCTCGGGAGCGGCCCCGCCGTCGTTTCCGTCCACCCACCGAGAGGAGCACGAGCCATGACCATCATCCGCGCCGTCCTGGACGACCGGCGGCGCACCTTCATCACCCGGCCCGCGGTCGAGGGGACGCTCTGCGACGACTGTCCGCAGCCGCAGCCCGCGACCACCGAGATCGTCGACGACCCCTCCGGCGACTGCTGGGGTTGCTACTGCAGCCCGCACCTCGCCAGGGAGCTGGACGCGCTGGAGAAGCTGCCCTCGTGGTGGCTTCCCCACGACCTGACCGTGTCGCTCCAGGCCGCTCCCCGCTTCTACGCCGGGCGCTGCGGCTGCGGCGGCTGGTCCCTGGAGACGGGCGACTGGTGCGAGCTGGGCGCCGCCTTCGGGGCCCACTACCTGGAGGCCGCCTCGTGAACGCCGGCGACCTGCACACCGTGAACGCCGACGACCTCTTCACGGTCTCGGCGGGAGGCTTCTCTGCCACGGCCGACGCCTTCGCCCGGGACCCCGAGTCAGGGGGACTGTGGTTCCTCTCCATGGTGGGCTCCCAGACCGCCCTCAAGGCGATCTGGGCTTCCCTCCTCAAGCAGCCGCCCGGCCCCGCCCACCTAATCCGCGGGGCGGACGGCATGGCCCTCTCCGGCGGCTACCAGCACTGCCACGTCCCCCGCGAGACGGTCGGCACGTGGACGACGAAGATCGCCCGCCTGCCGGTTTCCGGCGGCTGGCATGGGCTCGTGTACACGAAGCTCGCGGAGTACGCCTTCGAGCGTGACGCCTTCCTCTTGCTCGCACCGAGCGAGGAGGAAGCGCCCGCTCTCCATCACCGCTTCCTCGACAAGCGCAGCCCCCTGCCGTTGCACCGCTCCTGGGCGGACTGGCTCTGGCGGCGGGCGCTGGCGAAGGGAGAGACGGTGCCCCTCCAGTCGGAGGGCGTCGTCGCCTACCGCTGCGACCCCGACGCGGAGTCCCTGAGGGAAGACCTCTCGGTCGCCGTCGCGTCCGGGCTGCTCACCCTCCCACGGGAGGAACCATCCACATCGACCACCTACCGGAAAGGAGACACGACATGAGATGGGCCGGACAGGCGAAGGGAGGCTTCTACCCGACGCCGCCACGAGTCACCGAACTGATCGCGGAGCTTATCCAGCCCCCAGCCGGCTACGCCCGCAACGACGAGACCCTCCGCGTTCTCGACCCCTGCTGCGGCGAGGGCCTGGCCGTGGCCGGCCTCGCCAACGCCCTCCGGAAGCCGCACGCCGCGGACGTGGCGACTTTCGGGGTGGAGCTCCACGCCGAGCGCGCGGAGGAGGCGAAGTCCCGCCTCGACCACGTGCTCGAGACGGACCTCTTCCAGACCTCGATCGCCAACGGCGCCTTCGGGCTCCTCTACCTCAACCCTCCCTACGACTGGGACTCGGGGGAGGACAAGCGCGTGGAGCACGCCTTCCTCACCCATTGCACGCGCTACCTGGCGGAGGACGGCCTGCTCGTCCTCGTTGTGCCCCGGCACCGCCTCGCGGTCTCGGCCCGCTACCTGGCCTCGCACTACGCGCGGCTGGAGGGCTGGGCCTTCCCCGACCCCGAGCGCGAAGCCTACGACCAGGTCGTCGTCCTCGGCTCCCGGAAGGGTGACATCTTCCACGAGGCCCATGCCGAGGAGCGCATCCAGCAGTGGGTCGCGGGGGACGTGACAACGCTCACCCCGCGCCGTTACCCGCTCTATGTCGCGAAGGCGACGCCGGCGGGGGACGTGCTCTTCGCCAGGCGCTCCATCGACCCGGTCGCGGCCGCCTCGGAGGCGCGCGACTCGGGCCTCTGGGCGAGCACCGCCGTCACCGACCTGCTCTGGCCCGCGAAGGACCAGCGCACCAGGCCGCTCATGCCGCTCCGGCGCGGCCACCTGGCCATGCTCGTGGCGGCGGGCTTCCTCGACAACCTCCAGCTGGAGGCCGAAGGCAGCCGCATCCTCGTCAAGGGGAGAACGAGCAAGGAGATGATCCTCGTGGAGCGCACGCCCACGAAGGAGACCTTCCGCGAGCGGCTCTCCACCACCGTCGTCGCCCTCAACCTGGACTCCGGCCAGGTCACCGACATCGCCGCTTAGTTTCAAGCCGCCTCAAGGTGGCGGCTCCCGACGGATCGACGCCGATCCGCAAAGCACGAGGCTCCGCGATCCGATGACCGCGGGGCCTCGCACCGACGACATGACTGGGGACGCGCTCCAGACACCTGCGCAACTGAGCGTCCCCTCCTCCCGCGCGCGGGTGGGGCGCAGTGCGTCCAGGTCCTGGTGTCGTCCCTCCACGGAGAAGGAGACACACCATGGACCTCAGCGAGTTCATCGACACCTACCGCGACGCCATCGCCCAGCGGGTGGTGGAGTCCTACCCACCCCGCTACCGGCCTTCCGATCGCGGGAAGCCCCTGCCGCACCTGCTGCGCACGCCCCTGGGGGCGCAGGCGGACGCCATCCGCGGCGCCGCCCTCTCCCTCGAAGCCCACCGCGGCACCACCGTCGTGGGCGAGATGGGGACCGGCAAGACCTTCATCGGCGCATCGGCGGCCCACCTGGCCGGCTTCCGCCGCATCCTCGTCCTCTGCCCACCCCACCTCACCAGGAAATGGAAGCGGGAAGTGGAGGAGACCGTGCCCGACGCCCGCGCCGTCATCGTCGCCTCCATCACCGACCTGGAGCGCCTGCGCCTTTCGCACGGACCGGGACCGCTCTTCGCGATCATGTCCAGGGAACGGGCGAAGCTCTCCTACCGTTGGCTGCCCGCCGTCGTCGAGCGCTGGGCCACGGTCGACGGCAGGCTCGCCCGGGACGAGGAGACGCTGGAGCCGTTCCGGGTGCCGTGCTGCCCCGATTGCCACGCGCAGATCGTCGACAAGGACGGCGTGCCTCTCACCGGTCGCGACCTCGCCCGCAGGAAGCGCACCTGCGACGAGTGCGGCACCGCCCTCTGGCAGGCCGACCGCTCGGGTCCGAAGCGCTACCCGTTGGCGGACTACGTGAAGCACCACCTGCGGGGCTTCTTCGATCTGCTGATAGGCGACGAGTGCCACGAGTACAAGGGAAGGGGCTCCGCCCAGGGCATCGCCGCCGGCGTCCTCGCCGACGCCTGCGGTAAGTCGCTCTCCCTCAGCGGCACGCTCATGGGTGGCTACTCCTCGACCCTCTTCCACCTGCTCTACCGGTTCAGCCCGGAGATCCGGGGGGAGTTCCGGCGGGGCGAGGAGACCCGCTGGATCGAGCGCTACGGCTTCGTCGAGCACACCATCGGGCGCGACGACGGCGCGTCCCTCGAGGACGGCCGCACGAGCCGCAGGAAGAAGTTCCGCAAGGTCGTGCGGGAGCGCCCGGGGCTCGCGCCCGCCGCCCTCTTCCACCTCATCGGCAACTCCGTCTTCCTCCGGCTCTCGGACGTGGCCGCAGGGCTCCCGCCCTACGAGGAGCGCGTGCTGCTCTCGGACATGGAGACCGAGGAGGACGGCACGGGCTTCTCCCAGCGGAGCGCCTACGACGAACTCTTCGGGACGCTCAGGGCAGCGCTCTCGGAGCTGCTCGCGAAGGGCTCGAAGCGCCTCCTCGCCACCTACCTGCAGACGCTCTTGGCCTACCCGGACGGCTGCACGCGCGGCGAGACAGTCTTCGACCCGGAGAGCGAGGAGCTGCTCGTGCAGGTGCCGCCCCTTTCGGAGGAGGGTCTCTACCCGAAGGAGCGGGCGCTCGTCGACCTCGTCGCCGCCGAGCGGCTGGCGGGTCGCCGGGTGCTGGTCTACGCCACCCACACGGGCACGCGCGACATCACCGAGCGCATGGAGTCCATCCTTGAGCGCCACGGCTTCAAGGCCGCGGTCATGAAGGCCGACGCCGTCCCGCCCGAGCGCCGCGAGGCGTGGGTGGCGCAGCGGGTCGAGGAGGGCGTCGACGTGCTCGTCTGCCACCCCCGGCTCGTCCAGACGGGGCTCGACCTCGTGGAGTTTGCGACGATCTGCTGGTACGAGACGGACTACTCCGTCTACACCATGAGGCAGGCGTCGCGTCGCTCCTGGCGCATCGGTCAGACCGAGCCCGTCCAGGTCGTCTTCATGGCCTACCGGAACACCCTGCAAGCCGACGCCCTGACCCTCGTGGCCCGCAAGCTGCAAAGCTCGCTGGCCGTCGAGGGGGAATTGCCGGAGGACGGCCTCGCCGCCTACGGGGACGACGGCGACGACCTCATGCTCGCCCTGGCGAGGAAGATCGTCGCGGGCGAGGAGGACGCCGGCTCGGTCGAGTCGGTCTTCGCCCAGGCCCAGCAGGTCGCGGCGGAAGCCGAGGCGCTGCTGGTCGACGCGGAGTGGGCGGCGCCCGAGCCGGTCGCCGTCGAGGTCGCCGTGGTCACCGACAACCGGGACGAGCCCGATGAGCCGCAGCGGTCGCTGTTCTCGTGGGCGGAGTTCCTGGCCGGGGAGCCGGAGGAACCGGAACGGCCCAGGGGCCGGCGCCGGCACGAGGCTCCCACGCTCTCGCTCTTCGAGTGGGCACTGGACCGCGAGCAGAAGGAGGCGGAACTGGCCGCAGCCGGCTGATCGCGCGCACGAATGGGGGCGTCGTCCACGAGACGACGCCCCCGCCTCCCCCATGTGTGGGGCCTTTCGTGCGTTAACGAGAAGGCGAGGGAGACGACCCCGCGGAGGGTTCCGCGCGGGCCCTCGTGCGTTGGCGTGGATCCTCTTGAACTGCGGATGAGGGCTACTGCAGCCTCTGCCGGCGAAGACTAGATGGCGATGTGCGCGGCCCTCCCCAAGAGGGTCGCCAGCGCCTACCACTCCGACAGAACCGGGACACTTGCCGGCGGGCGGCCGTGGAGCCTCGCTCTGGCTCCCGGGGGTCATCGGCGGCCTCATCCTGTACGCTGTGGTCCATTAAATCGCGCGGATTTGCGACACCCCGCTCGAGTTCAGGAAGCGGAGAGGCGAGTTACCAGCCCTATGCGTCCCGTAGCTCTCCTCTCGAACGCCCTTCAGTGGTTCGATAGGCTCCGGCTGGTCACTGTCCTGGCGGTTGCCCTCGCAGGCCTGAGCGTCTACCTGGCCTGGTTTAGCGACGGGAATCAGCTTCCCGAGGTCATCCCCCCGCCCTTCGTGGTGTCCGAGTGCGGGGTGGCTATCGACGTGCTCGCGTTCTCATCCTCAAGCGAGCTGGTGGGCGGCTACCGCTACAAGGTTGGGCGCTGGTGGAAGGAGGGTGAGCCTGCCGTCTACTTTGACATTCCCGAGGGCTACACGTTCAAGCTGGCCACGGAGCCGTCAACCCTCTACGGGTGGACCATCGGCATTGTGAGTGGTAACTCACGGATCAGGATTGACCCGAGCGACGGCAAGTTGATCAGCGGCACGGTCCCTCACTACACTGACCCTCTGGTCGACGTGTTCGACGAAATCATGGACTCGGTCTGCGTCGATACCCCCGGACCCTGATTTCTGACACCTGAAGACGAGGGCCATCTTGCACGAGTGATACTCTCCAACTCACGGGGATCTTGGAATCTCCGCCCCTCTACGAGCCAGCCGGTCGATGCGGTACGAGCCCTATGTCGACGAGAGTCGTTAGCTCCACCGCGCGTGCTGGCGCAGGCTGATAGGTTCCTTCCCGACTGGCTCCCCTAGAACAGCCTCGGGACGCGGATAGCCAAGGCAAAGGCGACCACAGCACACTGACTCCCCTCTCGCCTGGCGGTCATTACTGTCCTGTCCTGTACGCTGGGACTCGCCGTATCGTGGGGATCCGGACGCGCCCCCACGCACGTTCTGGAAGCGGAGAGAGGAGTGACCCGTGCGCCTTGTAGCTCTGCTCTCGAACGCCGTTCCACGGTTCGACAGACTCAGGCTCGTCACCGTCCTGGCGGTTGCCCTCGTAGGCCTGAGCGTTTACCTGGCCTGGTTCAACGGGGGTGACCAACTCCCCGAACTCATCCCTCCGCCCCTGGTGATGTCTGAGTGCGGGGTGGCTATCGACGTGCTCGCGGCCTCATCGTCCAGCGAGCTCGTGGGCGGCTACCGCTACAAGGTGGGGAGTTGGCGGGATGAGGGAGAGCCCTTCATCTACTTCGACGTTCCAGAGGGCTACACGTTCAAGCTGGCCACGGAGCCGTCGGCCGACGCATCGTCAAGTAGTGACTACACCATCGGCATAGTAGCCGGGAACTGGCGGCTCGTTATCGACCCGAGCGACGGCGAGGAGATCAGCCGGAGGGTTCCTCGGTCCACCGACCCCCTGAACGACGTGTTCACCGAGATCATGGACTCAGTCTGCGTCGATACCCCGGACGCTGTTTCCTGACACCTGGAGACGGGGACGATCGTGGGGGAGTTACCCAGTCCGAAGGCAGGGTCGCACGCGGTCAAGGTCATGCACCGCCTCTGCGACCCTGAGCGGCCCGGTGAGCTTGCCGCCGCTGTTCAGCGCCGGGTGAGTGGTGCCGAAGAGGTCGTCCTCAACATCACCGACGAGCTGCCCGCAATTCCCCTGGCGAGCACCACGACGAAGGCACTCGGCTGGCACGGGGCGCTGGGGCAAGGCGAGACATCCCGGCGATGATCGCAGGAGCCCCGCCTGCTACCGCACGGGGGCTAGCGGGTGAATCGCGCCTATATCGGTCGGCGAGCGTAATCGTAGAACCGCTGGCCTTCAAGTAATCCCTCGTACCATTGGCGCATACGGCGTGCGCCCTTGAAGTTCCCTGTGCCGCGCGCTAGCACGTAGTTCTCGATCGCGGATGGATCCGGGCGATGCCCATCGCCGATCATGATCCGCAGCCTGCGGATAGCTTCTTCCTTGCCGCCAGCACCCGAGAAGTTGTTATGGCCGTCGAAAGCAACGATCGAATCGATAACGCTACGGACGGGCTCGTCGAGGCGCAGGAAGTCATCATCCGGTGGGGTGACCTCCCAGAGGGCTTGAGCAGAAGTCCGCTGGATCCAATGGCCTAGGTCATCGTGTGAGCCAGGGACCACGCAGAGGGAGCCGCCTCGCGCTAGCCCCTCAGCCAACTCAAGGGCTTCGTGTGCAGGCCAGATCGCCAGAACGGCATTCCCCGTTCGGCGGGCTCGCCGCCTCGCCCTCGGTGAGATCACCGGGTAGTTTGCCGAGGCCTGCCTAAGGGACGCCGTGTTGCTCGTCATGCTGACGGCATTCATGACCACGAGCCTCTCGCCGTTGCACGGCTCCCTTCTGAGCCACGCGAATGCCGAGTGGATCACCTCATCGGGGTCTACGTCGTCGTTGCCGAGTCCCGGCAGCCAGTACGACTCATATCTGCTAGTCATTTGGGACTCTCGGAATCTCCGTCCACACAAGAATGCGGCCAAGCGCTGTTCACCATTGTAACCGAACGTGCGTTCGAGCGGTCGCATGGCGTCGTTTGGGTCTTCATAAGGTCGAGCAGCCGAGGACCGAGTTCAGGGCGGCTGCGGCAGGCGACGCCTGCAATCGCGGGAAAGTGGCGCACGGCAACGGCAAAGAGAAGTTGGCGGCAGCCCTAACCCTGCCCAATCCCCTTAGGTCAATCGAAGGCAGCGAGGTGCCGGAGCCCACGTCTCGGAGCTACATGTGGGCTACCGCTTCAGATCGCCAGAATCGCCGGTCAGGGACCAAGCCGATTGAGTCATGGGTCTCTTCCAGCAGGCGGGCAAACGGACCGCTCTTCCACCCATACAGGTACACCTGCGCCCATAGCGCTCGGGCGAAGTACTCGATGGCGCGCCAGCAGACGTAAATCAAGACGATGGGTTCCGGACTCTTGACCGCCATGTTCGGCTTTTCGGAGGGGGATTATGTCGCAAAGTGCCCAAGGTCAGTCGTCAAGCCACGGGGCCGTCTCGCTGTATTCGTAGTGACCGTCTCTCCCATAGACCCTGACCTCACCTGGTTCCCTGCCCCTGAGCCGGCGCGCCTCTCGTGTGGCATCGGCTCTGCGCTGGAAGGTCTGGAGGGCCAACGCCTCCGACTCGCGAGCGACGTACCATCCTGACCGATCCGGGAGCGGCCTGACGTGGTAGATCGGCACGTCAGCAAGGCCACGCGAGCACTAGTCCTTGAGGGAGTCGGCGTACTCGCGCATTTGCTTTTCGGCCTCGTCTGACTTGAGGGCGGGCGGGCGAATAGAGACAAGGGCTTGCTCAATAAGGCCCACAACCTCAGAAAACCTGACGGATTGCCATCCAAGATCAGCGTGATACTTCTCTGACTTGTACTCGCCTAGCCATGCATCGTCTTTCAGGCGGATAGTTGCAAATTCCCCAAAACGATCAGTGACTTTGGCTCGCTGCTCTTCTGGCCATATCTCAATGCGAAACGTCTCGCCTCGGTCTTCCTCGATCCTGGTAATCAATTCAGCGCCCCCAGTGCCCGTGGCGAGGATACACCACATCGGCGCACGCGAGTAGGCGCTTGACAAAGCGAACAGACACCTTCCGACGAGCTGGGGACGTGAGTGCGGCATCCCCAGACGAAGGTGGCGACCACGTTGAACGGGCGGGACACCAACGCTCCCCGTTTCCGTACTGCCGCGGCCGACCATCCCGCTGCCGAGGGCTTACGGGCGGCTTCTCACGAGAGGCTGCTGCGGGTACCGTTTGACGTGTGGAGGATGGGACTGTGGCTGATGATGCGTCCAATCGCTGGACCAAGACCACGCGGGCGTTTTGGAAGGCGGTACAGTGGTGTGTCTCGGGCGGCACATATGGGACGGTGGCGCTGGGGGGATCAGCGGTCGCCATTGACCAATTTCATCCAGCAGACATCATGGGCGGGCTTGAATTGCGTCACTTGTGGTTTCTATTCGTGCCGTACGGCGTGCCGTTTGTCGGCGAGTTGCTCCGGGAACTAAGCCGCGAGTTTCTCAATGAGTCTTAGCAGAGTTATTGCGACGTCCAACCACTTAGGCCCTAGGCGCGAGTCCATGTGGCTGGCGGATTAGGGGCCCGTTCAGATCCTCCGTCGTCAGCGTGAATACGGGCCGGAGTGCAACATGGTCCCGCAGTGTCGACCCTATCGAAGTTGAACTTCTCCCGACGCTTTCGGGAGTGGCACCCCTGAAGAAGTGAATCCGTTCTTGCTTGGCCGCCATCCACGAGTCCTTCCAGTGCCCTGCGGTTAGGTCCGGGAGTCACCGCGCTCACCGATGATGAGATACCCAGGGCTGTAGAGGACGAATCCGAGGGTGAGGACTCCGATAAGGAGATTCTGAAGATGGCGTCCAAGTGACCACCGGTCGGCGATGATGAACACGACCCGGTAGCCTTCCTCGTTCAGGGCTTCCACAGAGCGGTCCATGATCGAGCCGGCGGACTCCCCTCGGAGAAGCCCTATCCATCCTGACCGCACGGACCCCCTCAGTTGGACGTTGTGTCCCTTTTGAATCTGCATGGATACGATCCTTCCTTCCGCTAAGACGGGGATGTCGGTAAAGCACATCAAGGGGCAACGGAAGACGCAAGTGTGGTGTGAGGCCACCGCGGCAGGCTTCGCCCCTAGGGGTTGCCCGCTGCAGGTCGACGTCAGCTACCCTTGCGCCTCGAATCGGGGAGAACCGTGATGGCCGATCTGGGCATGTGGAGGGTTGA
>JAJDUR010000075.1 GCA_022826585.1 Dehalococcoidia bacterium
GGGTGGCCTCCGGGAACTCGCGGCCTTGGACGAGACTGGGGCACGGCCAGCGCAGCTTCTCCTTGGAGTGGCACCGGCCCCTGGCCTCGGGGAGACAGGCCTGTACGAGGAGGCCCGCGAGGCGGGGAGAGTCTTCGACGAGACCCTCAGGCACCTGCGGGCGGAGAGGGACTTCGACGCCTTCCCGCCGACCCGTCGGCTGAAAGCGCTGCAGGCCGTCGACGAGCTCCTGTCGCGTGATGACATCGAGGTTAGGCGCTACACCGAACGCTTCCTGCATGGGAAGGCGTACATCTTCGCTGCGGGGGCGGGAAGTGCTGAGACGGGTCCGGGCGCGGCCCTCGTGTCCTCAGCGAACCTGACTGGTGGCGGAATGCACGGGAATCTCGAGCTCGGGACCGTGCAGTACCAGCCGAACGTCGTGCGGGAGGCGGCGGAGTGGTTCGACGAGTTGTGGGACGAGTCCGAGGACTTCAAGGACGAGCTTCGCGAGCGGCTCTTTCCTGAGATTCCGCAGTACTCCCCCCAGGAGATCTTCCTGCGGATGCTGCTTGAGTACTACGGCGATGAGCTGCCCGAGCAACCCGTACCTGAAGGGGGTCTGGCTCGCTTCCAGCGCGATGGCTACCGCCGAGCGCGGCGCATCGTGGAGAAACACGGTGGTGTGCTCTACGCAGACGGCGTGGGTACCGGTAAGACATTCATCGGGTTGGAGTTCATCCAGGAGTACGCAAAGGAGCAGGGAAAGCACGTGCTGGTCGTGGCGCCCGCACAGCTCCGCGACACCAACTGGGAGGGCGCTCTCCGCGAGGCGAACCTCCCCGGGCAGGTCATTTCGTTTCAGCAGCTGGCGATGGATGAGCAACTCGCCCATCCCGACGTGAGTCGCCAGCAACCGGTTCTCAGCCTGGACAAGGACGTCTACCGGCTCGTCATCGTGGACGAGGCGCACGCCCTGCGGAATCCAGACACGACCTACTACCACGCGCTCGATCGACTGCTGGGAGGGACGAAGAAGGACCTCGTCCTTCTGACCGCCACCCCGGTGAACAACGCCCTGTGGGACCTGTACCACCAGGTCATGCTCTTTGCTCGTCACGGCCGGGCCTTCGCCGAACCGCTCGGCATCGGCAGCCTCCGCGACTTCTTCGCGGAGTGCGGGGCGAACGGACCTGAGGCGATCAGACCCGAGGCGGTCTTCCCGCTCATGGACGCTGTCACGGTACGGAGGGACCGGCGCTTCCTCGCGCGGAACTACGCGGGCGACCGGTTCGCGGACGGCACTGAAGTGCGATTCCCCAAGCCCTTCCTGCGAGAGAAGCGCTACGACCTCGACGGAGCCTACCCGGGCGCCACGGACCGCATCACCAGTGCCATCGGGGAACTGACCATGGCTCGGTACCGAACAGACTCGTACCGGGTCGACGGTGGCGGCGAAGCCCCGTGGGAACAGACCCTCGAGGGGCTGATCAGGTCCGTGCTGCTCAAGCGCTTCGAGTCCTCGGTGAGCGCCGCGCTGAAGACGGTCACGCGGATGCTGGGGATGCAGCGCGCCGCGCTCCGGGTCTGCGAGGAGAGGGGCGTCATGCCCTCGGCCGCGACCCTTCGGGACTTTTCGGCGTCGATACTCGACGGCGAGATTCTCCCGGAAGTGGTCGTCGACGTTCTGGAGGCAGATGCCGATGGCATTCCTCTTGGCGAACTGCGCGAGGACTTTCTGCCCGACCTTCGTGCCGACATTGGCCATCTTGAAGACCTGGAACACGACCTCAAGCAGTTGGCAGCCGAGCCGGACCCGAAACTGGCAGCGCTTGTCGAGGTTCTGCGGGAGTCGAAGGCCCGGAAGATAGCCCTCTTCACGAGCTACGCCGACACAGCCCGGTACCTGAGAGAGCAACTCGAAGCGGACAGCGACGCTCGCGGCGACAGGGCGATGGTCACTGTCCTCGGCGACGAAGGCGAGAGTGGGGATCGGGAGGAGGTGCTGAGGCGGTTCTGCCCCCGGTCGATGGGTGTGCAGGCGCGAGCCACAGTTGGTCCCGAGGCCGACCTCCTGATAGCGACGGACGTGCTGTCCGAAGGTCAGAACTTGCAGGAGGCTCAGGCAGTCGTTTCGTACGACATGCCCTGGAATCCCCAGCGGGTGGTTCAGCGGAACGGGCGCGTGATCCGCCTGAAGAGCGAGCACGAGGAGGTGCACCTCTACACGCTGCTGCCGGTAGCCGGAGAGCTGGAGGCGATCCTCAAGCTCGAGGCTCGAATTGTGGAGAAGATTCAGGCCGCGAACGCATCCGTGGGCATGGAGTCACAGGTCCTCGCGGCGCTCGCGAGTGAGGAGCGGATCTACGCCGATCTGCAGCGTTTCGCCAACCGCCTTTCCGAAGGCGACGAGACGGTCCTCAACGAGGGGGAGGGGGGCGAGTCAGGGTCGTCGGCAGGGGAGGAGTACCGGCTACAGCTCCTGCGCGCTCAGCGCGAAGGAGCAATCCCCCGGCTTGAGCAGATGCCGTGGGGGGTGGGCGCCGTTTTCGCACGACACTCCGGGACGCCGAGCGTGGACCTTCCGGCTGTGGTCTTCGCGGCGCGCGACCGACGTGGGAAGCGCCACTGGCGGGCAGTGGCAGCCGGCGACGAGGTGATACGGCAGGAGCTTTCGCTCCTCAGGATGGCCGACCCCGCTGATGCGCCGGGGCAGGACCTGCCGGACGGCCTCGACCTCGACGCACTCTGGAACCGCGCTGTCGAAGACATCTGCCGCGTTCACAACGATGCCCGAGATCCGCTGGCAGGGGCAGTCGCCCTGCCGGCAAGCCAGCGTTGGGCGTTGGAGCGTTTACGGGATCCGTCGCTGCCCCTACGGGATGAGTTCAGCAGAGCCGACGAGGCGCTGGCCGTTCCGAGGGACCGAGCGGTGCAGAGAGCACTCTCGCAAATCCGACGCGAGTTCGAGGCCACCGACAGGCCCGCACTCGACACGGCAGAGAAGATTGCCTGGACAGTCCTCGACGAGTTCGGCCTACAGCCGGTAGAGGTCTCAGAGTCCGAGAGTTACGAGCTGAACCCTGAGGACGTTGGCGTGGTCGCCTACCAGGTAGTGCGGTGAGGTGTGCTGCATTGGGGTATTAGGAGGCGGCTCTTGCCTTTCTGATCTAGGGTGTGGAGCCCACCGAAGGAGCACACGACATCTGGCACTGCTGGTTCGGTGCGCCTTGTCGATTCCGCTCCGAGAAGTTGGCCCAGCTTCTCCACTCCCGTGTGGAAGCGAGTCGGTTCGTCGGCCGCAACCTCGGAGGGGGAGCCAGTTCGTAAACCGGGGGAATCGCCCGCTGGCCTAGCCGACTGTCTTGTCAATGAACTGCCAGCAGGTCCCCGTCTCCCCGCCCGTGCGGTAAGAGCGTCCCTCCAGTACGCTGCGATATGGCTCGGGAACGGACCGTGTCGCTCGGCCCGTAGGGACGCGCTACGGGCCAAAGTTCCGGTCATCATGTTTGATGAGGAGTGCCTTCACGTGATCACGGAACAGGACGTCGAGGCGATTCTCACCGACGATTCGAAGCGGATCAGCGACGACATCGCCTGGCGGCTTGATCCGGCCCACACTCCGGCGGTGACCTTCCGCATGCCCGTGCGGTCCGAACCTGGCTGGCCGCTCGCTGTCCATGCCTCGTGGAACCCGAAGGCCGGGAAGCTAGGCTACACGCTCCTGCTTCAGGGCGAGGGGCGCATCTACGCCCTGAACCTAGGCGCGCCACACCGGAATCCGGGAGGGGAACGCGTGGGTGAAGTCCACAAGCACCGCTGGACCGACGCGTTCAGGGACAGGTGGGCTTACGTCCCTGACGATATCACGGCGCCTTGGGATCAACCGGTCGAGGTCTGGCGACAGTTTTGCTCTGAGGCGAAAATCAGCCACACGGGGGCGCTCTCCGTACCGGAATGGCAGGACGGTCTCGCGGTATGATTGGAAGGAGGAGGCTGGGACGATGAGCACTCCCGACCTCTGTGAAGCCTTGCGTGCCACGCTTCCCGCGCTTTTCGAGTGCTCGTTCGCACCGCAGGGAGCAGTCCGGGTGCGTACACCCTTCCTGTACCCCGACGGGGACGTCATCGATGTGTTTGTGGAGGAGCGCGGCGATGACTACTTACTAACCGACTACGGCGAAGCGCTGGGGTGGTTGCGCGCTCAGTCGTTCGGAGACGATCTGACGGTCAGCCAGACCCGCATGACGCAGGACATCTGCGTAACGCTCGGTGTCGAGTTCGACAGGGGACAGTTGACCCTGCGCGATGTGGATCGGCTCGCTCTAAGCGATGCGGTGCATCGCGTCGGGCAGGCCATGGTTCGCGTTGCTGACATTTGGTTCACTTTCCAGCCCCGAGCCCTCAAGACAATCGGCGATGAAGTGGACGATTGGCTTCGGGAGCAGCAGTTCGAGTTCCAGAAACTGAGGCCGTACAAGGGACGGTCAGGTCGTGTCTGGACCGTTGACTACGAGGTTCTCGCGAGGACCCAGAGATCGCTGGTGTTCCTCTTGAGCACCAGCAATCCGTCCTGGGCGAGGCGGTTGAGCGAGCGCGTTGTCGCCGAGTGCAGCGACCTTAGCGATCTGCCGCGACAGCAGGAGAGCTTGTCGTTCGTCTCGCTCTTCGACGACGCAGCCAAGGTCTGGCGCGATGAGGACTTTGCGCTTGTCGGGAGCGTTTCTCGGATTGCCACTTGGTCGCGGCCCGACGAGTTCGCCAACATCCTCATCACTGAGCCCGAGCCGTCCTCACTGTTCCGTAATCCGTGACCCGCTGTCACCACACCGCAGACAGCCCCATCGGGGGGCGCGGACGTCGGCAGACCGCCCGGGGTGATGCCGTCCCGTCCCAGAGGGTGTTCTGGCAGGCCATCCCGCCAGGCCCGTAAGTCCTCCCTTAGCAGGCCTGCTGGTACCAGCGCTCCTCGTGCTGGTCGCGGAAGAGGGTGACCTGCCGCCCGTCCTCGTCGCTCACGCGGTAGTAGGCGCGGCTGATCGGCGCCGGCAGCCACCAGAGGTCGAAGGTCCAGCGGTCCTCGATGCTTGCCACCCGCTGCCACTCTTTCTCCAGCCACACGGCCACGGGCAGGCCGTCCGGCCCCTCCTCCACCTCCACCGGCGTGGGCAGGGCGAGTGGCCGGATCGTGTCCCCGCCGGAAGGGTCGAGGGGCACCTGCAGGACGCGCATCTCCGGGGCCGGGTGCCAAGGAGCGATCGACTCCATCCGGTAGAGCGCCGCGCCGCCGCCGAGCCGCTCCCGGAGCTGCCGCTCGGCCTCCGCCAGGCGCCGCTCGCGTCCCTCCCGCACGTCCGGGAAGAGGCTCCCCTGCTCGCCCGCCCCCTCGCCCAGCCCGGAGAGTTCCAGCAGGAGCTCCTCGACGGGAGCCTCGGGGTGGTCGTCCTCCAGCTGCCGCCGGATGAGGCGCGACGCCTCCTCCCAGCTTCCCACCCCCTGGCGCAGGTGGAACGCCTTCTCCCAGGGCGGCGCGCCGTGCAGGAGGCAGGCGAGGTCCATGCGGCTCGCGTAGCGGCCCCGCACCACAGGCCGGGCGAAGGCGCGCTTCAGCAGCGTGTCGACCCCCGCCAGCACCATCGCCAGCGAGGTGGAGGTGAAGGGCAGGGGGATGCGCTCGACCACCGCCTCCTCGGGCTCGAGAGGGAGCAAGGGGCTGTCGTCGATGCCCCGGCAGAGCTCCCAGGCGCGCCGGCCCTCGTGCCCGAACTGGTCGATGAGCAGGTCCCGCGGCATGGCCGCGACGGCGCCCATGGTGAGCAGCCCGAAGCGGAGCAGCCCCTCGCGAGCGTCGGGCGGGAGCGGCAGCAGGCCGATCGGCTGGGGGGCGAGGAAGGCGGCCGCGTCGCCGGGGACCGTGACCGGTTCCGGCCCCCTCCCCGTGCGCGCCGCGACGAAGGCCGGGAACTTGGCCCCGGCCACGCCGATCCGGGGCGACAGGTCGCCGGGGACCGCCTCGCCCAGGGCGCGCACCAGCGCGGCTTCATCGCCGTACAGCGCCTCGAGGCCGTCGAGCCCCGCGTAGGCCGTCCCCAACTCCGCCCCCTCCACCCGGTCGCTGACCCCCTGCAGGGCGACGAGCACCTGCTCGAACACGCGCCGGTAGGCGGGTTCGTTCGCGTCCAGCACGGTCGCGTCCGCGCTCCGCGAGAGCGCCTCCCCGAGCGTCATCCCCGCGACCACCCCCGAGGCTTCGGGCGTGGCGTCCACCACCAGCGGCTGCCGCCCGGAGCGGTCGACGATCACAGTGGGGGTCCCCCGCAGGCGGGGCTGCCGCCTCCATTCGACCCTGGCCCTCAGGTGCGCGACGAGGACACAGGCGACCCGCACGGCGTCCCTCCCTGGCGGCGTCTCGGGCCAGCTGTGGCCCGGGCGCGCAGAGTACAGAACGTACGTTCTGAGCGTCAACGCCGCTGTCGTGCAACATCAGGGTGACCTGGAACGCTGTCGCGGGGGCGACGTGGTACGAGGTTCACCACGCAACTCCGGGAACGCAGTTCGACTTCGAGGCCACCTTTTGGATGCGTCCTACCTGGATGAATGGCCCAACGTGTTCGACCCGGACTCCTACATCGTCCGCGCGTGTAACAACGCTGGCTGCTCCCAATTCAGTGCCGTTGCCACGCAATACTGAACCAGCACCCGCCAAGCCGGCGGGCGCGCAACGCATCAGCGAGTGTCCAGGGCTACTGCCCCCAGAGGGCCTCCATGAATTCGTCGATCCGGCCCAGTTCGTTCAGGCACTCCAATGCCTCGAGACCCTGTCCGACCTCCATGAATTCGGCGGCGGAGAACGACGACGAGTCGTCGCTGATGTAGGAGGCGAAGATGGGCACGTATGCCGGATTGGCCCGCACGAAGTCCTCGAGACACTCGGCGGACTCATCGCTGAGACCACCTATCCCGGCATCGCTGGCGGTGACGAAGAACGCGGTAAGGCTGTCGAGCGAGAGACAATCGGCTGCGCTGGCACCTAGTCCCGCTGCCCGCAGCGGCGTCGCACGCAACAGCGCTTCGTACTCCTCCTCGGACAGCGTGTCGCGCACGCAGGCCGCCTCGGACTCCGGAAGCAGGGCGACGAGGTCTTCCCCGGTGAGAGGCGAGGCGGCGTCGATAGCGGCGTAGAGGTTCTTCAGGGCAGCCGCCCGCTCCTCCTCCGTCATGCAGTCGTAGAAGCCCTGAATGATGTCGCCCGTCTCTGCCTCCTGGTACGTGTCTTCCCCGGTCCACTCGAGACCGAAGCGGGCGTAGATGAGCCCGGGGTGCGCGAGGGCGAGGTCGGTCATGCACGCGAGGCTCTCGTCAGTGTGCCCACCGACCGTGGCGCTGAGGAACGCCACTCCGAGGAGCGCGACGTTCTCTGAGGCGAGGCACGGGAACAGCGGTGCCGCGGCCGCAGGATCGCCGCCCCCTGCCATCAACTGCATGTCGAGCATGAACTCATACACGGCATCGCCCATGGCCTCCTTGATGCAGTCGTTCTCCTGCTCGGACAGACGGTCGAAGAGGTCCTTGCCGGTGGTCGACTCGTCGAGGACGAAGTCGTGCATCGACATGGCCGCTCCATCGGCCACCGGCTCGGGGGGCGCGGTGGTGGTCGTTGCGGTTGTCGTGGTTGTCGCGAAGGTGGTGGAAGTGGTTGTCGCGGAGGTGGTGGAAGTGGTTGTGTCGGCGGTCGCGGATTCAGTGGTCGTTGCGGACTCGGGATCGGCGGTTGTCGAGGTCGCGGCGGAGGGTTGGGCCGCTGTCGGAGTCGGGGGCGGCGTGGGCGTTGGCTCCGAGGAGCACGCCGCTGCGACAACGAGGGCAAAGGAGCCGATTACCGCAATCAAAATAGTGCGCAAGCACATATGTCCCGCCGATGTGAGCAATATTGCTATGCAACCATACTCCCCCTCGGTGGCCTCAGGGGATGAGCACTGCCCGGCCCACGAAGGCCCCGGCGGCGAGGTCTCGCAGTGCTTGGTTGGCGTCACTCAGCGGGTAGGGCACGACGACGGGGCGTACGTCGCCCCGCAGAGTCAGCTGCGTCAGTTCCACTAGCTCCGGGTAGGTGCCGACGTAGACGCCCTCGATGCGGGTCTCGTTGGCGACCACCTGCAGGATCGAGGACGAGATTGAGCCTCCGACACCGACCGCGAAGTACGACCCGCCGAAGCCGAGGATGGACAGGGCGGAGGAAGCCGACTCGTCGCTTCCGACGAAGTCGATCACGGCGGTGGCCTCCGATCCTGCCGTCGCAGCGAGCTCCCCGGATGAGCAGGCGTGGTGCGCTCCGCAGGACATCGCCAGATCGCGGGCCTCGGCGCGGGTGTCGACGGCCAGGACCCGGGCCGCCGTAGTCGAGCGCAGGATCTGCACCGCGAGGTGACCGAGCCCGCCCACGCCCAACACCACGGCGAGACATCCCGGCTCGAGAGCGGTAGCCGCCTTGCGACAGGCTCGGTAAGCGGCCAATCCGGCATCGGTGAGGGTGGCCATGGCAGCAAGGTCGGCGTCGTCGGGCAGCGGGATCAGCGATCTCTCCGTCACCAGCAGGTACTCGGCGTAGCCGCCATCGCAGTCGATACCGGGAGTGCGCCTACCCGGCGCAGCCGAATCAACACCGCGGCGCTCGGGCGAGCTGAGACCGTCGGAGACGAACGGGTAGCAGAGCACGGCCTGCCCCACTTCCACCGTGGACACCATCGGCCCCACCGCATGCACCCAGCCGCTGTTCTCGTGGCCAAGCACGTGGGGCACCCTCACCGGCAGCTCCCCCATCAGAATGTGCAGGTCGCTCCGGCACACGCCGGCGGCCGCGATCCGTACGACGACGTCGAACGGTCCCGCCGGCTCCGGCTGGTCCCGCTCCTGCGGGCTCAGGGGCTGGAGCGTGAGGCCGTCCGGCTGGTCGGTCATTACCATGGCCCGCATCGGACCGAGGCTAGAGGGCCGCGCCGAGGGGTGAGGGAACGCCATGTGCACGACCGGAGTGCTGAGACTCGGTACCGACGACTACCTGCTGTTCAAGAACAAGGACTTCGGCCGGACCCACTTCGATGACCGGCTCGTCACCGAGCCGAGCGTCTTCGGCGTGCAGGGCGTGACCACCTGGGCTGGCACGGACCCCGACCTCGACCAGTTCTCGGGATTCTCCATCGGTGCCAACGAGCACGGACTGCTGTGCTGCGACTCCAATGTGCGCACCCTTGACGGTCACGCCAACTACGACGAGCTGACGGAGATCGCCCTGCGCGAGGGTCGCGACGTCGATTCAGCCGTCTGGGCCGTACAGGAGGCAGTCGAGTCGAAGCCCTACCTGTGGGCCAACCTGATCATGATCGACGAGGCCGCGGCTGCGGCGGTGGAGGTGCGGGGCGACCGGGTCAAGGCCACCGCCCTGACCGGGCCCACCGCCCGCTCCAACCACCATGTCGCACTCAAGCCCCACCCCGACGACGACGACACCGTCACCACCCAGAGGCGCCTGGCCTCCGCCCAACGCCGGCTGGAGCGGGCTGCTGAGATCGATGAGATCTTCGCACTGCAACGCTCCCATGACGACGGCGACACCGGCATCTGCAACCACCAGGGCTACCGGACGGTGTACTCCTATGTGCTGCGCCGCACCGGGGACACCACCGCGCTGCACGTGGCCCAAGGCCAGCCCTGCACCGACCCCGAGCGCGTCGAACTGACCGTGCCTCTCGGCGCATGCTGGTCTGCCGGCTCCGCGAGAGAATTCCGGAGCTCGTACCCGTCGGCTCAGGCCTTCGACGTACTCTGAGGAATAGGTGTAACGACGGCAGCGGCCGCGACTGGCGGCTGTCTGACATTTGGTATACAGTCTCGGTTCCGGCCGAAGCCAACACCCGCGTCGGCCGCAGGTTCACTCTGGAAGAAGGGGGCTCCCATGGGGACTTCGTGGATAAGAGACGAGTACGGGCCGGAGGTCGCCGAACTCGCAGACCAGTACCAGGCCAACCAACTCGACCGCCGGGCGTTCATGAAGCGCCTGGGTCTGACAGGCGTGGGAGTCGCGGCCGCAGCCAGCATCCTGGCCGCCTGCGGCGATGACGAGGAGGCCGCTCCCACCACCACCGCGGCCCCGGCGGAGCCGGCCGACACCGACGAGGCTCCGGCCACCACGGCAGCCCCGGAGGAGCCGGCCGCCACCGGTCCCACCCAGGGCGGCACCCTGCGAGAGGGCTACAACCGGGACGTCTCCAAGCACGACCCGCTCACCACCAACTGGTACGACCCGGCCTTCTTCGCCATCTACGAGGCCATCCTGTCCAACGACCCGTCGGGCGCCAC
>JAJDUR010000085.1 GCA_022826585.1 Dehalococcoidia bacterium
ACGTGGCGGGGCTGCTGAAGTCCCGGAGGGGTTCGCCTGCCTGCTCTGCCGAAGTCATGTGTGAAGCAAAGCCTTTCTGTTCACAAACATGATAGAGAGCCAGCGCCGGCCTGTCTAGAACACGTCGAATAGGTTGAACCGCGGGCCGTCCTTGCAGCAGAGTCGCACCCCGTGGTGCGTGAAGATGGCGCATCCGTAGCAGAGCCCCCAGCCGCAGGGCATGTTCTCCTCCATCAGGATCTCCGGGGTCTGCCGCCGGCCGTTGTCGCGCAGCGCCTCCGCCATCGACGCGAACATCGGGTTGGGCCCGCACGCGTACAGCTTGCTCGACCACGCCACGTACTCGTCCAGGTGCTCGGTCACCCGACCCTTCAGCCCCTGCGAGCCGTCCTCCGTCACCACCACGTACTCGACCTCGCTCGGCCAGTACGAGGCCGGCAGCAGCTGGGAGCCGGTGCGCGCCCCCATCATCGCCGTCACCTGGTGGCCCTCCGCCAGCGCCACCTCCGCCAGGTCGATCATGGGCGCGACGCCGACCCCACCCGCGACCAGCAGCAGATTGCCGGACCCGTCGGGCAGCCGGAAGCCGTTGCCCAGCGGGCCGTAAAGCGAGACCGTGTCGCCCCGGCGCCGTTCCGCGAGCCAGGCCGTGCCCCGCCCGGCCACCGTGTAGAGCAGCGCGATCCGCCCCTCCTCCGCACGGTGGTAGCTGAACGCCCGCGAGAACTCCGGATCCCCGCCTTCCGACGAGCACCGCACCATCACGAACTGCCCGGGCGTGTGTCCCGCCGCCGCCAGGTTGGGCGCATCGAACCAGGCGACGTAGCCCCCCTCGTAGCACTGTTCGTTCGAGAGGACCGTCGCCATCTCGCGGATCATCGCGCCACGTACTCGTCCAGCCGGGCCACCTCGGGCGTCACGGTTCCGCGCATTGTCTCGATGGCTGCCCGCGCCGTGTCGATCGAGGTGAAGCAGGGGATGCGCTTCTCCGCCGCCGCCCGCCGGATGTGGAAACCGTCCCGCAGCGACCCGGTCAGCTCGCCCTCGGGCGTGTTCAGCACGCAGCGGACGGTGCCGTCCTCGATCACGTCCACGACGTTCGGGTGGGTGCCGCTCAGCACCTTCGTGACTACCGTCGCCGGGATACCGAGCGCCTCCAGCATCGCGCCCGTGCCCTCCGTCGCGAAGAGCTCGCAGCCCGCGTCGTGCAGCGCATGCACGAGCGGCAGCGCCTCCGCCTTCGTCCGGTCGCTCAGCGAGAGCAGGACGGGCGTGCCCGCCTCCACCGCCAGGTCCGAGGCCACCAGCGCCTTCGCCAGGGCGGGCTCGTAGGCGCTGTCGATGCCCATCACCTCGCCCGTGCTCTTCATTTCCGGCCCGAGGTAGGTGTCCACTTCGGCCAGCTTCGACATCGAGAAGACGGGCGCCTTCACCGCCACCAGGTTCTTTTCGGGCCAGAGGCCGCCCTCGTACCCCTGGCTCTCGAGCGTCTCGCCGCACATCGCGCGCACTGCCAGCTGCACCATCGGCACGCCCGTCACCTTCGAAATGAACGGCACCGTGCGGCTCGCCCGCGGGTTCACTTCGAGCACGTACACCTGCGGCGCCCCCGAGGCATCCCGGGGAAGCACGACGTACTGGATGTTGGTCAGCCCGATCGCCCCCATGCCCAGCACGATCTGCTCGGTGTGGCGGCAGATGGTGTCCCGCTCCTCGTCGTCGAGGTGCACGGGCGGGTAGACCGCCATCGAGTCGCCCGAGTGCACCCCCGCCCGCTCGATGTGCTCCATGATCCCCGGGATCAGCACGCGCTCACCGTCGCAGATGGCGTCGACCTCCACCTCGCGGCCCTCCAGGTACTTGTCAATGAGGATGGGCCGCCCCTCCGCCGCCTCCGCCGCCTGCGCGAGGAACCCGACCATCTCTCGCGGGTTCTGCACGATCTCCATCGCCCGCCCCCCGAGCACGTAGGAGGGGCGCACCAGCACCGGGTAACCGATCGTCTGCGCCGTCTTCAGCCCCTCCTCCAGCGTGCGAACGGCCGCGCCCGGCGGCTGGGGGATGCCGAGGTTCTGGAGGAAGCGCTCGAACAGCTCGCGGTCCTCGGCCGTGTCGATCGCCTCCGCACTCGACCCGATGATGCCCTGCCCCGCCCGCCAGAGCGGTTCCGCGAGGTTCACCGCCGTCTGCCCGCCGAACTGCACGATGCTCGTGGGCGTCTCGCCCGTCTCACCCGCCTCGTTCTCGAGGATGTTGCGAACCGCCTCCTCGTCCAGCGGCTCGAAGTAGAGCCGGTCGCTCGTGTCGAAGTCCGTGGAGACGGTCTCCGGGTTCGAGTTGACGAGGATCGCCCGCCGCCCCGCGTCCTGGAGCGCCCAGGCCGCGTGCACGCTCGCGTAGTCGAACTCGATGCCCTGCCCGATCCGGATCGGGCCGCTCCCCAGCACCACCGTCGAGACGCCCGGCTCCGGCGTTGCCTCGTTCTCCTGCTCGTAGGTCGAGTAGAAGTACGGCGTGAACGCGTCGAACTCCGCCGCACAGGTGTCGACCATCTTGTAGACCGGTCGCATCCCCAGCTGCAGACGCATCTCCCGCACGTGCTCCGCGAGCCGGTCGGCCAGTTGCCCCACCATCTCGTCGCTGAAGCCCATCCGCTTCGCTTCCAGCAACAACTCCGCGTCGAGCGGTTCCGAGAGGAGCCGCCGCTCCACCGTCACGATCCGCTGGAGCCGTTCCAGGAACCACGGGTCGACGCCCGTCTCCGTCGCGACGTCCTCGACCGGCACGTCCCGGCGCAGCACGGCCATAAGCGCCCAGAGGCGCGTATCGGTGGCACTCAGGTTGATCGCCTTCGCGTCGCGCCAGGCGGGGTCCTCCCAGAGCAGCGTGCGCCGCCCGAACTCGAGCGAGCGCACCGCCTTGTTCAGCGCACCCTCGAAGGTGCGGTCGATCGCCATCACCTCGCCGGTGGCCTTCATCTGCGTGCCGAGGCCCCGGTCGCCGAGGGCGAACTTGTCGAACGGCCAGCGCGGGATCTTCACCACGCAGTAGTCCAGCGCGGGCTCGAACGCGGCCGTCGTGCGCTGCGTGACCGCGTTCGGGATCTCGTCGAGCGTCTTCCCGCACGCGATCTTCGCCGCCACCCGCGCGATCGGGTAGCCCGTCGCTTTTGACGCCAGCGCCGAGGAACGCGAGACGCGCGGGTTCACCTCGATGACGTAGTAGGGAAGCGGCTCGCCCGGGTCCCCCTCCCAATCGCGCACGTCCTTGCGCGGCGCCATCGAGAACTGGATGTTGCAGCCGCCCTCGATGCCGAGCTCGTCGATGATGCGCAGCGCCGCCGAGCGCAGCATCTGGTAGTCCTTGTCCGTCAGCGTCTGCGAGGGCGCGACCACGATCGAATCGCCCGTGTGGACGCCCATCGGGTCGAGGTTCTCCATGTTGCAGATGGTCACGCAGTTGCCCGCGCCGTCCCGCATCACCTCGTACTCGACCTCTTTCCAGCCGCCGAGGTAGCGCTCGATCAGCACCTGCGTGATCGGGCTCGCGGACAGCCCGCTCGTCGCGATGGTGCGTAATTCCTCGGGCGTGAAGGCGATGCCGCCGCCGGTGCCGCCCAGCGTGTACGCCGGCCGGATCACCACCGGTAACCCGATCCGCTCCGCCGCCGCCTCGCACGCCTCCAGCGTCTCGCAGGGCTCGCTGTCCAGCACCGGCTCGCCGATCTTCGCCAGCAGGTCGTTGAACAGCTCCCGGTCCTCCGCCCGCCGGATCGACTCCAGCGGCGTGCCCAGCAGCCTGACGTTGTACTTCTCGAGGATGCCCGCGTTCGCCAGGTCTACCGCCAGGTTGAGCCCGGTCTGCCCGCCGAGCGTGGGGAGCAGGCCGTCCGGCCGCTCCCGCGCGATGATGCGCTCGATCGTGGGTACCGTGAGCGGCTCGATGTAGACGGCGTCGGCCACGTCGAGGTCCGTCATGATCGTGGCCGGGTTCGAGTTCACGAGGATGCTGCGGACGCCCTCCTCGCGCACGGCC
>JAJDUR010000077.1 GCA_022826585.1 Dehalococcoidia bacterium
GACGATGTTCCGCATGCCGATCTTCTGCTGGACGATGCTGGTGACGGCGCTCCTGCAGCTGCTGGCGACGCCGGTGCTGGCGGCCGCGCTCGTGATGCTCTTCATCGACCGCAACTACGGCGGCCAGTTCTTCGATCCCAACGGCGGCGGCAACGTGGTGCTGTGGCAGAACGTGTTCTGGTTCTACTCGCACCCGGCCGTGTACATCATGATCCTTCCGGGCATGGGCATCGTCTCCGAAATCCTGCCCGTGTTCTCGCGCAAGCCGCTCTTCGGCTACAAGGCGTTCGTCTTCGCGACGATCGGCATCGGCGGGCTGGGCTTCAGCGTGTGGGCGCACCACATGTTCACCACCGGCTCAGTGCTGCTCCCCTTCTTCGGCTTCATGACCTTCATGATCGGCGTGCCCACGGGGGTCAAGATCTTCAACTGGCTGGGAACGCTCTGGGGCGGCTCGATCTCGTTCCCGACGCCGATGCTGTTCGCCATCGGCTTCGTCAGCATGTTCCTGATCGGCGGGATCAACGGCACCTACAGCGCCGCCGTGCCCGTCGATTTCGCCCTCCACGACACGTACTTCGTGGTGGCGCATATCCACTACGTGCTGTTCGGAGGCTCGGTCTTCGCGGTCTTCGGCGGGCTGTACTACTGGTTCCCGAAGATCTGGGGGCGGCAGCTGAACGAGCGCCTCGGGAAGCTGCACTTCGCGCTCATGTTCGTGGGCTTCAACGTGGCCTTCTTCCCGATGCACATGCTGGGACTGGACGGGATGCCGCGGCGCATCGCGGTGTACGCGGACAGCGCCGGCTGGGAGGCCCTGAACATGCTCTCGACGGGAGGGGCCTTCCTCATCGCGGTGAGTATGATCCCGTTCCTGATCGCGGTGGTCATGGCCTTCATGCGGCCCAAGGACCAGCCGGACGATCCCTGGGAGGCGAACACGCTCGAGTGGGCGACGACCTCGCCGCCACCGGACTACAACTTCGACAGCCTGCCGCCGGTGCGCTCGGAGCGCCCGCTCTTCGACGCGCGGCACGGGGATGAGGCGCACTAGCGATGGCTGCTCACGGCTCGGCCGAACGCCAGGGTATGACGAACTCGATGCTCGGGTTCATCCTCTTCCTCGCCTCCGAGGTGATGTTCTTCGGCGGGCTGTTCGCGGCGTACTTCATCGCGCGGGCGGACGCGCCGGCCTGGCCTCCGGCCCTCACGCCCGACCAGATCGCAGAGGGCGTCCATCTCGAACTCGAAGTGGTGCTGCCGGCGATCTCGACCGGCATCCTGGTGGTCAGCTCGATCACGATGCAGTACGCGGTCTGGCAGATCCAGAAGGGGAACCAGGGCGGCATGCTCTGGGGCCTGTTCATCTCGCTGGCGCTTGGCGTCGTCTTCCTCGCGGCGCAGCTGTACGACTACACGCAGCTCCACTTCCGTGCCGACGACACGATTTACGGAACGACCTTCTACACGCTCACCGGCTTCCACGGCGCCCACGTCGCGGGAGGCGCGCTCTTCATCGCCGTCGTGACGGTGCGAGCGCTGGGCGGACAATTCACCTCGGAGAACCACGAAGCGGTCGAGGCGGCGTCGATGTACTGGCACTTTGTCGACGTGGTCTGGATCGCGCTGTTCACGGTTCTCTACATCATCAAGTAGCCCATAAGGACGATGGCATTGGAGCACGAAAGCAGCGAGCATGAAGCCCACGTCGGGCCGGATGTGCATCTGCCCGATCCGAGCATCTGGCCGTTCGTGGCCGGGCTCGCGATCATGCTGCTCACGGCGACGCTTGTCTGGTGGGCGCGGGTCGAGGACCAGCGCAGCCTGAGCGGTCCCCTGCTGGGCGCCTCCGCCGCCATCACGCTGTTCGCGGTGGCGGGCTGGGCCTACGAGGACGGCCGCATGCGCCAGAAGGCGCGCGAGCACGAGGAACACGCACGCGGGGCTGCCCGAAGGACCCAGGTCATCAGCTTCGCCGTCGCCGAAGGTCAGCTCGAGACGGCCGCCGGCGAAGGCGGCGTCATCGACGCCATCCAGAACGCCCACGACGACCTGCGGGCGGCGCCCGGCTTCGAGGACCTCCGCATCAACGTGTCCAGCGCCGAAGAAGGCCCCTCGCAGATCCTCGTCGAGACGACGTGGTCGACGGCGGAGGACCTGGCGGCGTTCGAGGAGACCGAGCGGGCCATTCTTGACCTGATCAGCCAGCACCCGGAGGAGGTGGTGGCGGGCTCGCCGCAGACGTTCGACATGCAGGTCGTGCGCGACACGAAGGACACGACCGTGCGGTTCAGCATGGGCGCGGCGGTCTCGCTGTTCGGGGCGCTGCTGGTCGGCGGCTTCGCGGTGGGCGCCGGACTCAACCTGTTCGCGAGCGAGACCGCGGCGGGCGAGGGCGGCACAATCGTCCGCCCGGAAATTTTGCCGTTCGTGAACACGCTCACGATCAAGGCGAGCGACTTCAGTCACAAGGAGATCGTTCTGCCCCCGGGCATCGACTTCACGATGACCCTGGACAACCAGGACGACTCGGTCGCCCACAACCTGATCTTCTACCAGGGAGAAGACCTGGAAGGACCGGTGCTGGAGGGCTGCCTCTCCGGCTGTGTGGACGACGGCACGGGGGTGCAAACGGCGCTGGAACTGGGGATCATCCAGCAAACGTTCACCTTCACCACGCCTCCCCCGGGTCGTTACGCGTTCTGGTGCGACGTTCACCCGGACACGATGATCGGCGTCCTCATCATCGAGGAAGACGCGCCGATTCCGGGTGAAGCGCCCCCGGCGGACGATCCGGCCGGCGGCACGGGCACGGGCGACACAGACGACACCGGCCAGACCGAAGGCGCCGAGAGCGCGGACACCGGCAGCGGAGGCTAGGCAGCCTCCAGCGCCCGGCTACTCCAGCGCACCCTCCACGAGCAGTTCCGTGAACTCCTCATCGCTCATGCCGAGCGTGTCCTTGAGCACGCGCTCGGTGTCCTCACCGAGCAGGGGCGCGGCCTTGGAGGGTCCTCCAGGCGTCTTCGAGAGGCGGAAGGCGGGCGAGTCGTAGGTGCGGGCCCCCATGGTGGGGTGGTCGAGCAGAGCGTAGTGGCCGCGGTGCTTGAGCTGCGGGTCGCGGTGCATCTCCTCGGGCGACTTGACGATGCCGGAGGGGACGCCGCGGTCGCGCATCGCCTTGTAGGCCTGGGCGGCCGTCAGTTCACGGCACCAGGCCTCGATGTGCCGGTCGATCTCTTTCTGCTCGTTGAGGCGGGACCACTTGCGGCGCATCCGTTCGAGGTCGGTCCAGTCAGGCCGGCCGATGGCGGCGCGGAAGCCCTCCCAGTCCTCCTCGGTGAAGCAGGCGATGACGACGTAGCGGCCGTCCTTGCAGCGGTAGGCGCCGTGGGGGGCGGCCTCGGGGTCGCGATTGCCGAGGCGTTCGGCCTCGCGCCCGTTGGCCGTCCACTCGAGGATGGTGGAACCGAGGGCGTGGATGGCGCCCTCGAACTGGGAGAAGTCGATGTACTGCCCCCTGCCGGTGCGCCGGCGATAGTCCAGCGCGGCGACGAGGGCGAGGGCGCCCACGTGGGGCACGAGGAAGTCGGTATAAGCGACGCCCGTGCCGATGGGCTCGCCGTCGGGCCAGCCGGTCAGGTGGTTGAAGCCGGAGGCGGCCTGGAGCACGTGCCCGTAGCCCATGTAGTGCGCCCAGGGACCGGTCTGGCCGAAGAGGGGCATGGAGATCATGACGAGATCGGGGCGCACCTTGCGCAGCTCCTCGTAATCGAGCCCGAGCTTCTTGAGCGAACCGGGCGTGAACGACTCCGTGACGACATCGGAGACGGCGACGAGGCGCTTGAGCAGCTCCTTGCCGCGGTCGTGCTTGAGGTTGATGGTGACGCCGAGCTTGGAGCTGTTGAAGTTCGCGAAGTAGCCGGAGTTGTCGTAGTGCGGCTCGTTGTTGGTGAAGGGACCGGCGCGGCGCAGGGTCTCCATGCGCGTGGCGGACTCGACGCGGATGACCTCGGCGCCGTGGTCGGCGAGGTACTTCGCGACGGTGGGGCCGACGCCGACCCACGAGAGATCGGTGACGCGCAGGCCCTCGAACGGCTTCGGTTTGCTCCCGTTTCTCGCGGCCATCTCAGATCACCATGCTACGCCGGAGCCTCGTGATCTCGTCGGGATCGAGGCCGAGGACGTCGGCGTAGACAACCTCGTTATGTTCGCCGAGGTGGGGGGCGCGGCCACGCTGCTTCCAGGGCGTGCCGGAGAGCTTCCAGGGGGCGCCGGGGTAGACGAAGGTCTCGCCGATGTCCTCGTGGTGCACCTGCACCCAGTAGTCGCGGGCGGCGAGCTGGTCGCTCTCGACGATCTCGCGGGGGCTGTAGACGGGCGCCCAACCAACGCCGCGAGCCTGGGCCTCGCGCACGAGGTCGTCCTTGCGGCGGGTGCGGCAGAACTTCTGCATGATGCCGACGAGCAGCTCCTGCTCGTCCTCTTCCAAGGGCTGGACGACTTCGAGGCGCTCGCGCCAGTGGGGGGCGGTGAGGGGACCGGCTTCGCCGGTCTGGTCGAGCCAGTCGATCATGGCCCCCGAGGTCGGCCCCATGAGGCCGCCGAGGCCGAGCGCCGCCACCCAGCCGTCCGTGGCCTCGTAGATGTAGCGCGGCCCCTCGCGACCGCTGACCATGCGGCCCGAGCCGGGCCCCCGGTTGTTGATCCCGAGGATGTCCCAGGTCTGCTGGGCGTTGTCCATGGCGTTGGCCATGGCCTCCTGCATGGAGACGTCGACGTGCTGGCCGATCCCGCCGTTGGCCCCCCGGGCGTAGAGGGCGATGACCGCGCCCACGGCGGCCTGCAGGTTGACCTGGGCGTAGGACTGGGGGGCGGTGGTGCGGACGGGGCCGCGCTCGTCGCTGCCGTTGAGGTACATGTGGCCGCCCATGGCCGAGCCGACGATGTCGGTGGCGGGGAGGTTGCGGGCGGGGCCGGTCTGGCCATAGTTCGTGATGCTGACGACGACGGCTCCCGGGTTGATCCTGGCGAGGGTGCGCGGATCCGCGCCGATGTCTTTCGCCGCGCCGGGGGCGCTCGTCTCGATGACGGCGTCAGCGCCGGCCACGAGCCGGTGAAAGAGGTCACGCCCGGCCTCGAGGCGCATCTCGCAGGTGACCGAGCGCTTGCCGGCGTTCATCGCCCACCAGTAGAGGCTTGACTCGCGGCCCTCATCGTCGCGGAAGAAGGGGCCGTTGGCGCGCGTGCGATCACCGACGCGGGGCTCGACCTTGATGACGTCGGCGCCAAGCTCACCGAGGAGGCGCGCGCACAGCTGGCCCTTCTCGTCGGCGATATCGACGACGCGGTAGCCGCTCAGGGGGCCGTCGGGGTGGGGGTAGGGGACGCCATCGGAGCGTTCGGGCACGGGCGAGTTCTACCGCCGGTCAGCGGCTGTGCGCAAGGGCCGGGGCGCCCCTAGAACTCTCCGGGGTCTTTCCCCCACATGCGGGCGATCAACAGCTCGGGCCCGGGGAGGAACAGCGCGAAGGGCAGCAGAACAGCGGTAGCGACGACTTTCGCGGCGAGCAGGCTGGCTTCCTCCAGCCACTGCGCGGCGCGCTCTGCGGACGAGGACACGGCCCCTCCCGGATCCTCAGCGGCTGTACGCAAGGGCGGCGGCGCCGTTGGCGGGGAGGCCGGGGCGGTCTTCGAGGGCGTGGTCGATGGCCTCGCGGAGGGCGTCGATGCCCCAGCCCTTGCTCGCGGAGATGTGGCGCACGTCGCCGGGGACCGGTCCCGCGCCGTCGAGGAGGGCGCGCGCTTCCGCTTCGGTCGCGGGCGAGGCTCCATCGGGGCCGGCGAGGGCGTCGACCTTGTTGAGGGCGACGACGGTGGGGCGACCCAGCACGCTCAGGTCCCGGAGGACGCCGTCAACGGTCTCGGCGTGGACTCCCGCATGGGGGTGGGAGACATCGACGACGTGCAGGAGCACGTCCGCCTCCTCGAGCTCCTCGAGCGTCGCGCGGAAGGAGGCGACGAGCTGGGTGGGGAGCTTCTGGATGAAGCCGACGGTATCGGTGAGGAGGGCGGGGCGGCCGGAGGGGAGGGCCATCTTGCGGGTGACGGGGTCGAGGGTAGCGAAGAGCTTGTCCTCGGCGCGCTGGTCGGCGCCGGAGAGGGCGCGCATGAGGGTCGTCTTGCCGGCGTTGGTGTAGCCGATGAGGGCGACGACGGGCGTGCCGGAGCGCCGCCGCTTGCGGCGATACAGCTCGCGCTGGACGCGGACCTGTTCGAGGTCCTTCTTGAGCTTACTCATGCGGCGGCGGACGAGGCGGCGATCGGTCTCGATCTGGGTCTCGCCCGGACCGCGGAGGCCGATGGCGCCCTCCATCCGCTCGAGGTGGCTCCACTGGCCGCGCAGGCGGGGCAGGAGGTATTCGGTCTGGGCGAGCTCGACCTGGAGGCGGCCTTCCCGCGTGCTCGCGCGCATGGCGAAGATGTCGAGGATGAGGGCGGTGCGATCGATAACCTTGAGCTGGAGCGTCTCCTCGAGGTTGCGCTGCTGGGAGGGCGAGAGCTCGTCGTCGAAGATGACGGTGTTGGCGCGCTGGTCGATGCAGGCGTCGGCGACCTCCTGGAGCTTGCCCTTGCCGATGTAGGTGGCGGGCTGGGGCGTCGACCGGCGTTGCAAAGCAAGGCCGACGACCTTCGCGCCGGCCGTGCGGGCGAGCTCGGCGAGCTCGGCGAGCGACTCGCGCGCAGGGAGGGCGGCGCCGGGGGAGTCCACGGCGACGAGGTAGGCGCGATCGCGCGTCGGGGCGGTGGAGTGGAGGCGTTTTGCCATCAAGCCAGCTTAGCCCATCGCCGGCGGACCGGAACACCGCTGCCGCCTAGGATGGCGCGATGCGTTCGTTCGCCGCGTACCTCGCAGGAGCGATCGCCTGTTGCTTGCTCGCTGGTTGCGGCGGCGGCGAAGGCGATGCGCCGCAGCCGGAAACGCCTTCCCCAACCCCAGCACCGTCGGCAACGGCAACCGCGAGCGTAGCGCCGACGGCAACGGCCGAGAAGCCCGCGGACAAGGATGAGGAGTGGGAGAAGGAGCCGGAGGAGGGCGAGCGGCCCTGGGAGAGCCCGGAAGGCCCGGCGGCGATCTCGATCGGCGGCAGCGAGCGGCCGGCGACGCTGCTGGTCCCGCGGGACGCCGACCGCTCCGAGCCGCGCCCGCTCGTGCTGCTGTTGCACGGGTACGGCAGCAGCAGCCAGGAGGCAGACGCCTATTTCCAGTTCGCCGCACACGTGAACGAGCTGGGTTTCGGGCTGGTCCTGCCGGATGGCACGAGGGACCCCGAGGGCGAGCGCTTCTGGAACGGGACCACCGAGTGCTGCGACATGCTCGACACGGGCGTGGACGACGCAGGGTACCTGCGCGGCCTCATCGGGGAGGCGCAAGCGCACGCGACCTTCGACAGGGTGTTCGCGGTGGGGCACTCGAACGGCGGGTTCATGGCCTACCGGCTGGCGTGCGAGGCGATCCCGGGCCTGACCGCGATCGTGAGCCTCGCGGGCGGAACGTACGCCAACGCGGACGGCTGCCGCGCGCCCTCGGAGTTATCCGTGCTGCAGATCCACGGGAACCGCGACCAGGTCATCCGCTACGCGGGCGGGCCGCTGAAGGGTCCGCTGGGATGGACCGAGTCCGTGCCCGGCGCGGAGGAGAGCGTGCTGCGCTGGGCGGAGCGCGCCGGTTGCGACCTCGGCGCCGCCGAGGAGCTGACGCCGATCAACACGGACCTCTTCGTGGACGGCGCGGAGACGAGTATCCAGCGCTGGCGAGAGGGCTGCGCGGGAGACACGGTCCACGAACTCTGGACGATCAGGGGCGGGGGCCACGTGCCGCTGGTCTGGGGCACCGACTTCACGGAGCGCATCCTGCTCTGGCTGAACGACGCCTACACGGGCGAAGTCACGATCGAGGCAGGCAGCATCGAATAGGTGGCCCTAGAACCCCTTCCAGTTCTCCAGTCGCTGGCAGCCCTCCTCGACCTGGTCGTCGGGAGTGGTGACGGAGAGGCGGACGTAGCCCTCGCCGTTGAGGCCGTAGCCGCGGCCGGGGGTGACGACAACGGCGCACTCGTCGATGACGCGGGCGGCGAAGTCGCCGCTGGTGATGCCGTCGGGGAGCTTCGCCCAGACGTAGAGCGAGGCCTTCGGCGGGTCGACCTCGAGGCCGATCTTGCGGACCGCCTCGACGATGCGGTCGCGGCGGCGCTGGTAGATGGCGTTGTGCTCGTCGATGACGTCCTGCGGACCCTCGACGGCCTCGATGGCCATCTCCTGGATGGCCTGGGGGATGCCGCTGTCGATGTTCGACTTGACCCGCATGAGGGCGTCCACGAGGTCGCCGTTGCCGACGGCCATGCCGATGCGCCAGCCGGTCATGTTGTAGATCTTCGACCAGGAGTTGAACTCGATGGCGATGTCGCGCGCGCCGGGCACCTGGAAGATGGAGATGGGGCGATAGCCGTCGTAGGCCACGTCGCAGTAGGGGTTGTCGTGGCAGATGGAGACGTCGTACTCCTTCGCCCAGGCGACGACCTTCTCGAAGAAGGCGATATCGGCGACGGCGGCGGTCGGGTTGTTGGGGTAGTTCAGCCACAGCACCTTGGCCTTGGCGGCGAGGTCCTCGGGAATGGCGTCGAGGTCGGGCTTCCAGTCGGACTCGCGCGTGAGGGGGAGCTTGATGGTGACGCCCCCGGCGAACATGGTGCCGATCTCGTACACGGGGTAGCCGGGGTCGGTGGCGAGGGCGACATCGCCGGGATCGATGAGGGTGAGCGCCATGTGGGCGATGCCCTCCTTCGAGCCGATGAGGGCGAGGCACTCGCGCTCGGGGTCGAAGGAGGCCTCGAAGCGACGCTCGTACCAGCCCGAGATCGCCTGGCGCAGCTCGGGAAGGCCCTCGGACTCGGGGTAGCGGTGGTTGAGGGGGTTATCGGCGGCGCGATGCAGGCGGTCGAGGATGTGGGGGGGCGTGGGGAGGTCCGGGTCGCCGATGCCGAAGGTGATGACATCGATGCCCTGGGCCTTCTTGGCGGCGATGACCTTGGAGATCTGGGCGAAGAGGTAGGGCGGCAACTCTTCGACGCGCTTGGCCAGTCTCATGAATGCTCCTGGGGGTCAGATCAAACGCGCCCGCTCAGGCCGGCGCGTAACGGTGCCGATGGTACCGCGCCCTGCTCTCAGCCGCAGCCAACCCCTTCCCCTTGCGGCTAGAGGTCGGCGAGACGCTGGACCAGGGGCTCCCAGCGCCGGACCTCGGCGACGGGATCGTCGCTGTAGGGGGTGATGGTGACGGTGGTCACGCCCTCGGCGGCGAACTCGGCCATGCGCTCGAGGAAGCGCTCCCGCTCCTCGCCGGAGTCGAACGAGGGGCCGGTCCAGGCCACGGTCTTCTCGATGGCGTCGTAGTCCGTGCCCTCGGCCTCGCAGTGGGCGCGGAGGACGCCGAGCTTGTGGCGGACCTCCTCGACCTCGCTGCTCGTGAGGTTGCAGGCGTCGGCGTAGCGGGCGACGAGGCGCAGGGTCTTGCGTTCGCCGCGGCCGCCGATGAGCAGCTCGGGATGGGGTTGGCTGATGGCCTGGGGCACGTTCAGGGTCTCCGCGAGCTGGTAGTGCTTGCCCTCGAAGGGGCCGTTGTCGTCGCTCCACATCTGGAGGCAGATGCGGACCGCCTCCTCCAGCCGCTCGAAGCGCTCGCCGAGGGGCGGGAAGGGAACGCCGAGCCCGACATGCTCCTGTTCGTTCCAGGCGGCGCCAATGCCGAGCCAGGCGCGCCCGCCGGAGAGCACGTCGAGCGTGCTGACCTGCTTGGCGAGCATGCCCGGGTGGCGGTAGGTGACGCCGGTGACGAGCAGGCCGAGCCGGATGGCCGAGGTTCGGGCGGCGACGAAGCCGAGGGCGGTATAGCCCTCGAGCATGTCGAGTTCCGGCTCACCTATCCAGCCGATCTGGAAAAGGTGGTCCATGAAGGACAACCGGACTAGCCCGACATCCTCGGACACGGCTCCGAGCTCGGCGAGGCGAGGCCCCACCTCGGAGGGACCGCCCTGCCAGGTGAAGTTGGCGACGTGGATGCCGGCGCGCATGAGGCGCTAGGAGATGCCGCGACGCTTGAGCTCGGCGGGCATGCGCTCGGCGTCGGCGCTGAGCATGGGGCCCTTCTGGTCGTCGGAGAGGGTGCCGGCGGCATCCGCGCCGAACTTGGCGCCATCGAACAGGATCCACTTCTCGGGAACGACCTCGAGCACGACGCGCAGGGGCGAGTCGAGGGTCTGGACGAAGGCGGCGGCGGCCTCGGGGTTGGTCGGGTTCAGCTTGGCCGCGAACTCGGGGTAGAACCAGTCCTTGGTCTCGCGGTCCTCGTGGATGATGCAGCGGCCCTTGGCGGTGGCGGCGCCGAAGGGGCCCGCGTAGCCCGGAGGACCAGCGGCGCCGCTCACGACGACGGAGACGCGGGGGTCGCGGCGGACGGCTGAGATGCGGTGGCGGTGAGCGCCCGCGGTAATCCAGAAGCGCCCGTCCTTCCAGAGGAAGGACATGATGACGCCGACGGGCCAGCCATCCTTGGTGCCCCAGTTGAAGGTGCACTCGCCGACGCCGTTGAGGAGGTCTTCGAGCTGCTGGTCGTCCAGCGGGTAGATAGAGACGGTTTCGTGGTCTTCGACTCCGGGCATCCTCGCCCTCCATTCGAATCAGGGCTCCGCCGGGCGACGGGAAACGAGCCCGAAGCGGGGCGAGCGCCTAACACTCGCAGTTTGCGGTGACTGGCGCAAGCACGACGGGGTTCGCGCGCTTGCCGGACCAGAGGCGCGGCCCGTGCTATGCTCCCGAAGAGGTCAGCGCGTCAGATCGTCCCCATGAGAGATACCCACTCACACGTCGATTGCCGCCGGAACCCAGCAATAGCCCCGGAGGCAACCACATGACATCGTTCGTTGATCGGACGCTTACCTGCTCGGACTGCGGCTCGCAGTTCACGTTTACAGTGGGCGAGCAGGAGTTTTACCAGTCCCGCGGATTTACCAACGAGCCGCGCC
>JAJDUR010000061.1 GCA_022826585.1 Dehalococcoidia bacterium
CGCGCGCTCGGCGTAGTAGTCCGCCCCGTCGGGATCGAGTCGTGACAGCTCGTCGCGGATTGCCTCGACGGCCTGGATGGTGAGGTCGATGTCCATCCAGAAGTGCGGGTCGAATTCGCCATGGGCGTGGCCGTGCTCGTCTTCGCCCTCGTGGCCGTGCTCGTCCTCGTCTTCGTGGCCGTGCTCGTCCTCGCCCTCGTGGCCGTGCTCGTCCTCGTCTTCGTGGCCGTGCTCGTCCTCGTCTTCGTGGCCGTGCTCGTCCTCGTCTTCGTGGCCGTGCTCGTCCTCGTCTTCGTGGCCGTGCTCGCCCTCGTGCTCGTCTTCGTCTTCGCCCTCGTGCTCGTGCTCGTCTTCGTGCTCGTCTTCGTCTTCGCCCTCGTGCTCGTGCTCGTCCTCGTCGTGGCCTTCGCCTTCATCCTCGTCGTGGTGGGCGTCTTCGTCCTCGTCGTGGCCTTCGCCCTCGTGCTCGTCTTCGTGCTCGTGGTCGTCTTCGTCTTCGTGCATGTGCTCGTCTTCGTGCCCATGCTCATCGGCGTGAGCCAGGCCCTCCGGGAAGGGTGACAAGTCCATGCCGTCCGTCAGCGCCAGCACAGAGCCCCCGGCCTCGTCCGCCAGGTCCTCTTCGACCACACTCAGCTCCGCCCCCACGATCACGACCAGATCCGCCTCGGCCGCCTTGCGGATATCACTCGGCGTGATGTGGAACGTATGGACGTCCGTGTTCAGGGGAATGATGCTCTCGACCGACACCCGGTCGCCCCCCACCTGCTTCACCAGGTCCTCGACGATGGTCGTTGAAGTCACGACCGAGAGTTCGCCGCCGTCCCCGCTTTCATCGTCATCCCCGCAGGCGACGGCAACGAAGGCCGCTCCCAGAAGCAGTCCGGCAAGTGCGAGGCGAAGCCCCTTGAGGTACGGCAGTCCCATCGGTATCTCCCTGTAAGGCCTGGGTCGGAATGCGACTCCGTATCATCAGATCGCTGATACTTGGTGTCAAGATTTGCACCGGGCCCGGGCCCGCACTGCTCACTCCTTCGTTGACACCCTCTTCCGCCCGTCCCTACGATCTCCGCCGTGAGCACTATTCCCACGGGCCCCCTCGAGGAAACCGGCTACCGACTCACGGCCCCCCGTCGCGCCGTCCTCGAGGCTATCGCGGGCGCCACGCGCCCCTTCACCATCGAGGAGCTCAGCGACCGCCTCCCTAATATCGGCAGGGCGACCGTCTTCCGCACGATCAAGCTTCTGCACGAGCTCGATATCGTCTGCCGCGTTCCCCTCGAGGACGGCGGTATCCGCTACGAGCGCTCCCGCAGCGGCCACCACCACCACCATCTCATTTGCAGCGAGTGCGGCTCAGTCACTGAGTTCAACGACCCCGCGCTCGACGAGGTCATCGAGCAGAACGCGACAACCGCGAGCTTCGAGCTCGACGGGCACAGCGCCGAGCTGTACGGCCGCTGTGCCTCCTGCCAGGCCGCCTCCTAGCCTTCCCCGCCGCCTGCCACGCCTCCTGCTACCATCCGCGCCGTGCTGAGCCCCTACCGCGTCCTTGACCTCTCGGACGAGCGTGGCCTGCTCTGCGGCCACGTCCTCGCCGCTCTCGGCGCCGATGTGGTCCTCGTCGAACCCCCCGGCGGCTCCCCCGCCCGCCACGCCCCGCCCCTGCTCGACGCCGATGAAGACACGTCCCTGCTCTGGGCGGCCTACGCCCGCAACCGCCGCAGCATCGAGCTCGACCTCGACTCAGCGCAGGGACAGCGGGAGCTGCGTCGCCTGGCCGCCTCCGCCGACATCCTCATCGAGTCCGCCGACCCCGGCACGATGGACGCGCGCGGCCTCGGCCCCGACGACCTTGCCGAGGCCAACCCCGCCCTCGTCTACGTGTCCATCACCCCCTTCGGCCGGGGTGGTCCGAAGGCCGGCTACCTGGCCACCGACCTCATCGTCGCCGCCTCCTCCGGCACGCTGCACATCGCCGGCTACCCCGACGCCGCTCCCGTCCGTGTGACCGCCCCCCAGGCCTACCTGCACGGCGCCGCCGAGGCCGCCGGCGCCGCCCTCGTTGCGCTCGCGGATCGCGTCCGGTCGGGGCGCGGCCAGCACGTCGACGTCTCGATCCAGCAGGCGATGGCGCTCGGAGCCCTCGGCCAGACCGTGAACGCCGCCGCCGGCGCCCCCGAGACCGTCCGCGTGGCCGGCGGCGCCGTCATCGGGCCCGTCACCCTCAAGCTCGTCTGGGAAGTGAAGGACGGCTTCGTCTCCCTCACCTACTTCTTCGGTAACGCCATCGGACCCTTCACCCGCCGCCTCATGGAGTGGATCTGCGAGGAAGGCGGCTGCGACGAGGCCACCCGCGACAAGGACTGGGTCGCCTACGCCGCCCTCCTCCAGCGCGGCGAGGAGCCGTACGAGGAATTCGACCGCATCATCAACGTCGTCAGCGACTTCCTCCAGACGAAGACGAAGGCTGAGCTCATGCGCGAAGCCCAGCGCCGCCGCCTCCTCATCCTCCCCGTCGCCACCGTGCCCGAGGTGCTCGACAACCCCCAGCTCGAAGCCCGCGACTACTGGCGCACCTGGCCCGTCGCCGGCCGCGAGGCGCGCCATCCCGGCCCGCCCGTCCGCCTGGGCGCGTACTCCGCTCCCGATGAGCGCCCCGTTCCCCGCCCCGGCGAGCACACCGCCGAAGTTCTCGCCGAAGCTCCCCGGCCTCGATGGGCGCCGTCGCCGGACCCGCCGTCGACGGCTCTACCCCTGGAGGGGCTGAAGGTCCTCGACTTCATGTGGGTCATGGCCGGCCCCGTCGTCACACGCGTCCTCGCCGACTACGGCGCCACGGTCATCCGCGTCGAGTCGCCCTCCCGTCCCGGTGCGGGACGCAGCATGGCCCCCTTCCGCGGGGGCCAGTTCGCGCCCCAGAACTCCTTCTTCTTCGACAACATGAACGCGGGGAAGCTCGGCCTCGCCCTCAACCTCGGTTGCGAGGAGGGCCGCGGGATAGCCCGTGACCTCGTGCGCTGGGCCGATGTCGTCGGCGAGTCCTTCGCGCCCCGCGCCTTCCGCCGCTGGGGGCTCGACTACGAGTCCCTGCGCGCCATCAAGCCGGACCTGATCATGATGAGCAGCTGCCTCTTCGGCCAGGACGGTCCCCTCTCCGACGTCTCTGGCTTCGGCACGATGGGCGCCGCCGTCGCCACTTTCATCGACCTGACCGGGTACCCCGACCGCCCTCCCGCCGGCCCTTTCAGCGCCTACACGGACACCGTCGCCCCGCGTTTCGCCCTCGCCGCCCTGCTCGCGGCGCTCGACCACCGCCGGCGGACGGGCGAGGGCCGGTACATCGACCACTCCCAGATCGAGAGTTCCCTCCACTTCCTCACCCCTGCCCTGCTGGACTACCAGCTGAACGGCCGCGCCCTGACCCGCATGGGCAATCGCGACCCCGACATGGCCCCCCACGGCGTCTATCCCAGCAGGGGCGACGACGACTGGGTCGCCGTCGCCGTCCGCGATGACGCCGACTGGTATCGCCTTTGCGCTGCCATCGACCGGCCCGACCTCGCGCGCGATGAGCGCTACACCACGCTCGCGGGACGGCTGGCCAACCAGGACAAGCTCGACGCCGCGATCTCCTCGTGGACCGCCCCCCGCACCCCCGCCGAGGCCGAGGAGACTCTGCAGTCCGCCGGCGTCCCCGCCCACGCCGTTATTCGCGCGAGCAGCGCCGTAAACGACCCGCAGTTCGTCCATCGCGGCCACTTCGTCCGCGTTCCCCACTCCCTCCACGGTGAGTCCGTCGTCGAGGGCTCGCGATTCCGCCTCTCGCGCACGCCCGCGCGCATCGGTCCGCCGCCGGCCGTCGGCGAGCACACCGAGCAGATCCTCAGGGATATCCTCGGCTACGACGACGAGCACATCGCCGACCTCGCCGCCGCCGGCGCCTTCGACTAGCGCCGTTCGCCCCACCCCCGCCGCGCCGCTACGCTAGCTCGATGGCCCGCCGTCGACGCCGCAGGCAGGAGATCCCCGAGGAGGAGCGCTTCCAGACCGTTCGCATCGAACGGATCGTGGAGGGCGGGCGCGGCCTCGCCCGCCTCCCCGACGGCAAGGCCCTCATGGTCGCCCTCGCCGCCCCGGGAGAGCTGGTCGAGGTCGAGGTCGAGCGCATCCACAAGGACTACGTCGAAGGCGTCGTCACAAAGGTCCTCGAACCCTCACGCAGCCGTGTCGAGGCGAAATGCTCTCTCTTCGGCGACTGCGGTGGGTGCCAGCTCCAGCACCTCGAGTACCCCGCCCAGCTCGCGGCCAAGGAGGGCATCGTGCGCGAGCAGCTCGCCCGCATCGGGGGCCTGCCCGACGCCCCCGTGAACCCCGTCGTCGGGGCCGACGACCCCTGGGGCTACCGCAATCACATGCGCTTCACCGCCGGTCGCAAGTTCGGCGACGCGGGCTTCATCCACCGCCGCGGTCGTCGCCTCCTCAAGGTCGCGAAGTGCCCCATCGCCGACCCCTGGGTGAACGCCCTCCTCCCCCGCCTCCAGGGACACGCCCGTGGCCTCCACCAGATCCAGCTGCGGCGCAACGCCGCCACCGGCAGCACCCTCATCGCCCCCGCCCTGGAGGTGCTCCCCGACGACAGCGGCCAGGAGCACTACGTCGAGGAGCTTGCCGGGCGGCGCTTCCAGGTGAGCGCTTCATCGTTCTTCCAGGTGAACAGCGCCCAGGCCGAGAAGCTCGTCCAACTCGTCGCTTCCGAGCTTCCGAAGCAGGGACGGCTCCTCATCGACGCCTATGCCGGCGTCGGCACCTTCGCCGCCATCTTCGCCGGCCGCTTCGAACGCATCATCGCCATCGAGGAGTCGCCCTCCGCCCTCCGCGACGCCGAGGTCAACCTCGCCGGAATCGAGAACGTCGAGTACCGACGCGCCAAGGTGGAGGAGCTCCTCCCCGGGCTCGCCGAGGAGCCCGACGTCGTGCTCCTCGACCCGCCCCGCGTCGGCTGTGCGCCGGAAGTCCTCGATGCTCTCGCCGCCTTCGCGCCTCCGACCGTCGTGTACGTCTCCTGCAACCCCACCACCCTCGCCCGCGACCTTCGCCGCCTGACCGACGAGGGGTACACCCTCGAAGGCGTCACGCCCATCGACATGTTCCCCCAGACCGCCCACATCGAGTCCGTTTCGCGCCTGACGCGCGCCGCCGAGTAGCGTGCCCGTCCCGGTCGTCCTCGCCTCCGCCTCGCCCCGCCGCCGCGAGTTGCTGCGCGCGCTCCTCGACGAGTTCGCCGTCGACGCCGCCGGCATTGACGAGCGCACGACCGACGATTCCCGCGCCGACGCACGCCGCCTCGCCAGGGAGAAGGCCTCGGCCGTCGTCCGCCGCCACCCCGGGGCGGTCGTCATCGGCGCCGATACCATCGTCCACGACGGCCAACGCGCCTACGGCAAGCCCGGCGACCCCGGGACCGCGATCGCCATGCTTCGCGCTCTCCGTGGCCGGACGCACCTCGTCGTGACGGGCATGGCCGTCGTCTCGGCGAGCGGAGCCGCCAGCGAGGTCAGCACAAGCGAGGTCAGGCTCGCGAACCTGGACGACGAGGCCATCGCCGCCTACGTCAAGAGCGGCCGTCCCCTCGACAAGGCCGGCGCCTACGCCATCCAGGACGAGGACGTGCCCACGGTTGCAGCGCTCGATGGCTGCTACTGCTCGGTGATGGGACTGCCCCTCTGGCGGCTGCGTGCGCTCCTCGCGACTGCGGGCGTGGTCGCGCGTGAGCCCCACCACGCCCTGTCGCGCTGCGAAGGCTGTCCCGAGCGCTAGGAGCGCGTGCCCCGCGGCAGCGCCCGCGCTGCCGCCGCCGCTGCCCGCTCGAAGCTCGCGAACACGGGGATGCCCCGCTCCGCGAACTTCAGCCGCACCTCCGCCACGAACGCCTCCTCGTGAGCGGGGTGCATCACCATCAGGAACGGCTTCGCCGACCGCTCGATGTGCCCCGCCAGCGTGTCCACCAGGTCCTCGACGCGCTCCGGGTGGTCCTTCCACTGCCTCGCCCCGAACATCGCCGACTGCTCCATCACGAGCGCGTCGACGCTCTCGTCGGCATCGAGGATGCCGAGGATGCGCTCAAGCGTCTCGCGCTTCCCCTGCACCGTGCCGGCCATGTCGAGCGGGTTCTGGTAGCTCCCGCCGATGATGTTGAAGAAGCTCGAGAGCTCCTCGTACGACTGCTCGCTCAGCCGCCCCACCTCGAACCCCTCCCCCACGAAGGCGTCCGTAATCGAGACCGACTGGCCGCCCGTCATGGCCATGAGGGCCATCCGCTTGCCGGTCGAGGGCTTCGCGTGGAGCAGCACCTTCATGGCGTCCACGGTCTCGTCGAGGCTGTTCGTCGAGATCGCCCCGCACTGCCGCATGATTCCCTGCCACACCGCGTGCGGCGACGCCAGCGAGCCCGTGTGCGACATCGTCGCCCGCGCGCCCGCGTCCGTCTGGCCGCCCTTCCACACCACCACCGGCTTCCGCGCCGTCGCCTCCCGCAGCGCCTTCACGAAGCGCGGCCCGTCCTTCACCCCCTCCACGTACATCGCAATGACGTCCGTCTCCGGGTCCTCGGTCAGGTACTCGAGGTAGTCGCTGATGTCGAGCACGATCGCGTTGCCGAAGCTGGCGCAGCGGCTCAGGTGCATGCCGTTCGCGCCCATCACCAGGCTGAACATGATGCTGTGCGTCCCCGACTGCGAGACGAAGCCCACGCGCCCGTCGTCCGCCACCGGCACGTCCGGATTGAAGCGCACGCCCACGCGCGGCAGGTAGAGCCCCATGCAGTTCGGGCCCACGACGTTGAAGTCCGCCCCGCGCGCCATCTCCGTCAGTTGCGCCTGCAGGCTCACCCCCAGCTCCTCGCCCGTCTCCGCGAAGCCCGACGTGAAGAACGCCGCGCCCCCGACCTCAGCCTCGATCAGGTCCTTCATCACGTACGGCGAGACGTGTCGCGGCACGGCCACGACCGCGTAGTCGACCGGCTCGGGGATGTCCGTCAGCGCCTTGAAGTTCTCGATCCCCAGCTCCTCAATGCCGGGGATCTCCTTCTCGTAGATCTTGACTGAGTAGATGTTCCCGCCCTGGTCCTTGAACGGCTGTTTGTTCCGCAGCCACATGTAGTTCGGGCCCTTGTCGCCGATGATCGCGACCGTCTTCGGGTTGAACATCCGGTCGAGCGGGTGTCCCGGCACCGACATCTCAGGCCTCCGCCAGCACGATGCGGGCGTCCACCGCGATCGCCCCCTCCGGCGAGGCGATGACCGGGTTCAGGTCGAGTTCCGCCACCTCCGGGTGCGCCGCAGCGAACTCCGACACGCGGTCGAGCATCGCCTCGATGGCGGCGATGTCGACCGGGGGCTGGCCGCGCACCCCGTCGAGCACCTGCCGCCCCTGGATCTCGTCGATCATGTCCCGCGCGTCGCCCTCGCCCAGGGGCGCCAGGCGGAACGCCACGTCCCCCAGCACCTCCACCATGATCCCCCCGAGCCCGAACATCATGACCGGGCCGAACTGCGGGTCCGTCGTCATCCCCACGATCACCTCGACCCCGGGCGAGGCCATCTCCTGCACGGACACGCCCTCGATCGTTGCTGAGGGCTGGGCCGCCTGCACCGAGCCGATGATCTCGTCGTAGCCCTCGGCCACCTCGTGGTGACTCTCCAGTCCGAGGATGACACCCCCGACGTCGCTCTTGTGCGCCACGTTCGCGGACACCACCTTCAACGCCACCGGGTACCCGATCGCCTCCGCCTGCGCAGCTGCTTCCTCCCGCGTCTGCGCGAGCGTCGTTGCCGTCACCGGCACCCCTGCGTCGCCCAGCGCCGCCTTCGCCTCGACCTCGGAGAGCAACGTGCGGTTCTCGGCGCGAGCGCTGGAGACGGTCTCGGCAAACATCATGGAAAGTCCTCGGCCTAGATTCGGTCCATTGCTACAGGATGCAGCGGGAGAACATTGCCATGATGTCCTTCGCACTGCTGTCGCGCTGCAGTTCTACGCTGAGGAAGGGCTCCGTTTGCGAACTCAGCCAGAGCTTGAGGTCGGCTCCGTCGAATAGCCCCTTCTTACTCTCCACGGACCAGCGAGAGATAGAGCGGTAGGGAATTGAACGGTATTCGGTCTTCTTCCTGACAACGCCTTGCGTATCCGTCACGATTGCCCTTCGGTCAGTGAATATCAGTAAGTCGCGCCGCGTCTTGGCGGCGAACTCGATCGTCTCGTCATCTGCTAGGCACAGCCAATCACCATGCTGCTGCACGATAGCGTCTGAATCCGCTGGTCCCCATCGCAAGGGCATGGGAGAAGTCCCCTCTTATCCGGCGATAGGCGGGAATCCTACGCGGCTTCCTCCATGCGGTCGTGGGGGTGGGGCAAATGCTGAAGAAGCTTGGAGGCGCCGACCGGAATCGAACCGGTGATAAAGGT
>JAJDUR010000036.1 GCA_022826585.1 Dehalococcoidia bacterium
CGCGCGCTCGGCGTAGTAGTCCGCCCCGTCGGGATCGAGTCGTGACAGCTCGTCGCGGATTGCCTCGACGGCCTGGATGGTGAGGTCGATGTCCATCCAGAAGTGCGGGTCGAATTCGCCATGGGCGTGGCCGTGCTCGTCCTCATGGCCGTGCTCGTCTTCGCCCTCATGGCCGTGCTCGTCCTCGTCCTCGTGGCCGTGCTCGTCCTCGTCTTCGTGGCCGTGCTCGTCCTCGTCTTCGTGGCCGTGCTCGTCCTCGTGCTCGTCTTCGTCTTCGCCCTCGTGCTCGTGCTCGTCTTCGTGCTCGTCTTCGTCTTCGCCCTCGTGCTCGTGTTCGTCCTCGTCGTGGCCTTCGCCTTCATCCTCGTCGTGGCCCTCGCCCTCGTGCTCGTCTTCGTGCTCGTGGTCGTCCTCGTCCTCGTGCATGTGCTCGTCTTCGTGCCCGTGCTCATCGGCGTGCGCCAGCGCCTCCGGGAAGGGGCGCAGGTCCATGTCGTGGGTCAACTCCAGCACAGGGCCTTCGGCGCTTTCCGCAAGAAGCTCCTCGACCGCGCTCAGTGAGCTGCCCACGATCACGAGCAGGTCGGCCTCCGCCGTCTTGCTGATGTCACTCGGTGTGAGGTGGAACGTGTGCACGTCCGAATTGAGAGGAACGATGCTCGTCGCCGACACCCGGTCGCCCCCCACCTGCTTCACCAGGTCCTCGACGATCGTCGTGGATGTCACGACCGAGAGCGTGGTGCTGGTGTCGGGCGCTGCTTCCTCTTCGCCACCGCAGGCGATGGCAAACAGGGCAATGGCGAGAACTGCTACGGTTCCAAGTCGATTGAGCACGACGCGCGCTCCTCCTCGTCCATGGGGAAAGTGAGACTCAGTATCAATTTGGGGCGCATAGAGGTCAAGCGCAGGCGATGCGAGGTGCACGAGGCGCCCCTGCACCTCGATGTGGCTCGAGGATGCTCTGCGCGTCAGTCGCCGGGCTGGTTCGCCTCGCCCGGTGTGGGGTTGCCTACCGTCTGGAAGTCGCCCGTGCCGTCCGGGATTCGAGCGTAGCTCGTGCCCTCGTCCGCCTGCCCCTCGTCCCAGTCGACCTGGGCCACGAGCGTGCCGTCGACCGTCCAAATGCCGAGTTCCTCGTCCCTCCCGAGGGCGAAACCGGGCCAGCCGTCCTTGTCGAGCTCGATGCGGAGGTACCCGCCTGGCGGAATCACCAGGTCCGCGGGGAAGGCGACGCGCTTGCCCGCATCCAGGAGGTCGTCGGCCATGACGAAGTTCGCCAGCGCCAGGTAGGAGTCGGACGAGTTGTGGAGCTCGAACCAGTCCAGGGGGTCGCCCTGCGCGGCGACCTCGTTGATCACCAGCCCGGCGTCGCTCGTCTCCGCGGCGGCGCTCCCCTCGTCCGCCGGCGGCAGGGAGGGCGGGACGCCCCCCCAGGCGCCGGAGAAGCTGCCGGAGATTGTCGCCCCCTCGTCCGGGCTCGCTTCCGCCAGGTGCAGCTTCCCCTCGCTGAAGGGCGCGAAGCTGTCCGGCGTCGAGCCCCCGGGCTGGATGGTCCACACCCCTCCCGCGATCCGGTCCTCCCCGATGACCAGCGTGGCTCCATCGGCAAGCGAGGCGATGGGCAGGACGATGGTGAAACCGCTCAGGGAGCCGTCGTCCTGCAGGCTGATGAGGGCGATGGAAGCCGCGTCCTCGATGCCGAACCCGGCCGCTTCCTCCGGGCTGGTGTGGCCCGCTATCACCCCCACGTCGCCGGCGGGCACCTCGGCGCCGTTCACCGCCAGGAACGTAACCGCTCCTTCCGCGAGCGCATTCGCGCTCCTGGTGCTCCCCCACGTTGTCTCGAAGCGCACCTCCACCGAGCCCCGCTCGGCTTCGGGCTGCTGGGGAGCGGGCCACTCGGGCGGTTCCGGCGTCAGGTCGTCCAGGAGTTCCGCCTGCCGCTTCAGGATGAACTGGCGCACCCGTTCGGTATCGGCCGCGGCGGCCGGCCTGTGCTCCGGACGGGCGTGCTCCTGGACGACGGCCGCCAGTTCCTCGACGCTCGCCAGCAGTGCGTCCTCGTCCCAGACCGTGTCGAGCAGCTCCTTCAGCCGGTCGACGTACCGGTTGCGCCAGGCGTCGTCGTGGTACAGCCGGTTGGGGATGGCGGTGAGGGCCAGCACCGAGGGCGGCGGGTTGCTGATGCCGTCGAAGGGGTTGGGGTCCTCCTGCAGGTGAAACGCCTGGTCCACCCCCCAGGGGATGAACACGAAGCGCCCGCCGGGCTCGCGGTAGAACTGGTAGTTGTTGCGGTTGCCGGCATAGCCATCCCAGTGGCCCACCAGCACCTCGACGGCCCAGAAGGTGAGGAAGCGATCCAGGTCCACGATCTCCCCCAGCGCCGCCAGCCCCGCCTCCGAGGGGTCCTGCAGCGCCGCCACCACCGCCTCCACGTCCGACCAGTCGTCCTCGTCTTCGTTCGTCTTCTTCTCGATGGTGCCGCGGAACTCCGGTGTGAAGTCGCTGACCGTCCCCTCGTACAGGTTGCCGTCGGCGCTTGCGAAGTGGCGCTCGAGGAAGGGCCGCTTGAGCTCTTCCACGTGGATGTAGAGGCCCAGATCCTTCCCATTCACGGAGACGGTGGCGAAGCTGCAGCGCGAGGCCGGAATCCCCGCGCTGGCGAAGACCTGGAGCGCGAGGCAGGTGTTGATCAGCGAGGCGTCCTGGACCCCGTTGTTCAGCGTCATGCGCTCCATCACCCCACCCAGCGCCTGGCCGTCGACGTACTTGTCGAAGCGCAGCTTGAGCGACGGCTTCGTGTCGCTCTGCGAGCCGAGGAAGCCCTTCTTCCGGACGCCCACCTCGGCGTGCGTCTCCCCGTCCACCGTCACCGTCGCCGGGAACCACGTGTAGATGCTGGCGAACGGCCGCGAGAGCTGGTACTCCTCCATCTCCGCGATCAGGTCCTCGAACGTGCGGGTCTGGTGGCGCAGCGTCTCCCAGTCTTCGGGGGCGATCTCGATAGAGATGTCGAGCACGCGGTCGAGGTCGAAGTACGGGTCGCTCGGGTCGGAGGGGACCTGCTGCGCCGGCGTGCCCGTGGCGAGGGGCGTGGCCCCGGTGGATGGCGTCGGGCTCTCCGGCGGTGGCGGGGCGGCGTCGTCCGAGCCACACGCGATGGCCAGCAGCGCCAGCGCGACCGCAGCCGCGGCGATGGCCGGGAGCCACGGCGCCGCGCGTCGCGGCCGTGGCCTGCGCTCGAGGCCGGACGTGTCCCTCAAGCCATGCCTCCTTGCCCCGCGTCCCTGCGACCGGAGCCTCGCTCCCGCGCCCACGACCGCTGGCAGTACAGTACAGCGAGACCGTAGAAGGAAGGCCACCACGCGCGTGGCCCCACGGACACCTCCATGCGAATCGCCGGTTCCGGGATCGAGGTCATCGTCTTCGACCTGTTCGGCGTCCTGATCTCCTTCGACGACGACCTTGTGGTCGAGCGGCTCGCCCGCCACTGCGACGACCCCGCCGGCGCCTTCCGCCGCCTCCACAAGCTCACCGCCGACCACGACGTCATTACCGGGCGCTCGACCCTGCCCCAGGTCCACCAGCGCGTCGTCGAGGCGGAGGGCCTGAGCCTTCCGTACGCCGACTTCGAGGCCGCCTGGCTCGAGCCCTACTCCGAGGCCCTCCCCGGCATGGCCGACCTTGTGGAGACGCTCGCGCGGCACTACCGCCTCGCGCTGCTCTGCAACGTCGATCGCGACTACTGGCGCGTCGTCCGCAATTTGCACCCGGAGCTCGACTGCTTCGAGTCGCTCCTCGTCTCGTGCGACCTCGGCATGGCCAAGCCCGACCCCGAGATCTACCGCCACGTCTCCTGAATCACCGGCGCCGACCCTGCCCGCTGCCTCTTCGTCGATGACACGGCCCTCAACGTCGAGGCGGCCCGACAACTCGGCTTCCACGGCCACACCTTCCGCAGCGTGGCGGCATTCCGGAGGGAGTTACGGCAGGCGGGCGCCGCAGGCCTCTAGCGGGTTAGCGAGCGGCCGTACATGCGACCCACGGCGGTCCTGAAGCGACATCCTTGCGTAGCCACCCCAGCCGCTAGCATTGCCCTGTGACCCAGCGTCGGGCCCTCGCCCCGTCTTCCCCCGGCAACCGGGTCCTGCCGTGCTTGCCAGACCGCGGCAGGAGTCCCGCGGCCCGCGCGCTCGCCGGCGTGGCGACGGTTGTGCTTGCGGCGACTCTTCTCCTCGCGTGCGGTGGTTCAGCCCCCGAGCAACCCCCGACCCCGGCCGCGGACCTCACTTCGCCGCCGCCCACCGGTCCTCCCGCCGCCTCCATCGAGCCCGCCTTCCCCGGACTGCCCGCGCTCAAGCTGCCGGTCGACCTCGTCGATGTCCCCGGGCACGACCTCTTCCTCATCGCCGTCCAGGATGGTGTGGTCTACGCGGTGCCCCGGGGCGGGCCCTACGACAGCCCGCGCGTCGTCCACGACCAGCGCGAGCGCACGCTCCGCTTCGGCTACGAGGAAGGCTTCTTCTCGCTCGCCCTTGACCCTGAGTTCGACCGGAACGGCTATGTCTACGCCTACTACAGCCACCAGCCCGGGCCGGACGAGCGCTCCACCCGCCTTGTTCGCTTCGAGACAACCGGGCAGGGCGACTCGTTCGCCATCGACGGCGACAGCGAGCTGATCATCCTCGAGGTCCCTCAGCCCGAGTGGCCCCACAACGGCGGCGCCCTCGCCTTCGGTCCCGACGGGACGCTCTACCTCGGCCTCGGCGATGGCGGCGGCGACGGCGACCCTCGCGGCCATGGTCAGGACGCCCGGACCCTGCTGGGCACCATCATCCGCATCGACGTGCGCGGCGCCACGGCCGGCGCCCCCTACCGCATCCCGCCCGACAACCCCTTCGTCGACGGGGAAGAAGGCCTCCCCGAGATATGGGTCTACGGCATGCGCAACCCCTGGCGCATCAGCTTCGATCCCGAGACCGGCCTCCTCTGGGCCGGCGACGTCGGCCACTACGCCAGGGAGGAGATCGACGTCATCGTGCCCGGCTCCAACTACGGCTGGAGCGTGATGGAGGGCGCCCTCTGCTTCTCCCCTCCGGAGGGTTGCGACCGTACGGGACTCACGCTCCCGGTCTGGGACTACGGTCGCTCCGACGGCTGCGCTGTCATCGGCGGTCACGTCTACCGTGGCGACGCCATCCCCTCCTTGCGCGGCTGGTACGTCTTCAGCGACTACTGCACCGGCCGCATCTGGGCGATCCACGCCGCCACCGCCGCCGCGCGCGAGTTCGTCGAGCCGGTGCTCCTCTGGGAGGGAGGCCCCGGGTTCGTGCTCTCCGTTGCCCGCGACTCCGGCGGGGAGCTCTATCTGCTCAGCGGAGACGAGGACTCGCCGGACCGCATCTACCGGATCGTCCCCCCGTAGGGGGCCCGCTCCGGACGCTCCCGTTCGCTACTGGAACACCACCGTCTTGTTGTCGTCCACGAGCACGCGATCCTCGACGTGCCAGCGCACCGCCCGCGCCAGTACCACCCGCTCGAGCTCGCGGCCCAGCCGTATCAGGTCGGGGCGCTTGTCGCGGTGCGTCACCCGCAACACGTCCTGTTCGATGATCGGTCCCGCGTCGAGATCCTCGGTCGCGTAATGCGCCGTCGCCCCGATGATCTTCACGCCCCGCTGCTCCGCCTGTCCGTAGGGGTCCGCCCCCGCGAACGCCGGCAGGAACGAGTGGTGGATATTGATCACCTTCTCCGGGTACTCGTCCAGGAAGGTCGGCGTCAGGATCTGCATGTACCGGGCGAGCACCACCAGGTCCACGCGGCCCTGCAACCGCTCGAGCATCTGCTTCTCCTGCTCGACCTTCGTCTCGCGTGTCACCGGCAGGCACTCGAACGGCACGTCGAAGCGGTCCGCGAGCGGCCGCAGGATCTCCCGGTTCGAGAGCACCGTCACGATCTCGGCCGTCAGCTCTCCCGTGCGCGCTCGCCACAGCAGGTCGAGCACGCAATTCGGCTCGCGCGTGCCGAGGATGGCGATGCGGGGCCGGTCCGAGCTGTAGGAGACCGACCACTCCATGTCGTACCGCCGTGCGACCTCGTCGCCGAACCCCGTGGCCACCTCGGCCGCCGGGACGTTGCCGTTCACGAGGTCGTACTCCACGCGAAGGAAGAACCGGGGGTGTTCCCCGCTGGTCGAGTGCTGGTCCGCCTGCAGGATGTTGGCGCCGTGCCGGTAGAGGTAGTCGAACACCGCCGACACCACGCCCGGGCGATCCGGGCACTGCACGCGCAACCGCGTGGTCGCCTCGCCGGGAGAGTCGCTCACGCCGCCATCCCGCGGGCTGGAGAGAAACGAAGGTGGCCGACTCGTGGCACGGCCCGATCCCCTACTGGTACATGATCAGGTCGGGCACCTGGTCCAGCGCCTGCACCTGCTCCGGCGTCATCACCGGCGTGTCCTGGTCGAAGAACAGCTTGAGAGCCGGCCGCTCCGAGGGTTCCGTGAGGGCGTACCAGTCGTAGTGCCGCAGCTTCAGCCGTATGCCCCCGAACCCGTCCATGTCGATCATGACCTCGACCCCCTCGACGTCCACGACGTCGGAGCGGTTCTGGATCATCTTCGCCGCGAACTGGTGCACCATCAGGATCTTGGGAGGGATATCCCCCTCCTCTTCCACGAGCCTTGCCAGGTAGTGCTGCACCTCGTTGATCTGCTCGCCCCAGATGCCGCCGATGGCCAGCCCCGGGCGAACGCCCAGGTGCTCGGTCGCGAACTCCGGATCAAGCGCCATGTGCACGAACGGCTCGCGCAGGAACGGCTCCAGCAACTGCACCTCCGCCAGCGGGTCGCTCCACCCGATCTGCACGTCCAGGAACAGGATCATGTCCCGCTCGCGCGCCGCCTCCACGTACTCCGCGATGCGGTCGTGCGAGAGCCGCGAGAGCCAGGTCCCATCCCGCGTCGGGTAGGCCTGCGCCACGCCGGTGATCAGGTGGTAGGCCGGGATCACCTCGCGCGGACCGTTCAGCATGTCGTAGTGCGCCGCCCACTCCGCTACCGCGTTCGCCACCTCCGCCGGCGTCCCGTGTCCCAACACGCCCATCGCGGGGATTCCCGGGTAGCCGTAGAACGACACGACCTGGGCGTCCTCGAACACGGAGCGGACCGAGGCGGGCCTCGGGAACGTCCAGGCCCGTTCGACGTCCGAGACCACCAGGTACTCGCCGCCCGGCCTGAAGTGCGTCAGGCCGCCGAGCATCGGCGCCACCCCCTCGCCCCAGCCCTTCGCCGGCAAGGGCTGTCCATCGATGAACGACCAGACGGCGAGCCCCGGAACGGTGCCGTCCGCTCCTCGCTCCCAGTTCACCCAGCCCAGCGCCCGCCCCGCGAACACGTCGCGAAGGGCCATCTGCGGACCGGTCCAGTGCACCGCCGTCGCGCCCTCGCGGAGCATCAGGTCACACTGCGGAATACCGTTGAGGCCGCTGATCGGCACTGACTCCGCCCAGCCGAGCGCTTCCGACTCCACCTCGACGCTCGCGTCATGTCCGTGGCAGATGTACGCGCGTTCGCCCTTCAGCCTGAGCGGCGCCTCCGAATCGACGACGTGCCCCGAGCTCTCTCCGCCTGGCAGTCGCAGGTCGATTTCGGTCGGAAGGTCGCAGGAAACCTCGATGGACAGCGGCGTGCTTAGCGGCCCGATGGGCGCGGGAATGAGACCGTTGTTGGAGGGCGTCGCGTGGACAGCCTCCACCGAAGCCTGGCAGGCCGCGGCGGCGGCACTCGCCGGACCGCCCGTGGCAAACAGGGATGCGATCCCCACAAGAGCTACCAGACCCACCAGGATCCGGTTGGACGTCACACGCATCGCGCGAATCCCTCCAGGGCCGCCACCAGGCCCCTCATCTTTATATTAGCAAGGTGCTTATGCATTTGGCTATTTCTTAACGAAGCCCTGACTTCTTCCTGTCCTTCCCTTCACCCCTAGAATCGGCCGGCAGCCCCACCCGGCACCCGGAGGCGTCCCCATGACCACGACCGCGCAGCCTGCTCCCATCCATCGGCAGGTCGGCCGAGGCTTCGGCCGAAGGCTCACCCGGGGCGCCCTGCTCCTCCTCCCCCTCATGATCACCTTCTGGCTGATCCAGTTCGCCTTCCAGACCATGGACGGCCTGCTCCAGCCGATCATCTCCGCCATCGCCGGCGACGAGATTCCGGGCCTCAGCTTCGCCATCATCATCGTCGCCCTCTTCGTCGTCGGAGCGCTCAGTTCCAGCGTCCTCTTCAGGACACCCGGCTACCTGTTCGAGCGCGGCATCATGGCGCTCCCCGGCGTGGGCTCCGTCTACAGCACCACCAAGAAGCTCCTGCCGGGCTCCGACCGGGGCCCCCGCGCCGCGACCGGCTTCGACACCGTGGTGCGCATCGAATACCCCCGCGTGGGCGTGTTCTCGGTGGGCTTCCTCATGGGGTATCTCGAGGATGGCGAGGGCGTGAGGTGTGGCGTCGTCTACATGCCTTCGACGCCCATGCCCCAGTCCGGCTGGCTCGTCCAGCTGCCGGTCGACGAGATCGAGGTCATGGACTGGAACTCCGCCCAGGCGATGCAGTACATCGTCTCGGCCGGGGTCAGTTGCCCCGACAGCATGACCACGGCCCCCATCGAAGCCCCCTCGTGAGGGAGTGAAGACGGCCCTTCCGCCCGCCCCGTTCCTGTACCATCCCCACGTCGCCGCTGCACGAAAGCGGCGAGGAGGACTGACATGGCGGACGAGATGCGCATCCAGGTCATGAACGGCGGTCCCTACGTGGTCTCCGGCGCGGTGCCCCTCAAGGAGATGGCCCCCGTCCAGACCCTCAATGGTGAGAACGTCGACTGGCACGTCCTCCGCGAGATCGACGAGTCACGCGACCTCTACGCCCTCTGCCGCTGCGGCCGCTCCAACGACAAGCCCTACTGCGACGGCTCCCACGCCGCCGAGCCCTGGGCGGAGGCCGAGACCGCCGACCGGCGGCCCATGGCCGACCGCGCCAACCGCATCGAGGGCACCGCCGGCGTCATGCTCGACGACGAGTCCATCTGCATCGGCGCCGGCTTTTGCGGCACGAAGACGACGAACGCCTGGGACCTCATCAACGAGGAGGGCGACGAGGCCCGTGAGCGCGTCACCGCCATGGTCGCCCGCTGCCCCACCGGGCGTCTCGCCATGCTCACCTCCGGGGGCGATTCCCTTGAGCCGGCGACCGATCCCGAAGTCGCCGTTGTCCCCGGTGGTCCGCTCTGGGTGCGCGGCGGCGTCCGCGTGGAGAGTCCCGACGGCACCCCCTGGCCCGACCAGGGCCGCCGCACCCTCTGCCGTTGTGGCGCCTCCAACAACAAGCCCTTCTGCGACGGCGCCCACAGCGATATCCACTTCGACGAGCGCTAACCGGGGGCGTCCACCTCGCTCAGCGCATGTACGAACGGGAATGCCGGGCTTGCCGCCCGGTGGAACCGTTCGTCGGCCGTCCAGAGCTCGCCGTCCAGTGCTTCCGCGAGCGCTAGGTAGTGACAGTCGTAGGCCGCCCCCTGGCCAAGTTCGCTGGCCAGTTCGAGGGCGCGACCGTGGAGGTGAGGTAGCGAGTGCAGGTCAACCAGTGACTGCAGGTCATCGATGAGCGTCACGGCCCCCGGCACGGTCAGTTCACCCTTCACGACTTGCTGGTGAAGGACATTGGTCACCTCCGCCGGCAAGAGGTGCGGAGCCGACGGACGTCTGTCCTCGCGGCCCCAGGACTCCAACAGGGCCTGCGCCTGGTTGGAGTCGTCCTCTTCCAAGAGCCACTTCAGCGCCAGGCTTGCATCGACGACGACGAAGTCACTCACGGGCCTTGGGCCTGCGCGTCTGCTCGATCTGCGCGTCCCGCATCTCACGTCCCTCGTGAATCAGGTCGACGGAGTTCCCCGGCAGTACACGGTCGCCGAAGATCTCCTTCCGCATCCGGGCGAAGTGCTCCGCCGCTTCCGACAACGAGCGCTTCTCGGAAGCCCCGGCCGCCTGGTCCTCGTCGAGCTCCCTCTCGATGGCGGCCTGGCAGTACTCGCGCATGCTGACGCCCTTGAGGGCGGCGACCGCCTTTAGCCGTCGCTGAAGGGGCGCGTCAAGGTCCAGCGTGAGCCGCTTCTTCTCGACTGACTTCGCCATGGCGTTCCTCCCATCAAGTCGGTTCTCGTAGCTTCTACATTTGCGGAAATACAGAAATACGTCAAGACGCCCCGTTGGCATCATGGGCAGGGAGTGGGAGGGAAGCGGCCCCTAGCCCAGCAGCCGCTTCATCGTCGCGCCGATCTCCGCGGGCGAGTCCGAGACGACTGCGCCCGCCGCGCGCAGCGCGGCCTTCTTGTTCTCGGCCTTGCCGTCCTCGCCCGAGATGATCGCCCCCGCGTGACCCATCCGCCGCCCCGGAGGCGCCGTCGCTCCCGCGATGAACGCCACGACTGGCTTGCGTACGTGCTCCTGGATGTACGCCGCTGCTTCCTGCTCGGCGCTCCCGCCGATCTCCCCCACCATCACGATCGCGTCCGTGTCCTCGTCTTCGTTCAGCATCCGGATCGCCTCGATCTGCGGCGTCCCGATGATCGGGTCGCCGCCCACCCCGATGCAGGTGCTCTGCCCGAGCCCCTCCGCCGTCAGCTGCGCCACTACTTCGTACACCAGCGTCCCCGAGCGGCTCACCACGCCCACGCGCCCCGGCAGGAACACGTCGCCGGGCATGATGCCTACGCGCGTCTGCGTGCCAGGCGTGATCACGCCCGGGCAGTTCGGCCCGATCAGCATGGTGGAGGCGCCTTTCAGCGCCTGCTTCACGCGCACCATGTCCATCACGGGGATGCCCTCCGTGATGCAGACCGCCAGCGGCACCGCCGAGGACGCCGCCTCCAGGATCGCGTCCGCCGCGAAGGGCGCCGGCACGAAGATGATGCTCACGTTCGCGCCCGTCTCCCGCACCGCCGTGTCGACCGTCGGAAAAATGGGAACGCCGTCCTGCTCCTCGCCGCCGCGCCGCGGGTGCACCGCCGCCACCACGTTCGTCCCGTAGGCGATCGAGCGGCGCATATGGTTCGCGCCTTCCGTGCCGATCCCCTGAACCATCAGTCGCGTGTTCTCGTCGAGAAGGACGCTCATCGAAGCTCCCGCGCGCGCCGCGCCGCCGAAATAGACCCGCGCGCCGCCTCGGCCTTCGCGGGCCTCCGCATTCTAGCCGCGCCTCCCGATGGCGCTAGCCGGGAAGCCTCCTCCGGCCCGCAGCCGCCGCCGCTGCTACGATTACGCACCGATCACCGACCGCCAACCACCGACCACTGGAGATCCCCCATGGCCATGGCTCTCGAAGGCATCAAGGTCCTCGACCTCTCCCGCCTTGCTCCCGGCCCCTACTGCTCGATGCTCCTCGCCGACTTCGGCGCCGACGTCACCCTCGTCGAGGCCGTCCCCGGCGTGAACGCCAAGCTCGCCGGCCCCGCCGCCGACCCCGAGGCGGCGAAGCGCGCCGCCGCCTACAACGCCCTCGGCCGCGGCAAGCGCTCCATCGCCCTCAACCTCAAGAACGAAGCCGCCCGCGAGATCTTCTACGAGCTCGTCAGGGGCGCCGATGTCGTCCTCGAGGGCTTTCGCCCCGGCGTCGTCAACCGCCTCGGCGTCGACTACGAGACCCTCTCCGCCATCAACCCCCGCATCGTCTACTGCTCGCTCTCCGGCTTCGGCCAGACTGGCCCTTACAGCAACCTCGTGGGCCACGACATCAACTACATCTCCATCGGCGGCGCCCTCGGCGTCATCGGCCGCCCCGGCACCGCCCCTGCCATTCCGGTGAACCTCCTCGCCGACTTCGCTGGTGGCGGGCTCATGGCCGCCTTCTCCATCTGCGCCGCCCTCCTCGCCCGCGAGCACACCGGCCGTGGCCAGACCGTCGACATCGCCATGAGCGACGGCGTCCTCTCCCTCATGACCAGCGCCATGACCGGCTTCTTCTCGACCGGCACGCCCCTCCGCCCCGGCGAGGGCTTCCTCACCGGCGCCCGCCCCTGGTACGACACCTACCAGTGTGGCGACGGCCGCTGGTTCTCCATCGGCAGCATCGAACCCCACTTCTACGAGGCCCTCGTCCGTGTCCTCGGCGCCGAGGAGTTCCTCGGCAAGCAGCACGACGAGGCCGCCTGGCCCGCCATGCGCGAGCGCTTCGAACAAGTCTTCGCCACGAAGACCGCGGACGAGTGGATGGCCATCATGTCCGAACACGACATCTGCGCCGCCCCCGTCCTCGAGCAGGAGAACATCGTCACCGACCCCCACAATGTCGCCCGCGACATGGTCGTCACCGTCGACACGCCCGCCGGCCCTGTCCAGCAGGTCGGCGTCGGTCCCAAGCTCGGCGACACACCCGGGCGCGTCACCCGTGGCGCGCCGCTCAACGGCGAGCACACCGACGAGGTGCTCGCCTCCATCGGCTACGACGCCGACCGCATCGCCGCCCTCCGCGCCGAAGGCGCGGTGGGCTAGTTCCGCTCTCACGGAAGGAGCACATCATGGAATACCGCGTCGTCGCCACCGACATCGAATTCGCCGAGGGGCCCCTTGAGCTCCCCGGCGGCGACATCCTCTACACCGAGATTCGCGCCGGCACCCTCACCCGCGTCTCCCCCGACGGCTCCCGCAAGGAGACCTTCGCGACCACCGGCGGCGGGCCCAACGGCGCCGCCATCGGCCCGGACGGCGCTATCTACGTGACCCAGAACGGCGGTTTCCAGTGGTCCGAGAGCCGTACCTCCAGCGGCCAGCGCATGATCTCGCCCGGACCCCGCCCCGACGACGGCTACATCGGCGGCCAGATCCAGCGCGTCAGCGCCGACGGCTCCGAGGTCACGACCGTCTACTCCGAGTGCGACGGCGAGCCCCTGAAGGGCCCCAACGACCTCGTCTTCGACCGCGAGGGCAACTTCTACTTCACCGACCACGGCAAGCGCTACGGCCGCCAGCGCGACATCACCGGCGTCTTCTACGCCTCCCCCACCGGCGACTTCATCCGCGAGATCATCTTTCCCCTCGAAGCGCCGAACGGCATCGGCCTCAGCCCCGACGAGCGCACCCTCTACGTCGCCGAAACCCCCACCGGGCGCCTCTGGGCCTTCGACATCACCGCTCCCGGCGAGATCGGCGACCGCCACGTCGTCGCCACCGTCCCCGGCGCCCCGCCCACCAACCACGCCATGTGCGACTCCATGTGCGTCGACGGTGAGGGCAACATCCTCGTCGCCACCATCATCAACGGCGGCATCACCTCCATCTCCCCCGACGGCGCCACCGTCTGGCACGAGCCCCTCCCCGATCGCATCACCACCAACGCCTGCTTCGCCGGCCCCGACCTGCGCACCCTCTACGTCACCATGGGCGCGATGGGCCAGCTGGTCGCCTTCGACGACTGGCCTACCCGTGGCCACCGCCTCAACTTCCAGGCCGAGGCGCCTTCGGCGTGATTACGGCCTTCGGCGCCACCGTCGTCGTCTGTGCGGTGGGGCTGGCCCTGCTTCGGGTCACGGTGGCCGCCCCCCAGCGCTGTCCTGAGATCACCCCCGAATCCCTCACGACCTCCGCCTCCGCCTCCGCCGACTGGATCGAGATCGCCCAGTATCCCGACGGCCGCTACGTCTACGAATACAACGCCGAAACCGACTCCCTCCCCGACGACTACAACGTGGTCCGCCACGCGGGCGTCACCATGTCCCTCTACCAGGCCGTGGCCCTCGGCGACCCCACCCGCCTGCAGGCCGCCGACCTGGGCACGGCCTGGATGGAGGCCAACCTCATCGAGCAGGACAACTGGGTCGCCCTTCGCAACCCCTGGACCGGCCGCGTGAAGCTCGGCGCCAGCTCGCTCATGCTCGCCGGGCTCACCCAGCGCCGCCTCGCCACCAACGACCCCGCCTACGACGACCTCATGCGCCGCCTCGCCCGCTTCCTCGTCGTCATGCAGCTTCCCGATGGCGCCATGCTCAACTACTGGGACCCCGCCACCGGCGAGCCCGACCCCACCGTCCGCTCGCGCTACGCCACCGGCGAGGCCCTCTGGGCGCTCGCGCAGATGCACCGCCACTTCCCCGGCGAGGGCTGGGACGAACCCTCCTGGCGCATCGCCGACTACCTCGCCCTGCACCGCGACGAGGTCGAGGATCTCAGCTTCCCGCCCTGGCCCGACCAGTGGGCCGCCTACAGCCTTTCCGAGATGGCCGACTGGCCCCTCGAGGACCACCACATCGAGTACGCCCGCGCCCTCGCCGAGCGCTTCGGCTTCCTCATCCGCGTCGAATCCCAGCGCACCGGCGGCTTCATCAACGAGCCCTTCCACGGAAGGCTCACGCGCGCCGCCGGGCTCGGCACCTGGGTCGAGGGACTGACCTCGATGTGGCGCCTCGCCAGCACCGACGAGCGCCTCGCCGACCTCGAGCCGAAGCTCGCCGAGCGCGCCATCTGCGGCGCCGGCATCCTCGCCGCCCGCCAGATCACCTTCAGGGAGAGCGCTGCCTGGCCCAGCCCCGACCTGGCCGCCGGCGCCTGGTTCCGCGACGGCATCACCCGCATGGACGACCAGCAGCACGCCCTCTCCGGCCTCGTCCTCACACAGGCTATCCTTGCCGCCGAGGAGGACGTCCCATGAGCGGTATCGGCATGACCATCCTCCTCATCTTCGCGGCCGTGAACCCGCCCGCCGTCCTGGCGACCATGAACCGGACCATCGAGGAGCGCCTCTCGTGGAAGGTCGCCGCCATCGCCTTCCTTGCCGCCGCTGCCCTCCTCCTCGCCGCCACCTTCGCCGCCGACGCCTTCCTCGACGCTCTCGAGCTCGAACCGGAGACCTTCCGCATCTCCGCCGGCATCGTCATGGCCGTCACGGGCGCCGCCCTGCTCCTCTTCGGACCCTTCGCCTACACCGTTCAGCCGGGTCGGAAGGGCGCCCTCTTCCCCTTCGCCTTCCCCCTCCTCGCGAGCCCCGCCGCCTTCGCCGCCGTCCTCACCCGCTCCGCCGACAAGGGCGAGCCCCAGGTCGTGCTCGCGTCTCTCATCGTCGTCGGGGCCGTGGCCGCCGGCGTCTTCGCCCTCTCGGGACGGCCCGTGCCTTTCGCCGGCACCCTCGCGCGCCTCATCGGCGCCCTCCTCATCTTCCGCGCCGTCGGCCTCGTCATCGACGGGATTCGCTCCGTCTAGCAGCTCCCGGAAGGAGGAGCCCGTGCCCGACCTCGACCAGGACGCCCTGCGGCGCGCGCTCGACGAGATCGAGCTGCGCAACCTCTACTTCCGCTACGCCCGCGGCGTCGACCGCCTCGACCCGGAACTCCTCCGCTCCTGCTTCCACGAGGACGCCCACATCACCACCCGCACCCGAGAGGTCCGCGACGATTTCGTGAAGAACGTCATGGTCGGCCTCTCCCGCTTCAAGATGACCCAGCACGTCACCACCAACGTCTGGGTCGAGATCGACGGCGACACGGCCAGGGGCGAGGCCTACGCCCAGGCCAACCACCGCGCCCCCGGCGAGAACGGCGAACCCGACACCGACTACCGCTGGGGCGGCCGCTACGTCGACCGCTTCGAGCGCCGCGACGGCGTCTGGAAGTTCAGCGACCGCGTCGTCATCCACGACATGGACCGCGTCGTGAAAGTCGACGAGGTCTGGGACCCGCCCGGCCTCGGCTTCACCGAGGGTTCCCACTCGACCGACGACATCGTCTACCGGGAGTAGCCCAGCGGGAGGAACGCCATGAGACCCGACGACATCATCAGCGCCCACGACATCCCCTCGGACGAGCTCTTCCACTTCGCCATGGCCGTTCCCGACCTCCAGGCGGCGATGGACCAGCTCGGCCCCGCCCTCAACGTGAACTGGACCTCCATCTGGTCCATGACCCGCAAGATGGATACCCCCGAGGGCCCCACGACCGACGAGATGCAGGCCGTCTACTCCCGCCAGGGACCGCCCTACGTCGAGCTCGTCAGCGGCCACGGGAGCGGCTTCTTCGCCGCCGACACCGGCCCCCGCCTCCACCACGTCGGCTACATCGTCGAGGACGTTCGCGCCGAAGCCGAGCGCCTCCAGGCCCTCGGCATGACCATCTGGGACCTCGGCCCCGGCTCCGCCTTCGTCACCAACGACGTCGGCATGACCTTCGAGATCATGGCGCCGGGCATCCGCCAGACCCTCGATGAGTGGTTCGCCAGGCCCTCCGAATAGCCTGCCGTCACCTCGGAGCCGCTAACCCCCCTGTCGCGTAGCATCGCTCAGCGATGCCCCGCCGCATCCTCATCAGCAACGACGATGGCTATGAGTCCCCCGGACTGTGGGCGCTCGCCCGTGCCTGCCGCTCCCTCGATTGCGACGTCACCGTCGTCGCCCCCAGCATGAACCAGAGCGCCGTCGGCGGCAGCCTCACCCTCCGCCAGGAGCTGGTCTGGACCCCCATCGAGGACCCGCCCGTGCCCGGCGTCGACGCCTGGCACGTCAACGGCTCGCCCGCCTCCGCCGTCATCGTCGGCCTCAACGGCGTACTCGATGAGGAGCCCGACCTGCTCGTCTCCGGCATCAACCGGGGCGCCAACATCGGCAACGACCTCACCGCCAGCGGCACCGTCGGCGCCGCCCTCCAGGGCCACTACCGCGGCATCACCTCCCTCGCCATCTCCTACGCCATGGACCCCCGCGCCGAGGTCGACTGGGACGCCGCCGAGCGCGTCGCCGCCATCTTCTGCCGCGAAGAGATCGAAGGCCGCCTGCCGAAGTCCATCTTCCTCAACGTCAATGTCCCCCTCGTCCCTTTCGAGGAGATCAAGGGCATCCTCGTCACGCGCGTCGCCCGGCGCGGCTACTTCCACCTCGAGGTCCAGGGCGAGTCGAAGGGCTTCCTCACCCGGGGACCCTTCGAGCCCACGCCCCTCGACCCACCCCCCGGCACCGACATCTGGGCCATCATGCACAAGTACGTGAGCGTCAGCCCCCTCCAGGCCAACTTCACCGACCACCACGTCATCGACGCCCTCGGCGAGCGCTTCAACGCCGCCTGGAACGAATAGCGCCCCGGCGTTGCGCTACACTCGAAGCTGACCAAATCCGGAGGACAGCCCCATGTCTGGCCACTCGAAATGGTCCACCATCAAGCGCAAGAAAGAGGCCGCCGATAACAAGCGCGGCGCCCTCTTCACGAAGCTCGCCAAGGAGCTCCAGCTCGCCGCCAAGGCCGGCGGGCCCGACCCCGACGCCAACTTCAAGCTGCGCCTCGCCGTCCAGCGCGCGAAGGCCGCCAACATGCCCAACGACAACATCACCCGCGCCATCGCCAAGGCCACCGGGGGCGGCGAGAGCGACCAGCTCATCGAGGTGAGCTACGAGGGCTACGGCCCCGGCGGCGCCGCCATCCTCGTCACCGCCGTCACCGACAATCGCAACCGCACCGTCGCCGCCATCCGCCACGAGTTCACCCGCGTCGGCGGCAGCCTCGGCGAGAACGGCTCCGTCGCCTGGCAGTTCGAGTCCCGTGGCGCCCTCTCCGTCCCCGTCGACGGGCACGACGAAGACGAGATCGCCCTCACCGCCATCGAGGCCGGCGCCGAGGACATCGAGACCTCCGCCGGCTCGGTCGAGGTCCAGACCGCCCCCGGCGATCTCGAAACCGTGCGCCAGGCGCTCACCGAAGCGGGCTACACCGTCGAGCATGCCGACCTCTCCATGGTGCCCACCGCCCCCATCGCCCTCGAGAAGGGCCCCGCCGCCCAGACCCTCCGCCTCCTCGACGGCCTCGAGGAGCTCGAGGACGTCCAGCGCGTCTACTCCAACGCCGACTTCGACGAGGAGCTCCTCGCCCAGTACGCCGGCTAGCGCCACCCGCCCCTCGGCGCTCCCCCGCCCGCCGTCGTAGAGTGCGGGCATGCGCATCGCTGGCATCGACCCCGGCCTCAACGCCACCGGCTACGGCATCGTCGATGTCGACGATGACGTGTGCCGGCACGTCGCCCACGGCGTCGTCCGCACCCGCTCGGCCGATAGCCTCGCCCACCGCCTCGTGCTCATCCGCGATGGGCTGCGCAAGGCCTTCGCCCAGTGGTCACCCGAGGTGGGCGCCGTCGAGGCCTCCTTCGTCGGCTCCAACGCGCGCTCCGCCCTCGCCCTCGGCCACGCCCGCGCCGCCGCCCTCCTCGCCCTCGCCGACTCCGGCCTCGAGGTGCACGAGTACGCCCCCGCCGTCATCAAGAACCAGGTTGGTGGCTACGGCCAGAGCGACAAGGCCCAGATCGCGAAAATGGTTGGCATCGAGCTCGGACTGGCCGAGCCCCCCGGCCCCTCCGACGCTGCCGACGCCCTCGCCGTGGCCATCACCCACTGGGCCCACAGCAGGCTGGACGGACGGCTCTAGTAGCGCCCCCCGAGCTTCCCGTGGTCCCAGCTGTAGATGCGCTCCGGCCGGATGCGCACCGTGACCCGCTTCGCCGCCGCCGGAAGCGCCTCCTCCGGTGTCTCGGTCGCGATCGGCAGACCCCGGTACTTACTCCCCACCAGTGACATCACCGAGGCGGTCGTCTGCACGTCCGTATCCACCTCGCCCGTGCCCCGGATGACGAGTCCCCGCAGCTCCTCGTAGGCCTCGCCTGTTTCCAGCATCACCGAAATGCGGGGGTCACGCTGCAGGTTCAGGATCTTCTGGCTCTTCCCGAACGTCGTGAAGTGGATGACCCCGTCGATCACCACGTACCACATCGGCGCCAGGTGGGGGAATCCACCGGGGCCGTTGGTCGCCACCTGCAACGTCCAGCCCTCGTCCAGGAACTGTTCCTGCTCTTCGGCGGTCAGGGCGATGGATGCTCGGCGGCTGGGCATGTGGGAACTCCCTCGTGGCTGCTTGCCCAAGCCTACCCCCTGCCCCCGACCACGCGCGATTCCTCCGGCTGGAGCGACTATCCCCGCTTGAAGCGCCGCCGCCGGTTGCGCCCGCCCGCCTGGCTGCGCCCGTAGCGCACCGGTCCGCTCCGCCCCGCCACCTCCGCGAACGCCTCCAGCTCCTCGCTCTCCGACCCCACCAGCTCCCGCCGCAGCTCCACGATCCGGTCGCGCAGCGCCGCCGCCTTCTCGAACTCGAGGTTCTTCGCCGCCCCCTTCATCTCCCGCTCCAGCTCCTTGATCATCCGCAGCAGCTCGTCCGGCGGCATCCCCGCCGGGACGCCCGCGTCGTACTCCGCCGGCTCCTCCGCCACCTCCCGCACGTGGTCCGTGATGTCCCGGATCGCCTTCGTGATCGTCGACGCCTCAAGCCCGTGCTCGCGGTTGTACGAATCCTGGATGCCCCGCCTCCGCTCCGTCTCGTCGAGCGCCTTGCGCATGCTCGCCGTGATGTGGTCGGCGTACATCACGACGCGCCCCTCCACGTGCCGCGCCGCCCGCCCGATCGTCTGGATCAGCGAGCGGTTCGAGCGCAGGTAGCCCTCCTTGTCCGCATCGAGGATTGCCACCAGCGACACCTCCGGCAGGTCCAGCCCTTCCCGCAGCAGGTTGATCCCCACCACCACGTCGTACACCCCCAGCCGCAGGTCCCGCAGGATCTCCACCCGGTCCAGCGTCTCCACCTCCGAGTGGAGGTAGTGCGTCTTCACGCCCATCTCCGTCAGGTAGTCCGCCAGGTCCTCCGCCATCTTCTTCGTCAGCGTCGTCACCAGCACCCGTTGACCCTTCGCCGTCGTCGCATTGATCTCCGCCAGCAGGTCGTCGATCTGCCCATCCGTCGACCGCACCTCCACCACCGGGTCGAGCACCCCCGTCGGCCGGATCACCTGCTCCGCCACCTGCGTCGACTGGTCCAGCTCGTAGTCCGCCGGCGTCGCGCTCACGAAGATCGTCTGGTTGATGTGCTGGTCGAACTCGTCGAACGTCAGCGGCCGGTTGTCCAGCGCACTCGGCAGCCGGAACCCGAACTCCACCAGCGTCTCCTTGCGCGACCGGTCCCCGAAGAACTGCCCCTGCACCTGCGGCAGCGTGATGTGCGACTCGTCCACGACCAGCAGCCAGTCGTCGGGGAAGTAATCCAGCAGGCACCACGGCGTCGAACCTGCCGGACGTACCTGCAGGTGCCGCGAGTAGTTCTCGATGCCGGCGCAGTAGCCCGTTTCCTTCAGCGTCTCCAGGTCGTAGTGCGTGCGCTCCTCCAGCCGCGCCGCCTCCAGGATCTTCCCCTGCTCCCGGAGGAACTTGAGCTGGTCCTGCAGCTCCGTCTCGATCGCCGTGAGCGCGTCCTCGAGGTTGTCCTTGCTCGTCACGAAGTGCTTGGCCGGGAAGATGTCGATCTCCTGGCGCTCCGCCACGATCTCGCCCGTCAGCGGGTCCAGCTCGCTGATCCGCTCCACCTCGTCGTCCCAGAAGTCGATGCGGACCGCCAGCTCCTCGTAGCTGGGCAGGATCGTGAGCGAGTCGCCCCGCATCCGGAAGCGCCCGCGCACCACGTTCTGGTCGTTCCGCTCGTACTGCATCTCCACCATCCGCCGCAGCACGTCGCGACGGTCGAGGCGCTCCCCCACCTTCATCCCCAGGATGAACTGCTGGTAGTCCGACGGCTCGCCCAGGCCGTAGATGCAGCTCACGCTCGCCACGATGATCACGTCCCGGCGCGTGAACAGCGATCGCGTGGCCGCGTGCCGCAGCTTGTCGATCTCGTCGTTGATGTCCGCGTCCTTGGCGATGTACGTGTCGCTCCGCGGGATGTACGCCTCCGGCTGGTAGTAGTCGTAGTAGCTCACGAAGTACTCGACCGCGTTCTCCGGGAAGAACTCCTTCAGCTCCGCGCAGAGCTGCGCCGCCAGCGTCTTGTTGTGCGCCAGAACCAGCGTCGGCCGCCCCACCGCCTCCACCACGTTCGCGATCGTGAACGTCTTCCCCGAGCCCGTCGCTCCCAGCAGCGTCTGGTAGCGGTCCCCGCGCTGCAGCCCCGCGACGAGCTGCTCGATCGCCTGCGGCTGGTCGCCCGTCGGACGGAAGTCGGCGCTCAGCTTGAAGGCGCCCTGTGATGGGGATGCCACGGAAACCATGAGCGTCAGTGTAGCAGCGCCCTCAGCCGCCCTCGCCCAGCGTCACGTTGTCGATCAGCCGCACGGGCCCGAAGCTCACCGCCATCGAGAGCAGCGCCGTCCCCTGCACCTCGCCCTCGATCTCGGCCAGCGTCTCCGAGTCCGCTACCGAGACATAATCCAACTCCGCCAACGGCTCCGCCGCCACCGCCGCCCGCACCCCCGTGCGCAGCGCCTCCGCCTCCCACACGCCGTCGCGGAAGCGCTCCTCCGCCCCGTGCAGGGCCTGCGACAGCACGACCGCCGCCGCTCGCTGCTCGGGCGAGAGGTAGGCGTTGCGGCTGCTCATCGCCAGCCCGTCCGCTTCCCGCACGGTGTCGCACGCCACGATCTCGACCGGCAGGTCGAGGTCCCGCACCAGCCGTCGGATAACCCGCAGTTGCTGCGCGTCCTTCTTTCCGAAGTACGCGCGGTCCGGCTGCACGGCGTTCAGCAGCTTCGTCACGACCGTCGCCACGCCCCGGAAGTGCACCGGCCGCGACGCCCCCTCCAGCCCCTGCGACAACCCCTCGACCGTCACGTACGTCTGGTACCCCTCCGGATACACGTCCACCACCGACGGCAGGTACACGGCGGCAACCCCCAGCTCCCGCAGCGCCCGCAGGTCACCCTCCTCGTCCCGCGGATACCGGTCGAGATCCTCGTTCGGGCCGAACTGTGCCGGGTTCACGAAGATGCTCGCCGCCGACGCCTCGTTCTCCGCCAGCGACCGCCGCACCAGCGCGAGGTGCCCGTCGTGCAGGTACCCCATCGTCGGGGTCAGCCCGAGGCTGCCCGGATGCGCCCGTCGCCAGGCGCGCATCTCCTTGGGGGTCTTCAGGATATCCATGCGCGACCCCGCAGCGGGAGCGTCAGGCGGGCGTGCTCGCGCCCTGGCGCAGCTCGCTCATCGTCTCCTCGGCCATCGGGAAGCTCTCCGCCTCGGTCGGGAAAACGCCATCCTCGACCTCCGCCACGTAGTCGCGGACGGCCCAACGGATCGCCTCGCCCAGCACGGCGTAGCGCTTCGCGTGGCGGAACTGCCGCTGGTCGTCGAAGAGGCCCAGCAGGTCGTGCAGCACCTGCACCTGGGCGTCGCAGTCCGCACCGGCCCCGATGCCGATCGTCGGCACCCCGATGCGCTCCGTCACCATCTTCGCGAGCGGCGCCGGCACCGTCTCCAGCACGATAGCGAAGGCGCCCGCTTCTTCCAGCGCGCGCGCATCGCCGATGATGCGCGCCGCCGCGGCCGGGGTCTTGCCCTGCACCTTGTGCCCGCCGAACTGGTTGACCGACTGGGGCGTCAGTCCGAGGTGCCCCATCACGGGGATGCCCGCCTGCACCATCCGCCGCACGAGCGGCGCGACCGCGCTGCCGCCCTCCAGCTTCACCGCGCCGGCGCCCGCCTGCAGCAGCCGCCCCGCGTTCGCGATCGCCTCGTCGGCGTTCGCCTGGTAGCTCATGAAGGGCATATCGGCGACCACGAGGGAGCGCTCCGTGGCCCGGACCACGGCCTTTGTGTGGTGGAGCATGTCGTCCATCGTCACGGGCACCGTCGAGTCGTGGCCCAGCATCACCGTGCCGAGAGAGTCGCCCACGAGGATCACGGGCGCGCCCGCCTGCTCGACCAGGCGCGCCATCGCGTAGTCGTACGCCGTCAGCATCGCAAAGCGACGGCCCTCGCGCTTCCATTCAGCCAGCTTGTGGATCGAAAGGCGTCCCATCGGTTCCCTCCACTCGCGTCGATTGCCACGAAAAACGCCCTTGCCGGTTTGGCAGGGCGCGGAACGGTAGAACCGGAAGCCAGGTACTGCTTGCTGGCCGCGGCTCGCCATCCGTACCGGCCCTGCGGGTCCAGGCGGACTAGAGCGTGCGTGGTCTCGTCTTTCCAGGCTCGCCGTCCGCGAACGGATCGACGGCACGCGGGATCGTCGCCAGCCGGGAAACGCTTGTCAACCCCTCTTGCCCGAACCTTCGCGCCACTCCCCCGCCGATGGCACCCCCTTCAACCCCTCCGCCAGCCTGACGCTGCGCACGACCGCCCGCTCCACCGTGAGCATCGTCATCAGCCCCAGTGTCGTCAGGTCGTGCGGCTCCGTCGCGACCTCCCCCGTCGTCAGCGCGAAGACCGTGTCGCCGTCGCCGAGTGTGTGCGCGGGCACGATCGAGCGCGCCAGCCCGTCGTGACCGTGCACCGCGAGCCGCTGGACGCCGATGTGCTCGATGTCGGCGTTCGTCGCGACGCAGACGATCGTCGTGTTCTCCCGCGCCGGCTCCTCCTCGGGCTGTCGCTCGACCACCGCCTGCTCCGGGGTGCGCATCTCTCCCGGCGTCTCGCCCCGTGGCCCCGCCACCAGCTCCCCCGTGGCCGGCTCGACGATCGCCCCCACGGAGTTCGTGACGGCGAGCGCCCCTACCACCAGCCCCCGCGGCCCCACCAGGCTCGCCGTCCCCATGCCCCCCTTGAGCCCCTGCTCGACGCCGAGCAGCTTGGCCACCGTCGCGCCCGTCCCCGCGCCCACGCTCCCCTGCGCGACCGCCCCGCCCGTCGCCCGCGCCGCCGCCCGCTCCCCCTCCTCCGCCCCCGGATGGGCGTTCGGGCCCGTGTGCAGGTCGTAGATCCCCGCCCCCACGACGATCGGAACCGGCCCTCCCTGTGTCTCCACCCCCACGCCCCGCTCCGCCTGCCACCGCGCCACCCCCGCCGTGGTCGCCAGCCCGAACGCGGAGCCGCCCGTGAGCACGACCGCGTGGCAGCGGCGGATCGCGTTCTGTCCCGCCAGCGCCTCGGTTTCGTGCGTCGCCGGCGCCCCGCCCCGCACGTCCGCGGCGGCCGCCGTGCAGTCCTCGCACAGGATCACCGTGCAGCCCGTCGCCTTGCGCCGCGAGGTCCAGTGCCCGACGCGCACGCCGCGCACGTCCGTGATGGCGTCGCGCCTGCCGGGCGCGAGCGGCTCGATCTCGCTCACACCCGCTGCCCCATCGACTTACGGGCCCGCAGGTACGCTCCCAGGAATCCCCGCGCCACCGAGCAGAGGTCGGCGACGAGGTCGGCCATCGCGACCGTGTCGTTTTCGCCGGCTGCCAGCCGCACCTCCAGCCGTACCCCCTCCGCGTTCGTTCCCGTGATCGCGAGCTGGTCGATAGGCGCTGGCATCGCCAGCGAGTCTGCCGCCGTGGTCGCCTCGATCAGCGCGGGCAGCCACTCCGGCACCGGCAGCCCCCGAAGCTGCGCCGCGCTCTCCACCGCCCCTTCGTCGAGCGCCAGCCGCCGCACGACGCCCTCCGGCTCGGCCGTGCCCGACAGCTGCGCCAGCGCCACCCACCCATCCGCCCCCGGCAGCGGCCCTCGCAGCTGCTGGGCGATCGAGAACCGCCGGTCGTCGAGCGCCTCGAACACGGCCGTCAGCCGCAGCGCCGCCTCCACGAGCTGCTCCGCCAGCATCCCCACGAGCGCCGGACGCTCGTACGGCGGCGCGAACGCCAGCGCCTTCAGGGCGGCGTCCGCCACCATCTGCGGCTTGCTCAGGACCGAGCGCTCGTACTCCTCCAGGAATCGAAGCTCCGTCAGGCCGTCGACATATGGCGACTCGGGCATGCGGGCATTCTAGCCGCTGGTGGATCGCCGCCTGCGCGGCCGTCGCTGGCAGCGCGGGCAGAAGTGCGTTCCCCGCCCCCCCACCACCGACCGGGCGATCTCCGCCCCGCACGTGTAGCACGGTTTCCCGTCGCGACGGAACACCTGCACGTACATGTGCTGCCGCCCCTCCTCGCCCCGCGCGTCCACGTAGTCGCTGAAGCTCGCCCCGCGGTTCTCGATGCCCCGCTCCAGCACCTCGCGGCAGGCCACGTGCAGCCGCGCCGCCGCCCCCCGCGACACCTCCCCGGCCGCCGTGTCCGGACGGATGCGCGCCTGGAAGAGCGCCTCGTCCACGTAGATGTTCCCCAGCCCCGCGATGCGCCGCTGGTCGAGCAGCACGGCCTTCACCGGCGCCGTCCGCCCCGCCAGCAGCTTCCGCAGGAACGCCGCCGTGAACGCCTCGTCCAGCGGCTCCGGTCCCAGCTTCCCCACCACCTCCGCCGTGTCCTCCACGATGTCCCAGGTGCCGAACTTCCGCAGGTCGCTCCAGCGAAGGTCATGGCCCCCCTCCAGCGCGATGCGCCCCCGCTCGTAGTCGATCGCGGGGTCGCCCGCCTCGCGCCACACCAGCCGCCCCGTCATGCGCAGGTGCGTCACGAAGGTGCACGCATCGTCCATGCCGAACAGCAGGTACTTGCCCCGGCGTCCGAGCGAAACGAAGCGCCGCCCTACGAGGCCCGCCCGCAGCCCGTCGATGGGCAGGTCTGTCAGCAGGTCGATCGTGCCCGGGTCGACCTCGACGCCCGCCACCGTCCGCCCCACCACCAGCGGCTCGAGGTCCCGCCTGATCGTCTCGACTTCCGGGAGTTCCGGCACGCGTCCCAGCCTACCCGCGCCCCGGCTCCGCGTCGCGGCGGCGTAAGATCGGCGCGTGATCACCCACCTCGCCGGACGCCTCACCCACACCGACGTCGGCGAATTGACCGTCGAGATCGATGTCTCCGGCGTCCGCTACGAGGTGCTCGTACCCGCCTTCCTCTGGCCCGAGATCCAGGAGAAGGTCGACGCCGCCGGGGAAGGTGGCCCCGACCCCGAGATCGGCCTGCACGTGCTCTACCACGCCACCGCCAACACCCCCGTGCCCCTCCTTGTCGGCTTCCTCCGCCGCCCCGAGCGCGACTTCTTCCGCAAGTTCACCACCGTCGAGGGCCTCGGCCCCACCAAGGCCGCCAAGGCCATGACCGTCTCCGTCAGCACCATCGCCCGCGCCATCGAGCAGGAAGACCAGCCCGTGCTCACGCGGCTGCCCGGAATCGGCGCGCGCGTGGCCGCCAAGGTCATCGCCACCCTGCGCGGCAAGGTCGTCGCCGAGGCCGCGCTCCAGGACGGCGCCCTCGACCGTCCCGTCGACCTGGACAGCCTCAAGCGCGACCGCGTCGCCCTCGACGCCGTCGAGGCCATCGCCGCCCTCGGCTACGGGCGCTCGGAAGCCCGGCGCTGGGTCGACGACGCCCTCACCGCCGATCCCGAGCTCGCCACCGTCGAGGATCTAACGCTGGCCGTCCTCCGCGCCCGCGGCGCCTAGCCGCCCCGCGCCTCCTCCGCCTCCAACCGCCCCAGGATGTGCCGCACCACTCGCCCAGTGCGGTCGTGTCCCGCGCTGCAGTGCACCAGCACGGGCTTCGGCAGCGCCTGGAACGAGGCCCACGCCCGGTCGAGCTGCGCCGGCGTGAACGGCTCCGTCAGCCCGTCCCGCACGCCGTGGTGCGCCACCGCCAGTCCCGACGCCCGGTAGCGGGCGATCAGTCCCTCCGGGAGCGCTCCCTCGTAGAGCGGCAGCTGGTCGTCGCCCAGCAGGCAGATGACCGACCGCACGCCCGCCTCCCGCACCCTCGCGATCCAGGCATCCACCGCTGTCGTCGGCACGGCCCGCTCCTCGCCCGGCAGGTAGCCGGGGCGAGCGCTCACCGCCAACTCCCCCTCGATAATCCAGCTGACCACCCCGGCTACCCCACCCCCAGCGAGTCGAGCGCCTCGGCGATCGATTCCGCCGCCCGCCGCTCGTGCCCGCCCGCCCGGCGCAGTGCGTTCGCTGCCGCCTCCCGCAGTCCCGGGTTCGAGACGTTCCCGTGCCCGCCCGCCGGGAACGGGAACAGCGTCAGCAGCGGCGAGAGCGCTTGCGTCAGGTCGAGGACCGCCCGTTGCGCGTGCATGAGCGGGATCGCGAGCCCGGGAATCGCCTCGGCGAGGTCCCCCAGGAAGGCCGCGCCGTCCATCCGCGCCGCCTGCAGCACCGCCAGTGTGTAGGCGTTGCCCGCCCGGTCCACCTCCTCCGTCCCCTCGAAGGCGTCCGCCCACGCCTCGAACGCCGCCGTTCCCCGGGGCTGATCGCTTGCGGCCCCGCCCCCGGACATCAGCTCCAGCGCCGTCCCCAGCGCCCCCACCACTGCCTCCTCCGGGTCCGGGTCGCTCGGCCCGAGCGGCGCGAACAGCTCGATGATCCCCAGCGCAGGCGAGGGCCACTCGCTCCACGGCGCGAACCCCCCCATCTCTTCCGAAACCGCTGACTCGACGAGGAACCCCTCGCGCCCCGTGTCGTAGCCCGTCACGATGGCGAACTCGTGAACCTGCAGGTCGAACCCGATGAGCGGAACTCCCGCGTCCAGCCGCTCCCGCGCCCACGCGATCGCCGCATCCTTCGCGACCGCCAGCTCCACCCCTCGCGCCTGCCGCGCGAAGCGCTCCCAGGCCAGCCCCGTGCGGGCGTACCGCTCCACCATCGCCCCCCAGTCGAGGTCGTGCGGCCCGTTGGGCAGCGCCGCGATGCCCCCCTCGGAGGTCACGCACAGGTGCCAGGCGTGCCCCGTCAGCCCCATCACCGCGTGCCGGGGAAGCTCCAGCCCTTCCGCCGCCAGCACGCCTTCGAGCGCGCCCGCGGCGGTCGTCCAGTTCGGTCGCAGTGTCAGTTCGCCCACGGATGCATCCCCGCTCATCGCGGCCCGTCCTGCGGGCGACCGTAGAATACCCCCAACCCGCCGAACGAGAGGCTTTCGCACCCATGGCCGTCACCTGGCACACGACCACGCTCCCCCACGGCCTGCGCGTCGTTACCACCCCTGTCCCCACCACCCAGGCCGCCACCGTCAGCCTCTTCGTGGGCGTTGGCTCCCGCTCCGAGCCCCAGCGCCTGAACGGCATCACCCACTTCCTCGAGCACATGATCTTCAAGGGAACCGAGCGCCGCCCCCGCGCCAACATGATCGCCGAGGAGATCGAGGGCGCCGGCGGCACCCTCAACGCCTACACGAACAAGGAATACACCTGCTACTGG
>JAJDUR010000080.1 GCA_022826585.1 Dehalococcoidia bacterium
GGCGCCTGACGGGGGGCTGCGGGCAAACGAACGGGGGCCGCCTGGGCGGCCCGCTTCCCCAAAAGGGGTCCGTTGTCCTCGGCTACCCCGTGGCGATCTTGATCTGCTTCGGCTTCGCCGCCACCGGCACGGGGATGCGCAGCGTCAGCACGCCGTTCGCCAGCTCCGCGTTCACGTCCGCGTCGTGCAGCACGCCCGGGAGGGCCAGCCGCCGGCTCAGAGTCGACCAGCGCCGCTCGCGACGGTGGTAGCGCTCGTCCTCGTGGGCTTCGCTCACTGAGTGCTCCGCCTTGATGGAGAGCACGCCCTGGTGGAGCTGCACGTCGATCTCGTCCTCGGCGAAGCCGGGGAGCGAGGCGCGCACGATCAGCTCCTCGTCCGTCTCGGAAATATCGACGCCAAGGGCGCCCTCGTCGTACCCGGTCGCCTCCATCGGCCCGAACGCGCGGTTGAAGAAGCGCTCCACGAACTCGCGGGGCGAATCGAAGGGGTCGTACCGAACCATGCCTGCCATTCTTCTTGTCACTCCTCTAACAAACTCATTGTGAATCCTGACTACAGTATGCTCAGGTTTGGCACTCATGTCAAGAGAGTGCTAACAGGACCGGGGTAAAGAAACGCCGGGGTGCGAAAGCGGCCCCGGCGCCATGGTTCCTACGCCTTGTCGAACAGGATGTGGAGCTCGTGCAGCCCCCGCAGGATGTAGCTCGGCTGGTGCGTCGGCGCCGGGTAATCCGGGTCCAGGCGGAAGTTCTTCATCCGCTTCAGGACCTCCTCGAAAGCCACCCGGATCTCCAGGCGCGCCAGCGCCGCGCCCACGCAGTAGTGCGGCCCCGCGCTGAAGGCCATCTGCTCGCGCGCGTTGTCGCGTTCCACGTCGAACTGCGCCGCCTCCGCGAACTGGCATTCGTCGCGGTTCGCCGCCGCGTAGATCAGCATCATCAGCTGGCCCTCGGGCAGGTCCACGCCGCCGAGCGTGACCGGCTTCGTCGTGCGGCGGAAGAGGGCCCGCACGGGCGTCTCCACGCGCAGCGTCTCCTCCACCATGTTCGAGACTAGCGAGGGATCCTCCTGGACCTTCGCCAGCTCGTCCGGGTTCTCGACGAAGAGCAGCATCGTGCTGCCGATGCAGTGCGCGGTCGTCTCCTTCCCCGCCACCTGCAGCTGCTGGAGGATGCTCAGGATCTCGGCGTCGTTCAGCGGCCGCTTCCCGTCGTCGGGGTGGTCCATCTCCACCGTCGCTAGGGTCGTGATGATGTTGTCCTTGGGGTTCTCCCGCGCCTCCTGGGCCCGCATCAGGAAGTACTCCTGCAGCTCGAGCCCCGCCTGGAGGGTGGCGCGCTCCTCCTCCTCCGGGATCTGCCGCTCGATGCCGCCGATGGCCGCGTCGGCGCGCGCCTTGTACGCCTTCAGATCCTTCCGCGGCACGCCGATCTGGTCGGCGATGACCGCCATCGGTACCTCATCGGCGAACTGCTTCGTGAAGTCCACCTTGCCGTCGTCGATGAACTCGTCGATCAACCCCGTCACGATCTCGCGCACGTAGCCTTCCATGCTGGCCACGCGCCGAGCGGAGAGGGCCTTGTTCACGAGGGAGCGGTAGCGCTGGTGATAGGGCGGGTCGGCCGACAGGAGCGTGGCCGCGTTCGACCGGTTCACGGTCTCGCGCAGCATCTTCAGCTCCTCGTCCACGTCTTCGTCCTGCTGCATGACCAGGTCGGCCGGCCCCGTCGGGATGGACGAGGAATACGTGATCGGGTCGTGCACCACTTCGCTCAGCAGGTCGTAGGTGCTCACCACGGCCATCCCCAGCTCGGGCACGAAGTGCACCGGCGCCTCCGCGTGCAGCGCCTCGTAGAACGGGTACGGACACTCCAGCGTCTCAGGCGCGATCAGGTTGAAGTCGGCAACGGACATGCGTCTTGCTCCAGAACGCCCGCGGGCGTGGTCGGGGAATCGTACGGACTTTCCCCCGCACCCGCACCCGCACCCGGGCACCTGCGTGTCCTACCTCGAGACGCACCCCACCACCTCCACCCCTCGCGGCGGACATCGCCGGAGGGGCTTGAACTGCTGCCGGCCCAGAGAAAGAGGAGCGAGCCACCCTGCAACCAGTCCACCCCTCGCGGCGAAGATCGGAGGGAAGGCTTGACCTGGCTCCGACCCAGAGAATTAAAGGATCTGGGAGAGGAAGAGCTTGGTGCGCTCCTCTTGCGGGTTCTCGAAGAAGTGCTGGGGTGTCCCTTCCTCCACGAGCGCGCCTTCGTCGAAGAACATCAGGCGGTCGGCCACCTCGCGCGCGAAGCCCATCTCGTGCGTCACCACGATCATCGTCATGCCCGAAAGGGCGAGCTCCTTCATCACGTCCAGCACTTCCTTGATCATCTCCGGGTCGAGCGCCGAGGTGGGCTCGTCGAACAGCATGATCTTTGGCTGCATCGCCAGCGCCCGCGCGATCGCGACGCGCTGCTGCTGGCCGCCCGAGAGCTGCGCCGGGTACTTCTCCGCCTGTTCCGGGATGCCCACCCGCTCCAGCAGCTGCATCGCCAGCGCGTCAGCGTCCAGCTTCGGCATGCGCCGCACCTTGCGCGGCCCCAGGGTGATGTTGTTCATCACCGAGAGGTGCGGGAACAGGTTGAACTGCTGGAACACCATCCCCACCTCGGAGCGGATCGCGTTCAGGTTGCGCACGTCGTCGTTCATCTCGATCCCGTCGATCACGATGCGCCCCGAGTCGTGCTCCTCGAGCCGGTTCAGGCAGCGGATGAAGGTCGACTTCCCCGAGCCTGAGGGCCCCAGTACGACCACCACCTCCTGCTCCTTCACGCGCATGGAAACCTGGTCGAGCGCCTGGAAGTCGCCGAACCATTTGTCCACGTTCTCGGCGATGATGATGTCGTCCGCGGACTCGAGGTCCCGGGCGGGCATGGATGCGGTTTCCGTCGTCATCGTGCTGCTCCCCTCGGATGCTAGCGCTCGCCGATACCCAGCGAGCCTTCGACGCGCTGCGAGATGCGCGACATGATGAAGGCCACGATCCAGAAGACCACGGCCACGAACACATACGCCTCGATCCGGTCGGGCGTGAACTCGAACTGTGCGATCGCCGAGTCGGCGTTCCCCTTCAGCTCCCGCAGAGGCAGGATCACCGTCACCAGCGTCGTGTCCTTCCAGATGGAGATCGCCTGACCCACCATCGGCGGGATGGAGATGCGCAGCGCCTGCGGCATCACGATCAGCTGCATCGACTGGAACTGGTTGAGACCCACCGCGTGCGCCGCTTCCGACTGGCCGTAGGGCATCGCCTGGAGCGCGCCCCGGATGTACTCGGCCATGTAGGCCGCCGTGAACACCGCCAGCACCACCATCGCCCGCACGATCAGCTCGCCCCCGATCACGTCGTCGAGGATGAAGAGTGCCACGAAGAGCCAGCCCAGCAGCGGCGCTCCCCGCACCACCTCGATGTACGTCGTGCACGTCCACGAGATCGCTTTCATGCGCGAGGCTCGCCCCAGCGCCAGGGGGATGGCGATGACGAGACCTCCGGCGATGCCCACCGGCGCCAGCACCAGGTTCAACACGAACCCGTCGAGCTCCCGCGGCCGCGCTCCGCCGAACGCCAGCAAGACCAGCAGCACGATCGGCAACGCGGCGATCAGCAATCCGCCCACGGCTCGCTGTTGCAGCGTCCGGCCCGGCCCCGCCTCCCGCGGCAGCCGGATCGTGACCGCGTAGCCGGCGTAAAGCAGCCCGATCGCGATCAGGTACCAGATGGTTGACCAGATGGCCGCGCCCCCGTGCGCCATCAACAGGATGACGAAGCCCGAGGCCAGCACGATGAACAGGTGGTCCCGCCGTCCCAGGCTCGCCCACGTCCCGTAGGCCAGACCGATCAGGAGGAACACGAAGCCCACGCTGAACCAGAGCCGCCACTCCTGGTCCATCGGGTAGCCGCCCGCGAACAGCAGCCAGCGGTTGTCCGTGATCACCCGCCAGTTCGCGTCCACGAACACGAAATAGATGACCCCGTAGATGATGAACCCGAGGACGACGGCCGTGAGCAACGTCAGGAGCGTTCCGCCCCGCGAATTGAAGAGGTTGTGGCGCGCCCACTCGCGCAGGCGCACGATGCGCGGCCGCCGCGCCCGCTCGCGGTGCGGTGGCAGCACGATGCGCTGCGGATTCTGAGCCGGCATGTCGACCATCAGCGCACCCTCCTAGATCCGCTGCGCGGTCACCCGCGCATTGAAGAAGTTCATCACCATCGAGATGGCGAACGAGATAATCATGTAGGTGACGATGATGACGAAGAACATCTCCAGCGCGTGCCCGGCCTTGTTCTGCACGATGTTCGCGACCCGGAACAGGTCGTCGTACAGCACCGCGTACGCCAGCGAGGAGTTCTTGTTGATGTTCAGGTACTGGTTCGTGACCGACGGGATAATCTGGCGCAGCGCCTGCGGCAAGATCACCAGCGTCAGCCGCTGGTAGCCCGAGAGCCCCACCGCGTTCGCCGCCTCCGTCTGCCCCCTCGGCAGCGCCTGGATGCCGCCCCGCACGATCTCCGCGATGAAGGCGCTCGTGTACAGCGTGAGCCCCGCCACCAGTGCGGTGAACTCGGGCTCCATCACCATCCCCTCGATGTAGTGCGTGCCCTCGATCATGGGCTCGTCCATGCTCACCGGCGCCCCGAGGACGAAGAACGAGATCAGCGCGCCAATGGAGAAGACGCCGAAGGCCCAGCGGTTGGCGAACTGTGGCTGGCCCGTCTCACGCTCGCGCGCCTGCCGCATCGCTCGCAGCCGCCCTGCCGCCACGGCGATTGCGATCAGCGCCGCCACCCACACGCCCACGAACCAGTCCGGCGTGTTCCAGAAGCCCCCGTCCGGCACCGGCCAGGGAAGCGCCATCCCCCGGTTCGAGATGAAGAAGAAGTCGCCCACGTTGACGACGTTCTCGATGAGCGGCGCCCCGATGAGCAGGATCGTGTAGACCAGCACCACCTGCACCAGCAGCGGCGTGTTCCGGAAAATCTCCACGTACAGCATGGCCATCTGCGCCACGAGCCAGTTCGAGGAGAGCCGCGCGACGCCCACGAGCACGCCCAGCACCGTCGAGAGCGCGATCGCCACCAGCACGGCCCGCAGCGAGGACCACACCCCCACCAGGTACATCGTGATCCGCGAGTTCGTGACGCCGTCGACGTCGGTCAGCCACTGGTTGCCGACCTTGAACGCCGCCGGTTCGTTCAGGAATCCGAAGCCGAACTCGCGCAGGTCCAGCGAGGTGTACACGTAGCCGATCACCACGGCGGTGAGGGCCACGTAGATGCCCTGCGTCAGCATTCGCCTGACGCCGCGCCGGTAGATCAGCGGAACCTCTGGCTCCGGGGGTGGCGCGCTGCCCGCCGCTATCGCCATCTGCCGTCACCTGGCTGCGCGCCGTCGCGCGCGCAGGAATCGAGCGTGCGACGGGCTGCGTGCATGCCTGGCGCCTGCTGGGTCAACGGAAGCCCCTTCCCTCGGCGCGTCACTGGATCGCCCGCGCAAGAATAACGGGATCGAGGGGAAAAAGGGGCAAGAGAACGGAGAGAAAGAAGGGGGGCGCCCACTGGGCGCCCCCTTCGGTGTGGTTGCCTCTGCGAGCCCCGCGGGGGCCCGCAGCCGTGTGGCCTAGCGGTACGGCAGTGCGTACTGGATGCCACCCTGGCCGTCGGGGCAGCCGGAGTTGTTGATGACGAGGTCGTTCAGCGTGCATGCGCGCGGAATGTTGTTCCCGATCGTGCGGTCGTAGATCTCGCCGTAGTTACCGACGGCCTTGATCGCCCGATAGATGAACTGCGCGTCCACGCTGTCGAAGCCCAGCGCCGCGACATCGCCGCCCTGGAACGGAACGCCGAGCAGGCGTGCCACCTCGGTGTTCGGCGGGTCAGCCGCCATCGCGTCCACGTTCGCCCGCGTGATCCCGATCTCCTCGGCCCTGATCAGGCCATGGACGACCCAGTTCACGACGTCCTTCCACTCACTGTCGTAGTCCCGCACGCCGGGAGCGAGCGGCTCCTTCGAAATGATCTGCGGAAGGATCTTGTAGTCCGCGGCGTCATCGCGAACCGCGATGCGCGAAGCGAGGTCAGAGGCGTCCGCCGTCAGCACGTCACAACGTCCGGCGAAGAACGCGTCCGCCACGTCCTGGCTCAGGCCGCCCTGCGGGTCGTACTCAAGCCCGATGTCCGTGAAGTGGTCGGCCACGTTCTGCTCGGTGGTCGTACCGGTCTGCACGCAGATGATCGCGTCGCCCATGTCCGAGGTCGAGTCGATCCCCGAGTCGGTGCGAACGGCGAAGCCCTGGCCCGTGTAGAACGTGGTCTGGGCGAAGTCCACCGCCAGCTCGCGGTCGCGAGAGGCCGTGATCGTCGTCGTGCGAATGAGCACGTCGATCTCTTCCTCGGCCAGCAGCTCGAAGCGCGTGGACGCGTCCGAAGCGTCGATGTACTCGACCTTCGTGTGGTCCTTCAGCACCGCAGCCGCAAGAGCCTTGCAGAACTCGATGTCGAAGCCGACGACCGTGCCGTCAGCCTCACGGAATCCGAAGAGCGGCTGGGTCTGCTTGACGCCGCACTTGAGTTCCCCACGGTCCTTGATGGTCTGGACGGTGTTGCCGCGGCCCTCGCCGCCACCGTCCCCGTCGTCGTCGCCGCCACATGCCACGGCGACGACCGCCAGCATCGCCACCAGGCCGGCGGCGAGTAGGCCAAAGCGTATTTTCTTCATTAGTCCCCCTTCGCATAAAACGGGCGTTTGGCCCGCGCAGTCTACGGGTCCGCTGGCGTTTGGGCTAGCGGGTAACGATGGCCTTTACCACCCCGTCACGCCTTGTCACCGCGATGCCGTTCGCAGCGCCTCCGCCGTCCTCCGCGTGAAGCCCAGGAAGCCGCCGGTCCCGATCGCCACCATGTTCAGCCCGTAGTTACGCCCTTCGCTGAACACCTTCAGGGTCGCGATGTTGGCGCAGGCCGCTTTGAAGTAGTTGAATATTTCCCAGTACCGCAGCTCATCTCCCCCGATTTCGAATGCTTCCACCTCCCGCAGCAGATCGAGAATCGGCTCCGGCGGCCCGAACATCCGCCCCTTGATGTAGGCGAAGAAGGCTACGTCCTCCATCGGATCGCCCAGGTTCGACCACTCCCAGTCCACGTGCGCCATGATCTTCCCCTCGTGCAGGATGAAGTTCCCTGCACTCAGGTCCCCGTGGTTGAGCCGCACCGGCCGCTTCGGCTCCGGGATGTTGCGCCGCAGCCACGCGATCGCCTCCTCGAGCAGCGGCTCCCGCACGTACCGGTAGCGCTCGTAGCGGTCCGTCCAGAGGTCGAGCTGCTCCAGCGTGCTCTGGCGCGTGTCCTTCGGGATGCCGAGGTCGTGCAGCCCCAGCTCCTCGCACGAGTAGCGGTGCATCTCGCCGATCGACTGGATGTAGGTGCGCAGGATCGCCTGCGATTTCTCCGGGTCCGCCAGGTAGCCGAAGCCCCCGTCCCCCTCCACCCGCTCCGTCACCATGAAGGGATAGCCGAACCACTGCGGGTCCTCCACCAGCCAGCGCGGCTTCGGCACCGGCACCGGTCCCCCGTGCAGCGCCTGCAGCAGCCGGAACTCCGGCTCGCTCGAGGTGCCCAGCACCCCGCCCTGCTCGATCCGGAACACGAGCTCCGCCTCCTCCGGCTGGTCCGTCTTCACCACCAGCGTCTCCCGCGATTGCCCCGAGGCGAGCCTCCGCAGCTCCACCACCTGCACCGGCTTCCCCAGCGCATCCGAGAGGAACGCCGCCGCCTCGTCCCTGCGAATCTCCGGCTGGTACGGCATCCGCTACCTCCGCTGCCGGCCCGGGTAGGTGAACCCGATCGGCTGCCAGAACTCCGCCTGCGCCAGATTGATCTCCATGAGCGCGTCCGTGATCCCGAGCCGGTCCGCTGGCAGGTCGTTGAAGCCGTACTCCCCCTGCCCGTACGCCGCATGGATGGCCGACGTGATCGCCTCTCGCAGCGCCTCGTTGTGCTCCCGCAGCCCCTCTAGCCCCTCGTCCGCCGGCCGCTCCGGCGCCGCCACCGCCTCCGCGCCGAGGGCCTCGTTCGCTTGCGCGAGCACACCCTCGAGCTTCGTGTTCTCCCCCCGGAGGAAGTCGGGCTCGCGCGCATCTCGCCCCTCGAGGTGCTGCAGCATCAGCGCCATCTGCGTGCCCATCGTCTGCGCCCAGTCGGATTGCAGCTCCGGCATGAGCACGTCCTCCAGCACGTTGCGCATGCCCACGATCAGCTCGTCGCTCGTCGGTCGCACGCCCCATTCCCTCCGTCCGCCGCGGGCTCGGACCGGCCCGCGGGCAGGCCGCAGATGATACCCGCGCCTCCCGCCAGCCGCTTCCTTCTCGCCCTGGACGTGTTGCAAAACCGCTTATGCGCTATATTCTTTCATCAGTTTCGACTGTTCAGGAGGGCAAATCGCCATGAACAAGACCGAGATGGTGGCCGCACTGGCCAGGAAGACCGAGATCACCCAGGCCAAGGCTGCCGAGGTCGTCGATGCGATCTTCAGCACCGTTCCCGGGCAGGGCCTCATTGCAGGCGAGCTCCAGGGCGGTGGTGAAGTCTCCATCGGTGGCTTCGGCAAATTCGAGACGCGTGAGCGGGGCGCCCGCATGGGCCGCAACCCCGCCACCGGCGCGACCATCCAGATCGCCGCCAAGCGCGCTCCCGCCTTCAAGGCCGCCAAGAACCTGAAGGACTCCGTCTAGGCGCTTCGAACCGGGTGGGGCGGCGCCCGCCGCCACAAGGGCCGCCCCACCCCACTCCCACCGCGCCCGGCCGGCCCCGCCACTACTCCCCACAACCCCCGTCGGCGGTACGATCGTGCCCATGACGAGGGCGACTACCCCCCGCGGGGCGCGGCGCGTGCTGCTTGGCCCCCTCTGGCGGTGGGCCATCATCGTCGCCGTGATCGTTCCCCTCGGGCTGGCCCTCGCCGCCTGGGGCGGCGCCTTCAACGCCACCGCCGAGA
>JAJDUR010000100.1 GCA_022826585.1 Dehalococcoidia bacterium
CGCGCCGTCACCGAGCGCGGCGAACGCATCATCCGCCCCGGCTACAGCGCCGAACTCGACCGCGTTCTCGACTCCGCCGCCGAAGCCAAGGGCTGGATCGCCGGCCTCGAACGCCGCGAACGCGAATCCACCGGCCTGCGCGGCCTCAAGGTCGGCTACAACCGCGTCTTCGGCTACTACCTCGAGGTCGGCCGCGCCCAAAGCGAACAGGTTCCCGACGCCTACCAGCGCCGCCAGACCCTCGCCAACGCCGAGCGCTACGTCACCCCCGAACTCAAGGAGTACGAGTCACGCGTCCTCGGCGCCGAAGAACGCATCGCCGAACTCGAACGCGCACTCTTCGACGAAATCGTCGACCGCCTCAGCGCCGACGGCCCCTCGCTCCACCGCACCGCCCTGGCTCTCGCCGCGCTGGATGTGGCCGCCAGCCTCGCCGACGTCGCCGAACGCCAGAACTACGTCCGCCCCGAGCTCAACGACGGCGACTCTCTCGAAATCGAAGCCGGCCGCCACCCGGTCGTCGAACTCGCCCAGCACGAACGCTTCGTCCCCAACGACTCGATCCTCGATCCCGCCGAGCGCCAGATCGCCGTCCTCACCGGCCCCAACATGGCCGGCAAGTCCACCTACCTGCGCCAGGTCGCCCTGATCGTTCTCATGGCCCAGGTCGGCAGCTTCGTCCCCGCCGCCCGCGCCTCCATCGGCATCGTCGACCGTATCTTCACCCGCGTTGGCGCCCACGATGACCTCGCCGCCGGCGCCAGTACCTTCATGGTCGAGATGCTGGAACTCGCCGCGATCCTCGCCCAGGCCACCCCCCGCAGCCTGATCGTGCTCGACGAAATCGGCCGTGGCACCAGCACCTACGACGGCATTTCCGTCGCCCGCGCCGTGATCGAGCACCTGCACAACCACCCCCGCCTGCGCGCCCGCACCATCTTCGCCACCCACTACCACGAGCTGACCGCCGTGGCTGACCTGCTCCCCCGCGTTCACAACCTCAACGCCTCGGCTATCGAGCAGGACGGCCAGGTCGTCTTCCTCCGCCGCATTACGCCCGGCGGCGCCGATCGCAGCTTCGGCGTCCATGTCGCCGAAATGGCCGGCCTCCCGTCCACCATCATCCGTCGAGCCGCCGCCATCCTCAGCGATCTCGAAACCCAGTCCAACGGCCGCCCATCGCCCACCCAACTCAGCCTCCTTCCGCCGCCTGAACACCCCGTCCTCGACGACCTCCGCGCCCTCGACCTCGAACAGCTCGCCCCCCTCGACGCCCTCACCGCGCTCTACGAGTTGCAGCGCACCCTGCGCTCGTGAGCATCCGGCGCCTCCCGCCGGAAATCAGCGGCAAGATCGCCGCCGGCGAGGTCATCGAACGCCCCGCCTCCGTCGTCCGCGAACTCCTCGACAACGCCCTCGACGCGGGCGCTCGTCGCATCGATGTCTCGGTCGAACAGGGCGGCAAGGCGCTCATCGAGATCACCGACGACGGCCACGGCATCCCGCCCGATCAGGTCGCCCTGGCAGTCGAACGCCACAGCACCAGCAAGCTCAGCTCCGTCGACGACCTCGCCCGCATCCGGACCCTGGGATTCCGCGGCGAGGCCCTCGCCAGCATCTCCGCCGTGGCCGAGCTAACGCTGCGATCCGTCACTGCCGAAGGCCAACCCGGACGCGAAGTCCTGGCCCGCGACGAGCGCGTCATCGAGGAACGCCCCGTCGGCGGCGCCCGCGGAACCCGCGTCGTCGTCCGCGGCCTTTTCCGCACCATCCCGGCCCGCCTCGAGTTCCTCAAGGCCGAACGCACCGAGCTCGGTCACATCGTCGCCGCCGTCACCCGCGCCGCCCTCGGCCATCCCCACGTCGCCTTCACCCTCCACGACGGCCACCGCGAGCGCGTCCGCAGCCCCGGCGACGGCGACCTCCGCACCGCCCTCCTCGCCATTTACGGCGCAACGCTCGTCGACGAGCTCATCGAACTCCCGCCCGGCCAGACCCTCGGCATCGACGGCTTCATCTCCCAGCCCCACCTCCAGCGCTCGTCCCGCGCCGACATCGCCCTCTTCGTCAACGGCCGCTGGGTCAGCGACCGCCTCCTCTCCGCCGCCATAAGCGAGGCCTACCGCAGCGTCATGCCCACCGGCCGCTTCCCCGTGATCGTGCTGAACCTGACCATCCCGCCCGAGGAAGTCGACGTCAACGTCCACCCCTCCAAGGCCGAGGTCCGCTTCCGCCGCTCCGGCGAGGTCTTCCGCCGCCTCTCCGCCACCGTCCGCCGCGCCCTGGCGTCCTCCACCGAAATCGCCCCCGCCCGCCTCGACCGCCCCGTCGTCGACCAGTTCTACTTTCCTGCCGACGGCGCCCGCTGGCAAACGGGCGCTCCGCCCCAGACTCGCCACCTGGGCGCCGGCGGCGGACCGCCGCCCGACATCGCGTCCGATGACAGATCGGAACCCGCTCCCGGTCTCCGCTCTCCCGTTATGCGCCCTCTCGGCCAGGTCGACAACACCTACGTCGTCGCCGCTGGACCCCGCGGCCTCTATCTCATCGACCAGC
>JAJDUR010000033.1 GCA_022826585.1 Dehalococcoidia bacterium
CCGTCTCACGACGGCGTCGATGCCGGGACGGACGCCGTTCTCGTCCCTTGCGCATTCCGGTAAAGTTGAACGCCTGATCCGGGGATCGTGAACGCGGAATCCGGCGAACGTGAACGGCTCGCCGGAGCACAACGACGTTCGTCGGTCAGTCTCCTCCCATCGGCTTTGCAGCGGGCGTTCGAGATTCCACCCGTGAGGTCGTGTTCCAAGAGTACAACGATCCAGTTTGCGATCGCGTTCTGCGGTCGCCCGAGGGCCGGGTGACGTGGATCCCGTCGCCGTCGGTGCCGTCGGGAGTGCCAGAACGCGCTCACGAAGCTGCGCTGCATCCCCGCCCATGAAGGGCACGCCCGGCGGGCCGCGGGTGTGTCAGGACCGGGGTGCTGAGGAGACGAGCCATCAGGGGGAAGGTATGGAACCATCAGGGGAGGTGGAGGTGCTCGAGGCGGCGCTGGCTCAACGTGAGTGTCCGTTTTGCCGCCCGGTCAGGACCACGAGCTGGCCGATTGCCGTCTTGCGCCGCGGGCGCTCAGCCGCCCGTGCACAATCGACAGCGTCGGAGCGGACCAGGAGTTGAGGTCCATCCACGTCGAGACCCCCCGAGAGGACAGCGAGGTCCACTTGGCTTCGCGGCCCGCCTTCCTTACCCTGCGGGGTAGTTCACGGGAGCTGCACCTCGCCCGCGTCCGCTCCCGTACCGCCCTACTCGAGGCGCAGGGCCTCCATCGGTTCGATCCGGGTCGCGCGGCGCGCTGGGACGTAGCAGGCGAAGAGCGCCGCGGCGACCAGCGCCAAGGGCGCCGCCACGAAGGTCAGGCGGTCGTCGGTGGCGATACCGTAGACGAAGCTCTCCAGAACGCGACTTGCTGCCGTAGCGGCGGCAAGGCCGACGGCGACGCCGACGGCCACGAGCGTGACGCCCTGCCGGACGACCAGCGCAAGCACGTTGACGCGCCGGGCGCCCAGAGCCATCCGGATGGCGATCTCTCCCCGCCTCTGGGCGACGACGTAGCTGAGCAGACCGTAGATGCCGAGGGCCGCCAGCACGAACGCGAGGACCGCGAAGCCGCCGACGAGGACGGCGTAGAAGCGAGGCTGGGCGACTGCGGCCGACAGCCGCCCGTCCATGGTCATCACGCTGGTGACGGCCGCGCCCGGGCGTGCCTCGGCCACCGCCTCGCGAAGGAACGGGATCGCCTCGCGTGGGGCGCCGGTGGTCCGCACTGCGACAAACGGAAATCCGTAGTCGAATGCCGGCGCGGCGTCGACCTGCTGCAGGGGCGCGAACGCTTCCGCTCCGACACCCGCAACCACCAAGCCCCGGTACGTCACGTCGGCCACCACGCCGATGATCTCCCACAGCACATCGGCCCCACCGGTATCGACGGCGCCGGCAAAGCGCACCCGCTGCTCGAGGGGTGGCGCTCCGCCGAGCACCTCGCGCGCGAAGGTCTCGTTGACCACTAGGACCGGCGGGCCGCCTGCATCGTCGCGGGTCGTGAACAGCCGCCCGTCGACGAGGCGCATCCGCATCACGTCGAAGTAGCCGGGGCTCGCCACCCGAAGGAGGGCCGAGGGCAGCTCGCCCGGGTCGGCGGGGACGGGGCGCCCGTCGATCCGGACCCTCTGCTGTACGGGCCCGCTCCCGGCGAGAGGGAGGACCGACGAAACCCCAACCGCGGCGATGTCGGGAAGACGCGACAGCCGGTCCATCGCGTCGGCGAGTTCGCCGTAGAAGCGTCGCGCCGTCGCCTGAGACTCCCGCGGGGGTGCCCCGATGCGTACGGTTGCGTCACGGGTGCCGGCGGCGATCACGTTGGCCGGGTCGTAGCCCCGATCGAGGGTGACGAGCCCAACGAAGCTGCGCAGGAGCAGACCCGCCCCCACCAGCAGCACCAGAGCCAGCGCCACCTGCGCCGCCGCCAGCGCGGCTCGCATCCGGTGGGCACGCAGCAGCCCGAAGCCGCCGCTGGACCGCGAGCTTCCCTCGACGAGGGTACGGAGCAGATGGCGCCCGGACCACCGGTACGCCGACGCGGCGCCGAAGACCAGCCCGACGACCACCGACAGCCCCAGCGTGAAGGCCAGCACGGCCCCGTCGAGCCCCACCTCGTCGAGCCGCGTCACCGTGCCCGGCACCAACGCCGGCACGGCGCGAAGGACGGCGACCGCCGTCGCCAGCCCCAGCGCGCCGCCGCCCATGCCCAGCGCCACACTCTCGGTCAGCAACTGCCGCACGATTCGGCCCCGCCCCGCCCCCAGCGCCGCGCGGACTGCGAGCTCGCGCTGGCGGGCCACCCCGCGCGCGAGCAGCAGGCCCGCCACGTTGACGCACGCGATCAGCAGCACGAGAAGGGTGGCCGCGCTCAACGATAGAAGCGCCGGCCGGTACGAACCGACCATCTCCTCCTGCAACGGAATTACCCGCGTCACCCGGGTGGCGATGTCTGGGGCGTCCCCGGAGGCGCGTCCGGTTGCGCCGGTCGGGCGGCGGGAGCCGACCTCGTCCATGCCCTGCAGGATGGCGCCGACCTCGACGGCGGCCCGCTCTGCCGAGACCCCTTCGCGAAGCCGTGCCAGCACGACGACGGTCGACTCGTCGGCCCGAAGCACGTAGGGCGTCCACGCCTCCACCCTGGGGTTGGGGAAGTAGAATCCCTCGGCGAGCACGCCCACCACGGTGTGGCGCTCGTTGCGCACGTCGACTACCGT
>JAJDUR010000095.1 GCA_022826585.1 Dehalococcoidia bacterium
CGACACAAGCAGGAAGTCGAACGGCCCCTCCACCTCCGCCGCCTTCCCCGCCAGCACCTGCGCCCCCAGACGCATCCGCCGCCGCCACTCCCGCCCCGGCAGCGTCAGCAGCTCAAGCTCGTGCCCCCCATGCGCCGCCAGCCCCTCCGCGAACGCACGGTGGCTCCCCCCGAAGAACGGCTCCACGAACAACCCACGCGCCATGCCAAAAGGCTACAGGCCTCTAGCCGCTGTGGGGTCTGGAGCGGCCTATTGCGGAGTGAGGCGGAGGCTAGGTTCAGGAAGCTGCTTCGACCTCGGATGCTTCGGTAGGCAATTCTCCCCGCTGTCGCAACAGGTCTTCGATCGTATCCACCACTGTGTGTGCCTTGTACACCACCCCAAGGTCTACCATCTGTGTGGTCTTTATCACTGGCCGGATGTCGGTAGGAATTTCCTCAAAACGTACAACGCCATCATCTTGACGATAGTAGACACTGCCAAGAATCCCGAGCCAAAAGAAACGTTGGCCTCCAAGCGCGGGATTATAGAGAAACACGGGGCTTCCACTGCTTCCTGGGAAAACGGAAGCGTCGATGAGAAAGACCGGGTTCGATTCGTAGTCAACCCTACAGGGGGTTGCAGTTATGCCCTTTCGTGAGATTGGGAGATTATTGGCCTTATCATAGATCCCGCTTGGGTATCCAATAAAGAGAACTTCTTCCACTGCATCGAACTCGATGTCCTTACCCGGAACAAATGCCGTTGGAACGCCCTTATAGAAGACGTCGATACCCCTCCGTCGGTAGTTTTCAATGACGGGCGCGAGAGGGGCAATGGCAATGTCAACTGCCGAAGATGCATGTTTGGTCCAGTCTGAAGGGCTAGTATCAAAGGTAAGCGTATGCGATGTGCCAAGAACCGGCTGTGCCTCTCCCTCTGCGTCCGTCCTGAGCGTGAAAGTCAACTTGATCTTCGCGGCTCCTTCTATGACGTGTTTATTGGTGACAAGGAATGGACCTTCACGGTCGTCAGACCACTTGTGGTTGACGATGGTCCCTGTGCCTAGCGTTGCCTGGGTTTCAATTCGTAGTGTCGAAAAGAGTAGTTGTTCGGCTAGGGTCTTGACTTTCACGAACGGGCTCCCTGCTAGCCGATTTGTGCGTCGGGCATGCCAGCTGGGGCACGAGTGTAGCACATGTGTTCCGCTGAGATGACGGCTGATACGGGGATGCGGGTGGATCTGTGAGGAGGGGAGTTTGTAGTGCAGGCCCTACAGGTCCCCGCGCTCCGCCAGCTTCTCTACGATCTCCAGCAGCTCCCTGTCGCTCTCGTTCACTTCCTTGTACTGCGAGACGCAGTACCCCCCGTACTTCTCCACCAGGTACCAGTCGTCGTCGATGATCACGTCCGGCGTCGGGTCCACCCGCGGGTGCTTGTCGAAACAGCCGTCGACCCACTCCGAGAGCCCGTGACGCTCCACCGTGCGCTCGCTGTAGTGCTGTCCCCCCGCCGACCAGACGTAGACGCTGTGCCCCGCGTCTTTCAGCCGTTCCATCGCCTCGTGCGCGCCGGGGCGCAGCGAGCTCGCGTCCTTCGTCGTGTAGACCAGCGTGTGGTCCACGTCGAAGTAGACGTTCAGAGAGCGGGTCGCGTCGGTCATGGGGTGGCGGCTACGCCTCGGCGATCGTCAGGCCCCACACGGGGCGGTAGCGCCACGTGCGGATGCCCTTGTAGCTGATGCCGTGCTTCCGGCAGAGGCGCTTCGCCTGCTGCACCTGCCCCGAGGGCACGTACAGCAGCAGCTCGCCCATCTTCGAGTACGGCAACCACTTCTTCTCGGCCTGCTCGTCCGTCATCGTGTCGGCCGTCTCCACCTGCGCCACGAACTGCAGCCACTGCCCGGGCCGCCGCACCACCACGATGTCCGGGTAGAGCGGCTCGCCTTCCCACTCGCCCACCGAGATTGACGGCTCGGGGTTGTTCAGGAGCGTCTCCAGCTCGGGGTGCTCCTCGTTCGGGTAGGGGAAGCGCGACTGCGCGATCTCCGCGACCGTGCCCGTGTGACGCTGATCCCGAAGCTCCTTGACCGGCACCGGACGCTCCTTTGCCTACTCCAGGATGACGAGGGTCTCGCCCTCGGCCACCTGCGCGCCCTCGCTCACGGTGACCTCTTTCACGGTCCCCGCCTTGGGCGCGTTGATCTCGTTCTCCATCTTCATCGCTTCGAGCACGAGCAGGAGCTGACCCGCCTCCACGGCGTCGCCCGCCTGCACCTCGATCCGGAGCACCTTACCCGATAGCTGGGCCGCCACGCCTCCCGGCACATTCGAGACCGCCGGCGCGCCGCCCGCGGCCGCGCTCGAAGCCCTCGGCGCGGGCCGCGCGGGACCGCCGCCCAGCCGCCCCTCGTACTCCAGCGTGAACGGCCGGTGGTCGACCTCGATGGCCATGCCCGATTCGCGCTCCTCCTCGGGGGGAAGCGCCACGCGGTAGCTCACCGCGCCCGCCGTCACCGTGTCGTAGGCGTCGCCGCGCGCGATCGCGATGGGGAACTCTTCCCCGTCCACGACGACCGTGTCGCCGCGTACTTCGACCTCGTAGGTGCGTCCGCCGATCGTGACCGTCGCCATCGCTACCGCATCTGCCTCATGCGCCCGAACTGGCGCCACGTGGCGCCGGGCGCCGCGCCGTTCGCGGATGGCGCCGCCGGCGCCGCCCGCGTGGCCGCGGGCCGGTCCTTGACCGCGATCGCGCCGACGACCGCCGCCACGAGCTCGCGCTCGGGGCCGCCGCCCTCGCGTCGCCACTCGAGGAACTTCTTCGCCGGCTGCGGGAACATCACGTACGAGAGCACGTCCTCGGGGCTCTCGGCGAGGTCGCCGATCTCCTCCTTCGCGCTCTCCAGCTCCGGTTCGAGGTCGTCCGCCGGACGGTGCTCGATCTGGGGCACGTCGCCCAGGACCAGGTCCAGCACTTCCTTCGTGATCGGCTCCGCCGTCGCGCCGTAGAGCCCCTGCGCGAGGTTGCGCGTCTCCTTCGTCACGACGCCGTAGCGCTTGCCCGTCAGCACGTTCAGGACGGCCTGCGAGCCCACGATCTGCGAGCTTGGCGTCACCAGCGGCGGGTAGCCGAGGTCCGCGCGCACGCGCGCGTTCTCCTCCAGCACCTCGCCCAGCTTCGCTTCCTGGCCCTGGTCCCGCAGCTGCCCCACGAGGTTCGAGATCATGCCGCCTGGCACCTGGTGCCGGAGCACGCCCGCATCGACGCCGAGCAGGTTGCTCTCGTGCTTCCAGTACTTCTTGCGTACGCCGCCGAAGTACTCCGCCGTCTCCACCAGGTCGTCGAGCGCGATGCCCGTGCCGTTGTCGTCGTCCTCGCCCAGCGCCGCCACGAGCGTTTCCGTGGCCGGCTGCGAGGTGCCCCCCGCGAGCGGGCTGATGGCCGTGTCGATCATGTCGGCGCCGGCGCGAACGGCCAGCAGGTAGGCCATCTCCGAGTAGCCGGAGGTGTCGTGGCAGTGGAGCTGCAGCGGAACGTCGGGGTGGTCGCCCTTGATGCGCGTCACCAGCCGCTCGGCCATGACCGGGCTCAGCAGCCCCGCCATGTCCTTGATGCAGAGCGAATCGGCGCCCATCTCGACCAGCCGGTCGGCGAGCGTCCCGAAGCTCTCGACGGTATGCACCGGGCTCGTCGTGTAGCAGAGCGTGCCCTGCACGTGACCGCCCGCGCGCTTCACGCCCTCGAAGGCCGTCTCGAGGTTCCGGGTGTCGTTGAGCGCGTCGAAGATGCGGAAGATGTCCATGCCGTTCTCGACGGCGCGCTCGCAGAACTCGAGCACGACGTCGTCGGCGTAGTGCCGGTAGCCGACCGCGTTCTGACCGCGCAGGAGCATCTGTGTGGGCGTGTTCTTCAGCCGGCTCTTGACTTCGCGAAGGCGCTCCCACGGGTCTTCCAGCAGGAAACGCATGGCCGTGTCGAAGGTCGCGCCGCCCCAGCACTCGATGCTGCCGTAGCCGATGGCGTCCATCCGCTCGAGGGCGGGAAGCATGTCCTCGGTGCGCATCCGCGTGGCCAGCAGCGACTGATGCCCGTCGCGGATGGCGGTCTCCGTGATGCGTACCTGGCCCATGGCTCTGGCGAAGTCCCCTGCCGCCTCAAACGGGCGGCTTGCGGCTCTCCGTGAACACTATCACAAGCGCCCTTGCGGGCCAGTACGGAAGGCTTCTGCGGGTCGATTCCCTACAGCGGGATGTTGCCGTGCTTCTTCGGCGGGTTGCGGTCCGCCTTGTTCCGCAGCATCTCCAGCGCCGTCACGATCTTGCCCCGCGTCTCCCGCGGGTCGATCACGTCGTCGACGAAGCCCCGGCCGGCCGGGATGTACGGGTTCCCGAAGCGCGCGCTGAAGTCTTCCGCCAGCTCGTCGCGCTTGGCCTCCGGGTCGTCCGCCTCCGCGATCTCGCGCCGGTTGATGATCCCGACCGCCTGCTCCGGACCCATCACCGCCACCTCCGCCGCCGGCCAGGCGAAGTTCATGTCGCCGCGCAGGTGCTTGCTCGACATGACCAGGTAGGCCCCGCCGTACGCCTTCCGCAGCACGACCGCGATCTTCGGCACCGTCGCCTCGCTGTAGGCGAACAGCAGCTTCGCCCCGTGCGTGATGATCCCGCCGTATTCCTGAGACGACCCCGGCAGGTACCCGGGGATGTCGACCAGCGTGATAATGGGGATGTTGAAGCAGTCGCAGGTGCGCACGAAGCGCGCCGCCTTGCGGCTCGCCTCGATGTCGAGCACGCCTGCCAGGTGCATCGGCTGGTTCCCCACGAACCCGACCGTCTGCCCGCCCATGCGCGCGAACCCGACGACCACGTTCTGGGCGAAGCTCTCGTGGATCTCGAGGAAGTCCCCGTCGTCCACGATCCGCCAGATGATCTCGCGCACGTCGTAGGGACGGTTCGGCTCGTCCGGCACGATCGTGAGCAACTCCTCGTCCGGCTCGTGCGTCGGGTGCTCGGTCGGGTAGAAGGGCGGGTCCTCGGCGTTGTTCGAGGGCAGGAACGAGAGCAGCCGCCGGACCTCCTGGAGCGTCTCCTGCTCCCCCTCGATGGCGAAGTGGGCCACGCCCGAGCGGGTCGCGTGGATGGTCGCGCCCCCGAGCGTCTCGTGGTCGATCTCCTCGCCCGTGACGTTCCGGATCACGTCCGGCCCCGTGATGTACATCTGGCCCGTGCCCGCCGTCATGAAGATGAAGTCGGTGATCGCCGGGCTGTAGACCGCCCCGCCCGCGCAGGGCCCCATGATCACGCTGATCTGCGGGATCACCCCGCTCGCCAGCGTGTTCATCGCAAACATCTCGCCAAAGCCGCGCAGGCTCTCGGGCCCGTCCTGGATGCGCGCCCCGCCCGAGTCCTGGATCCCGATGACGGGCGCCCCCGTCATCAGCGCGAGGTCCATCACCTTCAGGATCTTCTCGCCCACCGTCTCGCTCAGCGAGCCGCCGGAGACGGTGAAGTCGTAGGAGAACAGGTACACCGGCCGCCCGTCGATGCGCCCCCAGCCCGTCACCACCGCCTCCGGGCCGCGATCGGCCCCGCGCGGCCGCACGAGGGCGTCCACCTCTTCGAACGTGTCCTCGTCGAGCAGCAGCTCGATGCGCTCGCGGGCCGTCAGCTTGCCGCGGCCGTGCTGCGCCTCGACGCGGCGCTCGCCGCCCCCGGCTCGCGCCTCGTCCTTCCGCTCGTTCAGCTCCGCGAGCCGCTCCTGCACGGTCTTCGTCATCGCTCTCTCCTTCGGGCCCCTCGCCTGCGGAACCGTCGCGTTCGCCGCCGGTGGCGCGGCGCCTTCGCGCGCATCATCGTCGTGTGATTGGTGGAGACAGGGGGAGTCGAACCCCCGACCTCAGCATTGCGAACGCTGCGCTCTCCCAACTGAGCTATGTCCCCACGGCCTGCCGCGATCGTAGGGACGGCCCTCTCGGGGCGTCAAATGGGGCGCGTTGACTCGTGGCCCGTGGACACAACCAGCCACGAGTCACTGGTCACCAGTCACTGGTGGGGTCAGGGGAGAGGGGCGGCGCCTAGCGGCGGCGGGAGGATCCCCGGCCGATGCGGTAGCTCGTCTCGCCGGTGAACTGGCGCTCTTCGCCGCACTTCTTGCAGCGACCGAAGGTGAGCTCGCCTCTTGGTGGGTCCAGGATCCAGTGGTGGACGCAACTGCCTACGACTTGAAGCGACTCGGCCTTCGCCATCGCCATTCCCCCTCGACTGGGTATCGGCGCACAACCTCCGGACACACCCCGCCCGTCCGGCCGCTCGCCTCAAAGACGCTCCCGAGTCTAGCGGGCGTAAAGAGCCCTTTCAACGGCTTTATGACGATTCGTCGCCAAAGGTGAGCTCGTTTGTGATGAAAAGCACTCCCGCAGCGACGTCGACCGCTTCCACAACCGACGCGATCGCCGGTATCAGCGTCTCCCCCGAGGGCCCCTGCACGACGTACACGTCGTTCGCCCCCGTGCTCAGCACCTCGCTCACGTGCCCCAGGCTCCGCCCCTCCGCCGTCATCACCTCCAGACCCACGATGTCCGACACCAGGTAGGCGTCCGCCTGCAGCAGCAGTTCGTCCTCCGCCACTTCGAGCAGTTCACCCCGCGCGTCCTCGACCTGGCTCCGCCGCTCGAGCCCCTCCAGCTTCAGGAGCACCCGGCCCCGGTCCCAGCGCACCCGCTCGATGCGCCGCCGCCGCCCCTGCAGGTAGACCTCGCCCTCCGGTTGAAGGTTGGGGAGGTCCGGATTGAAGGGCGCGACCCGCAGCTCGCCCGTGTTGCCGTGCGGGCGCAGCACGCGCCCGACCGCAACGAAGCCCTCGCGGGGCTCGGTGGGGCCGCCTGGATGGGAAGGGGGAGGGGTCGCCGCGCTCGCGGCTAGTCCCCGATCTCGAGGCCGACGCGCACATCCTCGCGGATGGCCGCCACCTTGATCAGCGAGCGCATCGCCGTCGCGATCCGCCCGTCGCGACCGATGACCCGACCGATGTCGTCCTCGGCCACGTCCAGGTGCACGATGATGCGCCCGTGGTCGTCGTGCTCGCTCACCTGCACCTCGTCGGGCTCGTCCACGAGCGACTTGGCGATGTACTCGATCAGGTTGCCCATCATGGACGCCATGGCTAGCTCTCCGTGCTCTCGGCGGCGAGGGCGGGCTCGGCCTCGGCCTCCGCCTCGCTCGTCTCGGCCGGGGCCTCGTCCGATGTTTCCGCCTCGGTGGGCGCCCCTTCTTCGGCACTGGACGCCTCCGCCTCGGCGGCTGCTTCTGCTTCTGCGGGCGCCTCGGCCCCTGCGGGGGCCTCCGTGGCTGCCGGAGCCTCCGCAACCGCGGCGCCGTTCAGGATGCCGGCCCGCCGCAGGACCTTCTCCGCCGCCTCCGAGGGCTGCGCGCCCCGCTCAAGCCAGTGGCGGGCGCGATCCGCATTCAGGTCCGACGTAGGAGGGTTGCCGTGGGGGTTGTACGCCCCCAGCGACTCGAGAAATCTGCCGTCGCGCGGAAAGCGCTGATCGGCCACCACCACGCGGTAGTAGGCCTGTCCCTTCTTCCCAACACGTCGCAGCCGGATACGCAGCACTCGCCGATCCCTCTCGTTTTCGCTGTTCGGGATGCTACCCCACGTCCCCGCTACGCGCCCGCCTCAGCCCAGCCCCGGAATCGCCGGCATCTTGCCCGTGCTGATCTGCTTCGCCAGCTTGCGCGCCTCGAAGAACTGCTTCAGCAACCGGTTCACGTCCGCCGGAACCATGCCGCTTCCCGCCGCGATCCGCCGCCGACGCTTCCCGTCGATGCGGTCCGGGTGGCGCCGCTCCCAGGGCGTCATCGAGAGCACCATCGCCTCCGCGTGTCCGAAGTACGACTCGTCCAGCGCGTCCACGTTCAGCTGCGACTTGATCGAGTTGAACCCCGGCAGCATCTCCACGAGCTGACCGATCGGTCCCATCTCCCGCACCTGCCGCAGCTGGTCGATGAAGTCCTGGAGGTCGAACGAGCCCTTCCGCATCTTCTCGTTGAAGCGCTCGGTGTCCGCCTCCCCCATCGTGTCCTTGGCCTTGTCGATCAGGCTGAGCATGTCGCCCATGCCGAGGATGCGGCCCGCCAGCCGGTCCGGGTGGAACGGTTCCAGCGCGTCCGTGCGCTCTCCCACGCCGATGAACTTGACCGGCACGCCCAGCACCGCGCGGATGCTCAACGCCGCCCCGCCCCGCGCGTCCCCGTCGAGCTTCGTCAACACCACGCCCGTGATCTCGACCTGCTCGTGGAACTCCTTCGCCGCTGTCACCGCGTCCTGGCCGGCCATCGCGTCCGCCACGAACAGCACCTCGGCCGGGTCGAGTTGCTTCCGGAGGTCGGCGACCTCTTCCATCATCGTCTCGTCGACGTGCAGGCGACCCGCCGTATCGACGATCACGTGGGTCACGGCCGTGCGCCGCGCCTGGGCCATGCCCCGCTCGGCGATGTCGGCCGGCTTCGCCTTTGTCCCCTCCTCGTAGAAGGGCACGTCGATGCTCTGCGCCAGCGTCACGAGCTGCTCGACCGCCGCTGGCCGGTAGATGTCGCAGGCGATCAGGAAGGGGCGCTTGCCGTCGCTTTTCAGGCGCGCCGCCAGCTTCGCCGCCGTCGTCGTCTTGCCCGACCCCTGCAGGCCCACCATCAGGATCACCGACGGCGGCTGCGGGGCGCTCGCCAGCTCGGCCGCCTCCCCGCCGAGGATGCCGGTCAGCTCCCGGTTGACAATGTCGATGACCTGCTGCGCCGGCGTCAGGCTCTTGAGCACGTCCGCGCCCAGCGCCTGCTCCCGCACGCTCGAGGTGAACTGCCGCACCACGCGAAAGTTCACGTCCGCCTCGAGCATCGCCAGCCGCACGTCGCGCAGGACCTTGTCCAGGTCCTCCTCCGTGACGATGCCGCGGCTCCCGAAGCGCTGGAACGCCCCCTGCAGCTTGTCGGTTAGCGCTTCAAACACGTTCCCGAGTGTACCCCTGCGAGTCGAGGACTAGAGGCCGCGCTCCACGAGCATCGCGCTCAGGTCGCTCAGGCGGCAGGCGTAGCCCCATTCGTTGTCGTACCAGGCCGCTACCTTCACGAGGTTCCCGCCGACCACGTTCGTCGAGCGCCCGTCGACGACGCTCGATCGCTCGTCGCCCTTCAGGTCCATGGAGACGACCGGGTCGTCCGTGATGCCGAGGATGCCCTTCATCTGCTCGCCCGCCGTCTCCGCGACGATCGCGTTGACCTCTTCCTTCGAGGTCTCCTTCTCCGTCAGCGCCACGATCTCGACGATCGAGACGGTAGGGGTGGGTACGCGGTAGGCCAGCCCGTCGAGCTTGCCCTCGACCTCGGGAATCACCAGGCGCAGCGCCCGCGCCGCCCCCGTCGAGGTCGGCACGATGTTGAGCGGGCCCGAGCGCATCTCGCGCGGGTCGCCCCCGCCCGCCTGGTCGAGGATCTTCTGCGAGCTCGTGTAGCTGTGGACCGTCGTCATCTGGCCCTTGACCAGCCCGAAGTTGTCGACCAGTACCTTCACCACCGGCGCCAGGCCGTTTGTCGTGCAGCTTGCGTTCGAGATGACGTGGTGCGCGGACGGATCGTAGCGCTCGTCGTTCACGCCCAGCACGACCGTCAGGTCCTCGTTCCTGGCCGGCGCGCTGATGACGACCTTCTTCACGCTGTCGCGGCGATGCGCCGCCGCCTTCGTCGCGTCCGTGAAGAAGCCGGTCGACTCGATCACGATCTCGACGCCCGCGGAGCCCCAGGGAATCTGCCCCGGATCGCGCTCGCTGAACACGGTGACGAGCCGCCCGTCGACGGAGATGCCGTCGTCCGTCGCGCGCACGTCGCGGTCCCAGGGACCGTAGTTGCTGTCGTACTTCAGCAGGTTCGCGTTCGTCTCGACATCGACCAGGTCGTTGATCGCGACCACCTCGAGCGTGTCGCCGTGGCGCTCGCTGATCGCCTTGAAGACCTGCCTGCCGATCCGTCCGAAGCCGTTGATTCCGATCCTGGTAGCCACCGTGTAACCCGCCTGTTGTGAGTAGGTGGGTGAAGCCTAGCCCCCGTTCGGCGCAGGCGATAGCCCGGCCGCCCCGAGCCCCCACAGGAGGACCTTCGCCGCCTCTCCCGGCGACGCCAGCTCCCCGTTCCCACCCTCCGCCGCTGGCGACCACGCCGCCCGCAACGCGACCAACCCCTTCGTCCGGGCGGCCTCCACGTCGCCCGCCTCCGCGCCCACGAAGGCGCACGCTTCCGCCTCCCGCCCGAAGTAGGAGAGGCACTCCGAGGCACGCGGCCCCACCGCCCACTTCTCCCCCTCGGGCGTGGGCGAGAGCACCGTCAGGAAGCGGTCGACGCCCGTCGCCTGCGCCTGCTTCAGCGCGACTGCGTGCGGCAACCGCGAGATCGCTCCGATCTCGACCCGCGCGGCCCGGATGTCGTCGAGCGCCATGCCTGTCCCGTCGAACACGAGCAGCCGCTTCATCGCGCTGCGTCCCTCGATCCGTTCGCAGAGCTCCAGCGCCCGCCGCTGCTCCTCCGGGTCGTCGAGCAGGATCGCGAGGCTGTCGCGCCAGGGCCGGCGGTGGTACTCCTCGATCAGTGGCCGCGCGTCGATGCGTTTGTTGGCGACGCTCATCAGCGTCTCCTCCAGCGTGTAGCGCCACGCCGGGCGGCTGTCGATGAGCGTTTCGTCGAGGTCGAAGATGACGGCCCGGTACGCGGGCTCGAACGTGCGCCCCGAGGTCACCGCGCCTAGGCGTCGCCCGCCAGGGCGGCGACGGCGGCCTCGTACTCGTCCGGCGTGTTCAGGTCGAGCAGGCAACGCTCGTCGCTGGGCACGTTCACGATGTCCTTCAGGTGCGCCGCCAGAACGCCTCGCAGGCCCTGGTTGTCCTCGGTGGCTTCCAACAGCTCGCCCCGCAGCCGCCCCGCCAGCACGACGGGATGCCCGTGCCGGTCGCCGCACTCGGGACGCGTGGCACTTGCCGCCGTCGTGTGCGCTTCGATGACGGTGCGGATCAGGTCGGCCGGTCGGGGCTGGTCCACGTTCAGGAGCACGACCGCTGTCGCCTCCCGGCTCACCGCTTTCGCCCCCGCCCGCAGCGACCCTGCCCGTCCCAGCTGGTAGACGGGGTTCAGGACGCTCCGGTAGGTCATGCCGTGCAGCTTCCGGTGGATCTCGTCGGCGCGGTACCCGAGCACCACCACCACCTCGTCCACCCCCGCCTCCTGCAGCTGCCGGATCTGGTAGCGGATGAGCGGCTCGCCGCCCCAGTCGAGGAGCGCCTTGGGCTCGCCCATGCGCGTGGACATGCCCGCCGCCAGGAGGATGCTGGAGATCATACTGGTCGCGCCCCTCTCGCGTGCCCGCAGTCTAGGCGCGCCGCCCCCTTTGGGCGAACGACCCCTAGATGGGCTCCACGCCCCGCTTCTCCACCACCACGTCCCCCTCTACGTGCGCCTGACAGGCCAGCCGCAGCCGCGGGTCCTCGAGCGACCGCACCCCCCGCTGCCGGATCAGGTTCTCCCGCTCGTACCGTCCCATCGCGCTCAGCCGCCCCACCCCCGAGATGACCTCCATCGCGCAGTTCGTGCACTCCCCGACCTTGTCGCAACCGATCGGCCAGAAGTAGCCCTCCGCGCAGACCGCGTCCATCACCGTCTCGCCGTACGGCGCCTCGACCTCGATTCCCAGCGGCTCAACCCGAACGCGTGGCATGGCTCCAGCTTACTCCCCCCGTGCCCACACACCCTCGACCGGCACGTCGATCGCCGTGTCGCTCCAGAAGGCGCCGTTCGGTGCCGTCGCCGGCTCCGGCGCGTGCGGACCCGCCCGGATGGCCTCGAACGCCTCGCTCAACGACGTCGCGAACGCCACCGGCGCCCCGATGCCCTCCGCCACCTCCGAAACGGTCATGCTGTCGAGGAAGCGTTCCCCGAAGTAGTCGAGGCTCGTGCGGGGCAGCAGCACGAGGTCGGCCTCGATGCCCTCCAGCGTCCGCACGAAGTCGCCGCCGCTCAGGAGCCCGCTTACGTTCACCCGCTCCCCGAAGAGCGTGTTCCCCACCGGGTGCACGCTCACGTCGACGCCTGTCTCGTCCGCGAACTCCCCGGCCAGCCGTGCCAGGGTCGGGCCGATGAGAGTCCCGCAGGCCATCGCCACGCGCTTCCCCGCCACGTCCGCCGCCGGCTTCGCCCGCAGCCTCCGGCGCAAGCGCGACCAGTCCTCGATCAGCGTTCGCACCATCCCGATGCCGTTCTCGTACTGCGGGAACCCGTCGTACCTGCGCGCCGAGGGCACGGGGCGGCCCGCTGCCAGGTAGTACTCGTCCGCGCACTGCACGACGCTCGCGCCGTGCGCTTCCTCGCACCGCCGCTGGAAGCGGCGCACCGTCGCGATGAGCCCCCGCGCGAACTCCGGCTCCGGCGGCAACAGCTCGATCCCGTCCCGATCCCGCGACCACTCCTCCAGCCTCGGGCTCGCCCCCACCGGAACCACGGAGACGGTCTGCACGGTGGGGTACAGCTCCGTCAGGTCTCGCAGCGAGCGCTCCAGCGCCTCGCCGTCGTTCACGCCCGGCGTCAGCACGATCTGCGTGTGCGCCCGCAGCCCCAGGTCGCGCAGCCGCTCGAGCTGCGCGACCACGTCCGGCGCGCGCTCGTTCCCCAGCAGCTTCCGCCGCAGCTCCACCTCCGTCGCGTGCACCGAGACGTTCAGAGGGCTCAGCCGCTGCTCCTCCAGCCGCGCCCAGTCGTCCTCGGTCAGGTTCGTGAGCGTGACGAAGTTGCCGTGCAGGAAGCTCAGCCGGTAGTCGTCGTCCTTCAGGTAGAGCGGTTTCCGCAATCCCTTCGGCAGCCCCTTCAGGAAGCAGAAGAAGCAGGTGTTGTTGCAGACCTGCACGCCGTCCCACGTCGCTCGCTCGAATGCCAGCCCGAGGTCCTCGTCCGGATCCTTCTCGAAGACCACCAGGTCCTCGCTGCCGTCCGCCTTGCGGAAGCGCGCCGTGATCTCGTGCTCGGCCGCGTAGAACTGGTAGTCGACCGCGTCCCGCAGGACGCGCCCGTCGATGGCCACGATCGTGTCGCCCGGGACGACCCCCGCCTCCTCGGCCAGCGAACCATGGGTGACGGCGGAGATCACGCCGCCCTCGGGGGCCTTCACGCGGCCTCGGCCTCGTGCTCGAGCCGAAGCACTTCCAGCTCCTCCCGGATGCGCTCGGTCAGACCCTCGACCTGCTCGCCAAGCGGTCCCTCCGCCCGCTCCACCGGGAACGGCTTGCCGATGCGCACCGTCAGCGTCGGCCGGGGGAACAGGCTCCCCTTCTTCCCCAGCCGGTTCGTGTTGAAGACGCGGACCGGCAGGATGGGCGTGTTCGTACGCAGCGCGATCAGGGCGGTTCCCCCGTGCAGCGGCCCCAGGTCACCCGTCTTGCTGCGCGTGCCCTCCGGGAACATTCCCACCAGCCCACCCTTGCGCACCTCCGCCTCCGCCTTCCGCATCGCGTTCCGATCGGAGGCCCCCCGGTACAGCCGGATCGGGTTCCACCCGATGACGAACGGCGTCAGCACGTAGCGGAACAGCTGCTCCTTCGCCATGAAGCGGATGTAACGCCGGCGCGGGGCGAAGGCGATCGCCAGCATCATCGGGTCCACGTTGCCCAGGTGGCTGGAGGCGAGGATCAGCGGCCCGCCGGGGACGTTTCGCCGCCCCTTCACGTGCCAGCGCGCCATCAGCAGGAGGATGGCGTAGGAGGTCCACACCGACCACCAGTAGAAGCAGGGCACGTAGATCGCCCACAGGAACCGTCCTACCGGCTTGAATGCCTTCACGTCGCGCGCTCCTCTATTGCCTCTATCGCTCGCGCAATCATCGCATCCGCGTCCAGTTCCCCGGTATCGATGACGATCGCGCCCTCCGGCTCCACGAGCGGGCTGGCCGCCCGCGTGCTGTCGGTCGTGTCGCGACCGCTGATGTCGCGGCCGGCCTCGCTCGCGCTCTGCTGCGCCCCCCACTCCGCCGCCTGCTCTCCGCGACGCCGCGCCCGCACCTCCTCCGAGGCCTGCAGGTACAGCTTCACGGGGGCGTCCCGCAACACCACCGACCCGATGTCCCGCCCGACGAGCACCGACGGCTGCTGCGCCGCGAACAGGCGCTGCTGCGCGACCAGCTCCCGCCGCACCTCCGCGATGGCCGCGTAGTCGCTCACCGCCCCCTCCACCTCCGGCGCCCGCAGCAGGTCCGTCACGTCCTCTTCCCCCAGCAGGACGCGCACCTCGCGACCCCCGACGGCGAGCCGCAGGAGGCCCCCTCGCGCGAGTTCGGCGCAGGCCCCGGCGTCGCTCGCTGGCGCCTCCGCCCGCAGCGCCGCCAGGGCGATCGCCCGGTACATCAGTCCCGTGTCCAGCAACACGTACCCGAAACGCTCGACAAGGGCGCGCGCGAGCGTGCTCTTGCCCGAGGCCGCCGGGCCGTCGATCGCGATCGGGTGCGGGTGCGGGAATGCCATGCCTGGCGCCTCTGCCGCCGCCGCCATGCTACCGCGCGACTGCTTCCGCTCCGCTTTGGCCGCCTCGTACAGCGCCTCCACCTCCTCGGGCGTCAGCTCCCGGCTGCTTCCTGCCGCCAGCGTCCCCAGGGCCAGCGGCCCGATGCGGATGCGACGCAGCGTCACCACCCGTCGTCCCACGACTGAGAGCATCCGCCGGATCTCCCGCTTGCGGCCGCCGTGGAGCGTGATCAGCAGCCAGCGTGGGTCGGGATCGCCGCTCGAGCCCCCCGGGCTCACGAGCTGCACCGAGTCGGCCTTCAGCCGCTCCCCCTCGTGCCGCACGCCCCGCACCAGCCGCTCCCGCCCCTTCTTCCCCAGCGGCTGGTCGATGGCCACGAGGTACTCCTTCGGCACCTCGTGCCGGGGATGCGTGAGCAGCTCCGTCAGCGCCCCGTCGTTGGTCAGCAGGATCAACCCCTCGCTCTCGAGGTCCAGCCTCCCGACCGGCCGCAGCGTCGCGCCCTCGATGTCCACCAGCGACACGACCGTCGGGCGCCCCCGGTCGTCGCTCGTCGTCGAGAGGACGCCGGTCGGCTTGTGCAGCGCCACGTAGCGGTACCGCTCCCGCAGCACGGGCGTGCCGTCCACCGTGATCTCGTCCTTCTCCGGGTCCGCTCGCGCGCCCAGCGTGTCCAGGGTCTTGCCGTTCCCGGCCACCCGGCCCGCCACGATCATTGCCTCCGCCGACCGCCTCGAGGCCACGCCCGCGTTCGACAGGATCTTCTGGAGCCGCTCAACCGCCACGACGCCACCTCCCCCACGCCCCGTGCGCCGCCGCGAAGGTCAGCACCAGGCTCGCGCCCGCCACCGCCCCCAGCGCGATCCACGGCGTGCGGCTCCCGGACTCCCGCTCGAACCGCACCGGCAGCGGCACGGGCGTCGCCGCGACCTCGGTCGCCGCAGCGGCCGGGGTGGGCGCTGCCGCCGGCGAGGCGCTGGGCGTGGGCCTCGGAGCCGGTGTCGCCTCCGGCTCCGCAAACGTGTTCGGTGCGCCCGGCGACGGCCGCAGCGTTTCCGCCCAGCGCCCGGGAACCTCCGGGCCGCCGGAGAAGCGCGCCCCGAGCGTTGCGCCGGGCGAAGCCACGGGTGGTGGTGAGTCGAGCACGCTCCTATTCTCCCCAAACGACAGCGCATCGACGACATCCCCCGCCGGCGAGATCAGCCGCACGACATCGCCGGCGTTGTTCAGGCCGTTCCCGATCGTCCCGTCCGGCGCCCGCGCGACCAGCACGTTCACCGGCAGGACCGCCGTCTTCGCGGCCACGACCACGAAGCCGCCCGGCGGTACCTCCACCGCGGGCAGCGGGTCCACCGAGGTGGCGTCTCCGATCGCCCACCCCGCCGTGCTGACTGCCACCGTCGCGGTGTTCACCAGCTCTACCCACTCGTAGGCGCCGTCCACGCCCGGCTCGACCGGATCCGCCAGCACCTCCGAGAGTCGCAGCGCCGGTGGGCCGGCGGCCGCGCTCGTCGGCGCGGGGCGCGCCGCCGTCGCGGTCGGGGTGCTCCGCGAGACCGGCTCGCGTGAGGGTGTTGCGGTCGGGACGGCGGTCGGTGCGGGCGTGGCGGCGGGAGTAGGGGAGGGCGTCGCGTCCGCGGTTGGCGTCGCTGTCGGGATGGGTGCAGGTGTGGGCGTCGGGGTTGGCGTCGGCGTCGCGGTGGGCGTGGGCGCCTCTCCGATCCCGAACGAGGCCTCGTCGAACGCGGCCACGACCCTCGCCGCCGACTGCGGCTGCAGCATCAGCCGCAGGACCGCCGACCGCGCCTCCGGCGGCGCCTGCCCCGGCCCCACCGTGACCCGGCCCCACTCCCCGCTCCCCGCCCGCTCCCCCGTGACCGTGCTCAGCTGCCGCCCGCTCCCGTCCCCTGACGCGTACCACGCGATCCGCAGGAACGCTTGCCCCTCCCCCGACACGATCCGCGCCCGGGCCGAGGCCTCGTACCACTCCCCGCCCTGGACGGTGACGGCCTGCTGCAGCCACTTCGTCCCGCGTGTCGAGGACGCCAGGACCGCCGCCCGCTCCCCCGCGAAGGCGAGTCCCGCGACGACCAGCTCCCCTCCCCGCTGCTCCCACCCCGCGGCCCCCTGCCGGCTCACCTGCTCGAAGCCGCCGTTGGAAAGCTCCGGCCCGATCGAGGGTGCCGCCGGTGCGACCGTCCCCGCGGGGGCCGGAGCCGGATTGGGCGGCGTCGGTCGCGGTGTCGGGGCGGGAGTCGGTGGTGGCGGCGCCGTCTGCACCACGCTGATCCCCCCGCACTCCCCTCCCCCGACGACCATGACGGCCGCCTGGTAGGTGGCCGCCCCCGCCGGCGCCACGACCGTCGCGGACAGGGTCACCGCGGTCGCCCCGAGCTCCTGCTCGTCGTCGCCCGAGTCGAGTGGCGAGTAGTCGTCGTCGAGCACTGTGAGGGACAGCCTCGCGACCTCCCCGCCGTCACCGGGCGTTACCGTTGCCGACGCCGTGTACGTCGCCCCCGCAACGGCCGCGCCCCAGGCGGGTCCGCACGAGCCGCCGCCCTGGCCCTGCACCGGCCCGCCCCACCCCGGCAGGACCGCCGCCAGGCCCGCTCCCGCTAGCACCAGGACAAATCTTGTACCCATGCATGCTTGACACTAACACAATGGGCGTTGACACCTGCCCCACCGCCCCGAACAATGCGGCCCGTCCCAGGGTGCGGTTTTGCCCGCTGGACCGGGCTCGCGGGACGACTCTCGGCACTAGAAGGAGGTTCCCATGAAGGCCGCTGTCATGTACGGCGTCGACCAGCCCCTCGTCATCGAAGACATTGATGTCGACGAGCCCCGCGCCAACGAAGTCCTGATTCGCACCAGCGCCACCGGCGTCTGCCACTCCGACCTCCACTTCATGGAGGGCAAGTACCCGATGGCCACCCCCGCCGTCCTCGGGCACGAGTCCGCCGGCATCGTCGAGAAGATCGGCGACGAGGTCACCAACGTGCAGGTCGGCGACCGCGTCGTCGTCGCCTTCGTCGCCTCCTGCGGTTTCTGCGATAACTGCGTCCAGGGGCGGCCCTTCATCTGCATCAACACCAACCGCCTCGGCCGCCAGGACCGCCTCAGCATGGGCGGCCAGATCGTGACCCAGTTCGCCGGCATGTCCGCCTTCGCCGAGCGCCAGCTCGTCACCGACACCGCCCTCGTGCACGTCCCCGACGACGTGCCCATGGAGGCCGCCGCCCTCGTCGGCTGCAGCGTCATGACCGGCGTCGGCGCCGCCACCAACACCGCCCGCGTGCAGGCCGGCCAGACCGTCGCCGTCGTCGGCTGCGGAGGCGTCGGACTCAACGTCATCCAGGGAGCCGTCGCCGCCGGCGCCTCGCGCGTCATCGCCGTTGACATGCTCGAGAACAAGCTCGCCGCCGCCCGCGAGTTCGGCGCCACCGACATCGTCGACGCCTCCGAGGGCGACCCTGTCGAGGCCGTCAAGGGACTCGTCCGTGGCGGTGTCGACTACGCCTTCGAGGCCATCGGCCTGGTGAAGACCGCCGAGCAGTGCTTCGAGATGGCCAAGCGCGGCGGACGCGCCGTCATCGTCGGCATGCTCCCCTTCGACTCGCAGGTCACCATCCCCGGCGCCGCCTTCCTCCAGGAGAAGGGCATGATTGGCAGCTTTTACGGCTCCACCCGCCAGACCTACGACATGGCCTGGCTCATGGAGCTCTACCGCCAGGGACGACTCAAGATCGACGAGCTCATCTCCCGCCGCTACGAGCTCGGCGAGATCAACGAGGCCTACGACGCCCTCAAGGCCGGCGAGGTCAACCGCAGCGTCCTCATCCTGGAGAACTGAGGGCTGGTGATTAGTGAATAGTGGTTGGTGAATAGTGGGCTAGCGGGTCGGCGCGCGCACGCGCTCACCCCACCACTCACTAGTCACCATCCACTACCCACCGCGAGCGCAGCTCGCCGGCGCTAGCCGGCGACGCAAGCAAGCACAGGACCGTAGTCCGGCAGCTCCACCACCGCCGGCGCCGTCTCGATGTGCGCCACGTTCCCCTCGCCGTCGACCACGACGACCACGCGGTTCGCCATGTTCATCCCCGGCAGCAGGACGCCGTACGCCTCCGCCGTCGCCCCGATCGGGTTGAAGTCGCTCAGGACCGGGTAGCTCACGCCCGTCTGCTGCGCCCAGGCCGCCAGCGTCCAGGTGTTGTCCGTCGAGATCGCGACCGTGACCGCCCCCTCGAGGCTCCCCAGCTGCTCCTCGATGATGGGGAGCTGGTTGCTGCACACCGGCGAGAACGCCGCCGGCACGAAGTTGATGACAACCGTCGACCCACGCTGGTCGCTCAGCTTGAACGGCCCCGGGTCGCCCGTCGGGCTCGCCGGAAGCTCGAAATCGGGGGCCGCGTCGCCCACCTTCAAAGTCGCCGTCTCAGACATATCCACGCCTCACAGTACAAATTGGAGCCGCGATCGTACGGGCTGGGGCATGGGGGCGCTAGGCGGGGGTGCAGTGCTCCAGCCCTGCCCTTAGACCGATCCGCTTAGGCGCGTAAGCAGACAAACCAAGGAGTTGACTTTGGGTATGGGGCGTGTGACAGTGACTATTCGCTTAACGATGAGTGTATAGGGAGTATCTGAGTGGCCAACACGATCGAGTGGGACGGCGCCAGCGGCCGAACGTACACGTACTGGATCTACGATATCGGAACGACTTTTGAGGCCGTGCCGGGGAATTACATTTTCGCGAGGGAAGTAAGTGCTGGACGACACCGCCCGGTTTACATCGGAGAGACTGGCGATTTGTCAGAACGCTTCGACAGTCACCACAAGATGACCTGTATCAAGCAGGAGGGCGCCACGCACATCCACGTCCATCGCAACGACGGTGGGAAGGCAGCTCGTCAGGCTGAGGAGCAGGACTTGGTTGACAAGTGGAACCCCACCTGTAACGGGTAGCCCTACGGCCGGGTCAGCCCCGGATGTCCTCCCCTACCCCACTATCTCTGCGAGCCGGGCCACCAGGTACTCCTGCGGACGATCGCCCTTGATTCGGTTGCAGTGGCCGCACAGGAGCTGGAGGTTGTCGATGTGGTCCGTACCGCCCCGCGACCGCGGGATGACGTGGTCGACCTCGAAGCGCCGGAAGTCGGGGTGTCCACTGGCAACCCCCAACAAGGGCGGGAACTCATGCCGGCTGACGGACTTCAACCATTTGTAGGTTTCTTTTGCGAAAGAACTCTCCCAAAGCCTGTGCATAGTCGCTCCTGATTCCGCCTCCAACCGCATTCGAAAGCTCCCAGCCTGCACGAGTAAGGGCAACGCCTGCTACTTTGACTTCCCTGACTTCGTCTTGGGTCAAGGGCAATAAGCCCCAGTTCCGGCCTTGGAAGGAAAAGACGGCTGAAACTGTCTTCATATCAGGGCTGACGCAGGGCTTGTAGTCCAGCCACGAGTTGAAGTCCGAGATGATGAGGTCATGCTCGTTTAGGTTGTTGAGGACGGGAAATGCCAATCCGTATGCCTGTAGCGAGTTCGCCCCTGCGTCCCCTCCAAGCGACGGCACTCTAGCGTCAACGGAATCTCCGTAGCGCACAACGCTGCACATCGAGCACAGATTCTTGAAAGCCACAGCGGTGGCTTGGTCAAGGTCCTTGAGAACGCTGAGGGTGTGAAGTGAAGTGCTTCCTGGGCGTTCTACTTCCCCTGCAAGGATCTTCGCCCACAACACCTGCATCCCCTCGGAGGAGATGTCTTGGACGTCATTGAAGAACCGTGCCGTCCAATCGGGGTCCGGCTCGACGTCAGGTACCTCCTTGTCCGCAAGCGCAAGGTAAGCCTGCCCGACGACAGAACCGATATTCCGCTGTCGCTTCTCTTCTTGAAACTGAATTCTCTGGCTCACCGTTTCGCCAATACTGAGTTCTCCCTGCACGGTAGATGCCGGAGCCGTCAGAGCTGCGCGCGCCTCCAACTGGGCGGCGGCGATGATCTTCAGCGAATCTGCGTCGCCTGCCGCCTTGATGCGCTTGGCGTTCGCTTCGATGCGGGCTCTCAACGACGCCAACATCAACCCAGCCACGGTCCCAATGCCACTGGCGGCATAGTCCACAAGCTTCTCTGCGGCGGGAACTCGTAGGGTCAGGTCCAAGTCCACACTACCTACCTCGTGCGGACTTTAGGGCATATGTTCGGATTTGGTCAACAGCGCCACGCACCCCTTCCCCCTCCCGCGCCCCGACCCCACCCTCCCCGCCAAAGGCTGCCGCTGGGTCTGGACTACGGTGACGAGTCGTAGCACGGACGGGCCGGGTGGGACCGCAGCGCCCCGGATGCCGTCGGGGCCGGACGCGCCCGCGTATCATCCCCTCCCATGCCCCCCCTCCCCCTCGACGGTGTCCGTGTCATCGACCTGACCTGGATCATCGCCGGACCGACCGCCACCCGGTACCTCGCCGATTTCGGCGCCGATGTCGTCAAGGTCGAGCACGAGCAGGCGGTCGACCCCATACGCCTCGGACGCCCCCTCGTCGGCGATAGCCCCACCCTCAACAACTCCGGCTTCTTCAACTACGTCAACCGCAACAAGCGCAGCGTCCTCCTCAACGTCCGCCACCCCTTCGGCCTGGACCTGCTCAAGCGCCTCATCGCCGTCTCCGATGTCGTCATCGAGAACTTTTCCGCCGGAACGCTCGCCTCCTGGGAGCTCGACTACCCCCAGATGCGCGACATCAACGAACGCATCATCTACTGCTCCGTCTCGGGCTTCGGGCACACCGGCCGCGACCGCGACCACACCACCTGGGGACCCACCGCCCAGGCCCTCGGCGGCCTCACCCTCACCTCCGGCCTCCCCGGCATCACCCCCGCCGGCTGGGGCTACAGCTTCATGGACCACACCGCCGGCTACTCCGCCGCCATCGCCATCCTCATGGCCCTCCACCACCGCAACCGCACCGGCGAGGGCCAGCACATCGATATGTCCCAGGTCGAGGCCGCCACCGTCCTCAACGGTCCCGCCGTCCTCGACCGCACCGTCAACGGCCGCAGCTGGCGTCGCGAGGGGCTGCCCCCGGGCAATCGCGCCTGGGAGCCCGCCGTCGCCCCCCACAACACCTACCCCTGCGCCGGCGAGGACCGCTGGATCGCCGTCGCCGTCATGAGCGACGCCGAGTGGGAGGCGCTCGTCCGCGCCATGGACGAACCCGCCTGGGCCCGCGACCCGCGCTTCGGGTCGAACGCCGACCGTCTCGCCAACCAGGACGCCCTCGACGAGCACATCGCCGCCTGGACCGCCGAACGCGACGACTACGACCTGATGGCCCTCCTGCAGGCGTCGGGGGTGCGCGCGGCCGTCTGCCAGAAGCCCGGGGACCGCGTCGAAAGCGACCCGCAGTTCGCCGCCCGCGGCTGGTGGCAGACCCTCCCCCATCCGGAGATGGGCGACACCGCCCACGACGGCGTCACCCCCCGCTTGAGCGGGACGCCCGGCGTCTTGCAGCGCGCCGCCCCCCTCATCGGCGAGCACACGCGCGAGGTCCTTTCCGAGGTGCTGGACCTATCCGAAGCGGAAATCGACGAGTTCGCGGAAGCGGGGGTGTTCATGTGAGCGGTCCCCTCGAAGGTCTGCGCGTCGTCGAGATCGCGGACGAGCTGGGGCAGTACGCCGGCAAGCTCCTCGCCGACATGGGCGCCGACGTCGTCAAGGTCGAGCCGCCCGAAGGGTCGTCCGCCCGTCGCGTCGGCCCCTTCGTCAACGACGAGCCCGGCCCGAACCGGTCGCTCAACTTCTGGTACCACAACACGAACAAGCGCTCCGCCGTCCTCGACCTCGACGGTTCCGAGTCCGACCGCGAGCTGGCCCGCGCCCTCATCGCGCGCGCCGACGTCTTCCTCGAGGCGCTGCCCCCCGGACGCCCCGCCGCCCTCGGTCTCGACTACGCCACGCTCGCCCCCGCCAACCCCGCCCTCATCCACTGCGCTCTTACCCCCTTCGGCCAGGACGGCCCCTGGCGCGACTACCGCGTCTCCGACCTGGTCGCGCTGGCGGCGGGCGGCCCCATGAACATGAACGGCTACGACCCCGAGGACGCCCCCGGCGCCCCGCCCATCCACGGCAAGGGCGACCAGGCCTACAACACCGGCGCCCACTTCGCCGTCATGGGCATCCTCACTGCCCTCGTCGGCCGCGACGCCAGCGGCGAAGGGCAGTACATCGACGCGTCCATGCACGAAGCCCTCTCCTCCGCCACCGAGGTCGGCCTCCCGCACTGGCTCTACACGAAGACCAACATCATCCGCCAGACGGGTCGCCACGCCGCCGTCATCCGCACCGAGCCCTGGATCCATCGCGCCCGCGACGGCAAGGACGTGCTCGTCTTCAACATCGGCCGCAGCAACGAGTCGTGGGGCAAGCTGAAGCGCTGGATGCAGTCTCACGGCTTCGGCGCGAACTTCGACGAGGAGCGCTTCGACGACCCCATGAACCGCATGGCCGCGCGTGGCACCCCCGAGGCGAAAGAGATCTTCCACGAGGTCTCGCGCTTCGTCGGCACTCTCGACGCCGAGGAGGTCTACCGCGGCTCGCAGGCCTGCGGACTCCCGTGGGGCACCGTGCGCTCCCCCGACGAGGCCGTCGACGACCCCCATCTGCACGACCGCGGCCACTTCGTCGCCACCACGGGCGAGGGCCTGGAGGGGGAGGCGCTCATGCCGGGCGCGCCCTATGTGTTCAGCGCGAGCCCCTGGGAGCTGCGGCGTCCCGCGCCCAGGCTCGGCGAGCACACGGACGAGGTGCTGGCGGAGCTGCGCGGCTCCTAGGGAATGACGACCTCTTGCCCCACCTGCAGCGTGAGGCAGGACTCCTCGTCGAGCCCGTTCGCCACCAGGAAAGTCTGCAGCGGCAGGTCGTGGTCCTGGGCGATGGCGGCGCAGGTGTCGCCCGGAACGACGATGTAGATGGTGCCTTCCCGGCCCTCGGTGGTGTCGTCGCCACCGTCGTCGCTGCTGCTTGGCGCCTGGGCGGGGTCCGGCGCGGGGATGTTCAGGTCTTCGCCCACGTGCAGGTTCGTGCAGTCCTCGTTGATGCGCGGGTTGGCCGCGAGCAGCGTCTCCACCGTGATGTTGTACAGCGCCGCGATCTCGCCGCAGGTCTCCCCCTCCGCCACCGTGTGGATCCGCGCCGCGGGGCGTTCGGGCACGACGGTCGGCTCCTCCGTGGAGCCGGGGGGAAGGGGATTGTCGCCACCCAGCCGGAAGGCGGCGCGACCCTCGTCGGGGACGGCGGTGGGAACGCTCGCTGGGTCGGTCAGCGTGGGGCGCGCCTCGGGAGCCTTGGTCTCGTCGTCGCCGCCACAGCCGGCAACCACCAGCGCAAGGAGTAGGGCCGCGGCGAACGTTCGGGTGAGCACCGTGGCCATGCTAGGTTCGCTACCGGCCTCCGGCAATCTCCACCAGCAGCGCCTGCAGGATCAACGCCCCTGCGTCCCCGATCCGATCGACCGCAACCGGCTCCACCTCGTCGAACACATCGGCCGGCGTGTGGATCAGGGAGACATCCCCGTCGGAGAGGAAGACCACGGGAACGCCAACCTGTACGAAGCTCGCGTGGTCGCTTCCGTAGCCGGGTGGCAGGGACGAGGCGAAGGCCGCAATCCCGGCGGCGGTCAGCCGCTCCACCGCGTCCGCCACGAGGGCGGGCGTGCCGATCACCTCGACCGCGTCACCGCGCGCGGTCACGTCGAAGTTCATCATGATCTCCGGAAGCTCCCCGGAGTCCGCCCAGCGCCGGGCGAGCGCGGCGCTGCCGAAGAGTCCCGACTCCTCCGCGCCGAAGGTGGCGAAGCAGAGCCCCTCGTCCAGCCCGTCGGCGGCGAAGGCGCGCGCCAGCTCGAGGACGATGGCGACGCCGCTGGCGTTGTCGAGCGCTCCCGGCGATCCCGGGGTGGTGTCGTGGTGGCCCCCGGCGATGATGTCGCAGCGGGCGCCGGGCGCGGGCCGCGCGATCACGTTGGCCGCCGGGGGACGCGACGGGCCGATCGTGACCCGGATGGTGGCGCCGTCCCTCGCCGCCTGCGCCAGGCGCTCCCCCTCGGGCTGGGGCACGAGCACGACTGGTATCGCGTCCCGCACGGGGATGGGGAAGCCCCAGAGGCCCCAGGTATCACGGTTCACGATGATGAGCCCCGCCGCCTCCGCCCGCGCCGCCGCCATGTAGAGCAGGCCGTCGTCGGGGTCGTTCGAACCCCGCTCCCTGATGGAGATGGCGCCCTCCGGAGCCGTCCCCTCCTGCGCGCGGTCGTCGTGGGCGGGGCCTTCCGCCGACTTCTGGGGTGTGCCTTCCCCGTTCAGCGCGATCCCCCCGATCGTCTCTTCCCCCACCGTGACCGTGGCGAGCCGGAAACGCGTCCGGTAGTCGAACTCCATCACTTCCACCGCGTAGCCGAAGCCACGCAGCGTGTCGGCGATGTAGGCCACCGTCTCCCGCGCCTCGGGGGAACCGGACACGCGCGGCCCGATGATCGTGGAGAGCAGCTTCAGGTGGGCCATCGCCCGGTCGATGTCGTGGTCGGGGGCGTCGGTGGGCAGTGGGTGGGAGGTGGTGGCGCCGGCTGAGGTGGGGTCGGCGGTGGGTGCCGAGGGGGTGGCGGTCGCCGGGGGGCTCGCGGTCGCTGGAGGCGTGGGCGCCGGGTCATCCGCGCAAGCGGCCAGCAGGGACACCAGCGCCGCCACGGCGACAAGCCGGAGGATCATGGCGAACGGCCGGGAGGGGTCGTGGGCCAGGCGCGCTCTAGCGACGGCGAAACGCACGCCTGATCCGCGCCAGCACGCCCGGTGGCGGGGGCTCGTACTCGACGTAACGTCCACGCCAGTGCGCCCCCTTGGCAGCCGGTTGGCGGACGGTGGCTCGTCGCGGGCGCAGGAACGACCAGATGAACGCTGCCGCGAAGAGCACGACGCCTCCGAAGGCGAGCCAGATGAACGAGCCCCAGATCGTCGAGAGGATGAAGCCGACGAGCATGACGCCGGCGCCCGCGAAGAGCATCGAGGCGGGGGTGGGGCCGCTGAGGGAGAATCCGAAGGCCGCTCCCATGCGTGAGCCGAGCGGAGCCCGCCGCTGCCGCCGGCGCTGGGCCAGCGAGATGGGCTCCTCGCCGGGCTTCGGCGGCTCCTCTCCGAGCCGCGACAGGATCTCCTCGATCTCGCGATCGATGCGGTCGGGCATGTCGCTCTCCACGATAGGGGATCAGCGAGCAGCGCGTCGATGGCTAGGCGTCTGCGTCCTTACCCCAGCCTCCCCCGCCGGGCGTGCGCACCTCGATCCGGTCCCCGGGGCCTACCCGAAGCTGCTGCTGGCCGCCCAGGGGCTCGCTTTCGCCGTCCGCCTGAATGCGCGCGTTCTCGCCATGTGCCGCCGGCTCGCCGCTGTGCGCTCCCGGCGGCCGAACGGAGCGGCGGTCGCCGATGAGTGACACGTCCGCCTCCGTGAGGAACTCGATATCGCGCACTACGCCGTCCCCGCCGCGGTGGCGTCCGCCGCCGCCGCTCCCCTCCCGCAGCTCGAAACGGCGGATGCGCACGGGGAAGGTGCTCTCGATCGACTCCGCCGGCGTGTTGGCCGTGTTCGTCATGTGGGTCTGGACACCGCTCTCGCCCTCCCCGGTGGGGCCGGCCCCCGCTCCCCCCGGGACCGTCTCGTAGTAGGCGAACGGCTCTCCGTTCTCGCGCACGCCCCCGAAGGTAAAGTTGCTCATGGTGCCCGCGCTCGCAGCCGGAATGCGGTCGGGGAGCGCCTCCGCGAAGGCGGCCAGGACGATGTCGGTAACGCGCTGCGAGGTCTCGACGTTCCCGGCCGAGACGGCACGCTGCGGGCGAGCGTTCACGATCGAGGCCTCCGGTAGCACGACCCGGATGGGCCGGAAGACGCCCGCGTTCGAAGGGGCGTCGGGCGGCAGGAGGCAGCGCACGCAGTAGGCCACTGCCGATCGCGTGACCGCCGCAACCGCGTTGATGGAGGCGGGTTGTTCCCCGGCCGAGCCCGTGAAGTCGACTGTGACGGCGTCCCCCTCCACCGTCACCCGTGCTCGCAGGGGCAGGAGGCCTCCGCCGGCGCTCTCCATGACGTCTGCGGCCTCGTAGTCGCCGTCCGGAATGTCCGCGAGGGCGGCTCGGGTCAGCCGTTCGGCGTAGTCCGTCAGTTCGGCCATCCAGCGGGCCAGTTCGGCGTTGCCGTAGCGCGCGGCGAGCGCTTCCAGCCGGGCGGCGCCGGTGCTCAGGGCGCCGAGCTGGGCGTCGAAGTCGCCGCGGCGCTCGGCGGGGGTGCGCACGTTGCGCAGGATGAGGGCGAAGAGCGCCTCGTTCAGGCGGCCCCCCTCGCGCAGCTTGAGGGGCGGGATGATCACCCCCTCCTGGTAGAGCTCCGTGGCGACCGGCATGGACCCCGCGGACATGCCGCCGATGTCGGCGTGGTGGGCGCGGTCCGCGACGAACCCGATGAGCTCGCCGCCCGCGAACACCGGCGCCACCAGGGTCACGTCGGGCAGGTGCGTGCCTCCCAGATAGGGGTCGTTGACGATGGCGACGTCGTCTTCGCTCCAGGGCGCCAGCGCCGACACAGCGGCGACCGACTCGGGCATGGCGCCGAGGTGGACGGGGATGTGGGCGGCCTGCGCGACCATCTCGCCCTTCGCGTCGAAGACCGCGCAGGAGAAGTCGCGCCGTTCCCGGATGTTGGGCGAATGCGCGGTCCTCCAGAGCGTGACCCCCATCTCTTCCGCAGCCGAGGCGAGGAGGGCGTTCCAGACGGCCAGCCGGGCGGGATCGTCGCTCATGCCGGCGTCACCTCGAGATTGCCGCCGGTGTCGACGGTGGCGCGCCAGCCTCGCGGGATGAAGGTGGTCGCGTCCGGCTGCGTGACGACGGCGGGCCCGTCGAGCGTCGACCCGACGGCAAGGTCTGCGCGGGAGACCTGGACGGCGTGAACGCCTCCCGCCAGCGTGATCGGCTCCTGTTCGCCCGTTTCTCCGGTTCCGTCGACGGCCGTGTCGGGGATGTTGCGGGGGGCGCCCTGTGCGCGGCAACGGAGGGCGACCAGCTCGGCGGGGCGCTCAGGGGTCGCGAACCCGTATTCGCGCTCGTGGGCGGCGTGGAACGCCTCCGTGATGGTGCCCGGCTCGGGTTTCTCGATGGCGACGCGCAGCTCGTGCGCTTGGCCCCGGTAGCGGACGTCGGCGGCCCAGGCGAGCTCGGCAAGCGTTCCCCCGGCAGCTCCCAATCCGGCGACCGCCTGCTCCTCAAGCGTGCTCGCCGTCGCGCGCACGGCCCCGGTGGCTTCGTGATCGAGCGGGAGCAGCAGACCCTGGCCGCGCTCGATCACCTCCGGCGCGGTTGCGATGCCGATGGCCGAGAGCACCCCCGCGTGTCGGGGCACCAGCACCTTCCCGATGCCGAGGTCATCCGCGAGTTCGCAGGCGTGGAGCGGACCGGCCCCGCCGAAGGCGACGAGTGTGAAGCCGGCAGGGTCGTAGCCGCGTTCGAGGCTGACGCGGCGCAGGGCGCGGGCCATGGTTGCGTTCGCCACCTCCACCACCGCGGCCGCGGCGGCTTCCGTTTCACCCAGGGTGGCAAGGGCGTCGCGTGCCCGTCCGATGTCGGGAATCACGCTTCCGCCGAGGGGTGCTTCCGGGCGCAGGCGTCCGAGCACGAGGTTCGCGTCGGACACCGTGGGGAGGGTCCCCTTTCCGTAGCAGGCCGGGCCGGGATCGGCGCCCGCGCTCTGGGGGCCGACGGCAAGCGCCCCGCCGCTGTCCAGCCGGGCGATCGAGCCGCCCCCCGCCCCCACGGTCACGATGTCGACCATGGGGGTGTGGACCGCGAGGCCGTCGACCTCGGTGGCCGAGCGGTAGCGGGGTTCCCCCGGGCACAGCGAGACGTCGGTGCTGGTGCCGCCCATGTCGAATGTGATGACGTGCTCGTGGCCGGCGGACCTGGCGACGGCGAGCGCCCCGAGGACGCCCCCCGCGGGGCCGCTCGTCACCATCGAGACGGGCCGCTCGCCCGCCGTGGCCGCGTCGGTGAGGCCGCCGGCCGAGTGCATGACCCGCAGTGCCCGCGATCGCTCGTCGATGCCACCGAGATAGCTCCGCACGGTCGGCTGCAGGAAGGCGTTGACGGCGGTCGTGCTGGCGCGCTCGTACTCGCGGTGCTCGGGCAGGACCTCGTGCGAGGCGCTCACGGGGAATCCCGCCTCGCGGAGGGCTCCCGCCAGGCGGGCCTCGTGCTCCGGGCGCAGGTAGGAGAACAGCAGGCAGATGGCGACCGCCTCCGCGTTGAGGCTTCGCACTTCCTCGACGACGCGGGCGACCTCGGCGTCGTCGAGGGGAACGACGACCTCGCCGCCCGCCCCGATTCGCTCCCGCACGGTGACGACGTCGCCCCGGGAGACGACGTGGGGTGTGCGGTGGGGCTCCAGGTCGTACAGCGCGGGGCGCTCCTGTCGCCGGATGGTGAGCAGGTCGCGGAAGCCCTCGGTGGTGACGAGGACGGTTCGCGGTCCCCGGCGTTCGAGCAGGGCGTTGGTGGCGACGGTGCTGCCGTGGGCGAGACCTCGATCCGCCAGGCTCTCCGCCCCTTCCAGTACGGCCCGCTCGGGCGCGGACGGCGTGGAGAGGCGCTTCCACGTGCGGATGCCCGTCTCTTCGATGGCAACGAAATCGGTGAACGTGCCGCCCACGTCCACGCCGAGAGCGCGGTCCTGCGCCTCGTCCACGCTAGACGTACTCCTTGACCTTCTCCGCGAGCGAGCGGGTGTACCCGGCGGTGCTCGCGATCTCGTCGACGCCCGCTTCGCGCACGGCCTTCAGCGAGCCGAACTTTCGCAGCAGTGCGCGCTTCCGCTTCGGGCCGACGCCGGGAATGGAGTCGAGGACGCTGGCTGTGGCGGCCTTGCGGCGCACCTGGCGGTGGTAGGTGATGGCGAAACGGTGGGCCTCGTCGCGCACCCGCTGCACGAGGTAGAGGGCCTCGGAGCCGCGCGGCAGGATGATGGGCGCCTCCTCGTCGGGGGCGAACAGCTCCTCGTGGCGCTTCGCGAGACCGACGGTGGGGATGTCGTACACGCCAAGCTCGCGCATCACCTCGACGGCCGCGCCGAGCTGCCCCTTGCCCCCATCGACGACGACGAGGTCGGGCAGGTCCCAGCCGTCGTCGTCGATGTCATCGGTGGCTCCCCCCTCGAGGGTCTGCTGCTCGATGCGTTTGGCCGCGCGCTTGAACCGGCGGCGGAGTACCTCCTGCATGGTGGCGAAGTCGTCGGCGCCTTCGACGGTCTTGATGCGGAACTTGCGGTACTGGCGGGGGGCGGGCTGGCCATCGAGGAAGACGACCATGCTGGAAACGGGGCTGGCGCCCTGGAGGTTGGAGTTGTCGTAGCACTCGATGCGGTGGGGCACCTCGGGCAGGGCCAGCTCCTCGCGCAGCTCCTCGAGGGCGGTGGTCGTCTTCGTCTGGTCGCTGAGCCAGCGCACCTTGAGGTTGTCGAGCGCCTCCGCGGCGTTCTCACCGGCCATCTGCAGGAGCTGCCGCTTCTCGCCCCGCTGGGCCACGCGGATCTCGACGTTCGCCCCGCGCTTTTCCGTCAGCACTGCCTCCAGGTCCGCGCGCCCCTCGGGCTCGATCGGCACGACCACCAGCTTCGGGATCGACTGTGCGCTCTCGTAGTACTGCTGGAGGAGGCTCCCCAGGACGGCTTCGTCCGACTCGCCTGTAACGCCCTCCAGCACGAAGTGGTCGCGCCCGGTCATCTGGGTGCCGCGCACGAAGAACACCTGCACGCAGGCGCGGTCGCCCTCGCGGGCCAGGCCGTAGACGTCGAGGTCCTCCTTCTTCGTAGTCGAGAGCATCTGGCGCTCGACCGTGCGCTCGATGGCGCGGATCTGGTCGCGGAGCATGGCCGCGCGCTCGTAGTCGAGGGATTCGGCGGCTCCGCCCATCTGCTCGCCGAGCCGGTCGAGCACGGCCGAGGCCTTGCCCTCCAGGAAGAGGATGATCTGGTCGATGACCTCGTCGTACTCCTCTTTCGTGCAGAAGGCGGTGCAGGGGGCGATGCAGCGCTTGATGTAGTAGTCGAGGCAGGGGCGCGGGTCCTTCCCCGTGATCTCCTTGGTGCAGGAGCGGTAGGGGAAGAGCTTCTTCAGCAGGTCGAGGGTGGCGCGCACGGAGCCGGCGCTCGCGTAGGGCCCGAAGTAGCGCGCGCCGTCCTTCTCGATGCGCCGCGTGATGTAGACGCGGGGCCAGGGGTTCTGCACATCGATCTTCAGGTAGGGGTACCGCTTGTCGTCCTTCAGGCGGATGTTGAAGAAGGGCTGGTGCCGCTTGATCAGCGTCGCCTCGAGGATGAGCGCTTCGCCCGCGTTGGCGCAGACGATGTACTCGAAGTCCTCGATGTCGGCGCGCAGGGCGCGGGTCTTCGGTTCGAGGCTACGGGGCGAGCCGAAGTAGGAGCGCACGCGATCCTTGAGGCGCGCAGCCTTGCCCACGTAGATGACCTCGCCCTTCGCGTTGCGCATGAGGTAGACACCCGGCCTCGCGGGGAGCGCCTCGATCTGCTTCTTCAGGCGGTCGGGAAGGGCGGTTGCGACCACGAGGCTAGTGTAGCGTGGCCCTCAGCGGGACAGTTCCGCGAGGGCGTTGGCCGGGGTGAGGGTGGGGATGGGTGACTGTGCGAAGTCGCGCTCGTTCCGCGTGACGATGAACTGTGCGTCGCAGGCCTGCGCAGCCGCGATCTGCATCGCGTCCTCGAAGTCGGCCATGGGCAGGGTCAGGGCATAGCGGAGGTCGTCGGTGCTGGTGGCAGCGATCTGTGCGAACTCGAGGAGGCTGGTGATGAAGGCTCGGGCAATCTCCGGGCTAGCCTGCCGGCGGACGTTGTAGAAGGTGTTGGAGGCCGTGTGCCAGGCAATGAACAGGTCCTGCCTCTCCTGCTGAAGGCGGTCCACCAAGCGGCGAGACGAGCCCACGTGGGGCTCCCGGTCGAGCGCGACGTCGATGAGCACGTCCGAGTCGACGAGCCACCTAGCCATACTTTTCCTGTAGGTGCTCGTACCGCAGGTCGTCCAGTTCTTCGTCCGTCAGCGGCTTTTCCGGCTTCGCCTGACCAAGCAACCGTGCTCCGATGGGGAGGGTTTTGTCGTTGAGGCGAGCCCATCGTTCTTCCGGTGTCTCCTCGTCGAGGCCAGCCGCGATGGCGGCTGTGCGGGCTGCAGCCGCCTCCCAATCCACCCTGTCCGCGGATGTTGGCTCGTCGACCCCCAACGCCCCGCGGAGCGCATCTTCGATCAGGGACGAAAGGGAGACCCCCCTGGCACGGGCGTACTCCTTGGCGCGCGGGAGCACCTCGGAGTCAATGGTGACGGTGAGCTTGGTCTTGGTCTGCATGGGCGGCCCCCCGAGATACGTATACGTACTATAGCACTACGTATACGTATCTTTCTAACGCTGCGTGCTCAGATCCCGGAGCTCCCGCAGACGGCGCCGGGCGTAGTCGTCCTCGATCTGCCAGCAGACGGCGACCTCCCAGGCGACCGACGCTCGCCGCGCACGCTGGAACTCGTCGTCGGTGAGCCCCGCCGACTCCGCGTCGGGCAGCGCGCCAAGGTCGAGGAGGGGTGAGTCGACACGCGCCTCGTCCCAGTCGAGGAGGCCGACGGTGTCGCCATCGATGCGGACGTTGGTGGGTGAGGGGTCGCCGTGGATGACGGTCGGGTTGCGCTCGGGGAGTTCCCTCCAGGCGGAGCGGCACAGTTCCGTGTCCTCGGGCGGGAGCAGCGACATGTCGACATCGCCGCCGACGTCGGTGGTGAGCAACTCCCGGGCCGTGCGGAAGCCGGGACGCTGGGGCCACGCCGGCAGCAGGCCGTGGAGCCGCTGGAGTTCATCGCCGACGAGCGCTGCGTCGCGCCGGCCTTCCGGCTCCCTCCCCTCCAGGAAGGAGAGAACGACAAGCCCGCCCGCTCGGCGCTCACCCGAACGGGTCAGGACCGGGAGGGGAACGGCGAAACCCTGGTCGTGCAGGGCTTGGAGCAGGTCGAGCTCCCAGTCGAGAACCTCGGCGCTGCGGGCGTTCTGGCGGGCGACGCAAGGCTCGCCCCGAAGCCGGATCGTCCAGACGCGATTACGCAGGCCGCTCACCTCGGCTTCGACCTCAACCTCGCCCCACCGTTCGAGCGCTTGCTGAAGTTCGTTGCTTGCGGTCATGCCCCGGTCTCCCTGTCGCCAGCGTACGGCGTCGGGCCTCGCGAGCCACCTACCGTGACCGCCGGTACAATCGCCGCCGTGGAGTACGAGCACATCCTGTACGACGTGGCGGATGGCATTGCGACCATCACGCTCAACCGCCCCGAGCGGCTGAACGCCTTCGACAACCTGATGCTGAGCGAGTGGCGCGACGCGATCGAGCGCTCGGACGCCGATCGCGACGTGCGGGTCATCATCCTGACGGGCGCGGGGCGCGGCTTCTGCAGCGGCATGGATGTCGCGCACGAGACGGCCGGGGAAGGGGTGCTGCAGTCGGAGGAGAGCGTCGCGGAGCGGCGCCACAGCCTGCGCAACAGCGTCCACCACATTCCGCGGGCGCTCGTCCAGCTCGAGAAGCCGTACATCGCGGCGGTGAACGGTGCGGCCGTGGGGGCGGGGATGGACATGGCTTCGATGGCCGATATCCGCTTCGCCAGCGAGCGCGCCCGGTTCGGCATGGGCTACGTGCGCATGGGGCTCATCCCCGGAGATGGCGGCGCCTGGACGCTGCCCCGCATCGTGGGGACGGCCAAGGCGCTGGAGCTGATCTGGAGCGGCGAGCTGGTCGACGCGCAGGAAGCGCTGCGCATCGGCTACGTGAGCGAGGTCTGCCCGCCCGAGGAGCTGCTGGACCGCACGCGCGAGTTCGCCCAGAAGATCGCGCGTGGACCGGCGACGGCCATCCAGCTGGCGAAAAAGCTCGTCTACCGCTCCGCCAACCTCACGTTCGACGAACACCTCGACTTCGCCCAGATGGCGATGACCCTCGCGCAGTCCACCGAGGACGCGAAGGAGGGTCCGCTGGCCTTCACGGAGAAGCGCGAGCCCAATTTCAAGGGCTACTAGCAACAAGGAGAAGCACATGCCACCAGCACCCGGCGATAAGGCCCCGGCCTTCACGCTCATGAACAAGGACCGGGAGGAAGTCACGCTCGACTCCTTCCCGGGCAAGAACATCGTCCTGGCGTTCTATCCGCTCGCCTTCACCGGCGGGTGAACGTCGGAGATGATCGCCTTCCGCACGCACACGGATGCGTTCGCGGAGGCAAACGCCCAGGTCCTGGGCGTGAGCGTTGATTCCTTCGCCGCCGTCGGCGAGTTCCAGGAAAAGCTCGGGCTGGAGTTCCCGCTTGTCTCGGACTTCCCGAAGAACCAGGTGGGGCGCGACTACGGCATCTTCAACGAGGACTTCGGAATCCATAACCGCGCGACCTTCGTGATCGACAGCGACGGCATCGTGCGAGACGCCTACCTCGAGCCGCGCGACTTCGAGTCGCACGCTCCGCATGCGCTCGAAGTCCTGCAAGAGCTGAACGGGGGCTAGGCGCCCAATGCTCTTTCGCGATTCGCCCGAGCAGGCCGCCTTCCGCGCTGAGATCCGCGAGTTCCTCGACGCGGAGCTGCCCGCGGAGATGTGGAACATGCGCAGCGATCGCGAGGAGATGGACGAAGAGGAGGCGGCCTTCGCGAAGCAGTTCCGCGGGCAGCTCGCCGACCGGGGCTGGCTGACGCTGGGCTGGCCCAAGGAGCACGGCGGCGGTGGCGCGGACTTCGTCATGCAGACCGTCTACATGGAGGAGATGAGCTCGCGCGGTGCGCCCGGGGCCTATGACCAGGGCGTCTGGCTGGCGGGGCCGGCGCTCATGCATGAGGGCACCAAGGAGCAGCAAGAGCGCTGGCTCCCCGGCCTCCGCGACGGGACGTCCCGCTTCTGCCAGCTCTTCTCCGAGCCGGGCGCGGGCTCGGACCTCGCCTCGCTCCAGACGAGCGCTATCCGCGACGGCGACGAGTACGTCCTGAACGGCCAGAAAATCTGGACGAGCTGGGCGACCGGCGCGAAGTGGGGGATCCTGCTCGCGCGCACCGATCCGGACGCGCCCAAGCACCGCGGCATCAGCTACTTCATCCTCGACATCGAGTCGCCCGGGGTGAGCGTGCGGCCGCTCGTGAACATGATGAACGCCGCCCACTTCAACGAGGTGTTCTTCGATGACGTGCGCATCCCCATCGATAACCGCATCGGCGAGGAGAACCGGGGCTGGTACGTGGCCGCGGCGACGCTCGACCAGGAGCGCAGCTCGATCAACCGCATCGTCATGACGCGTTCGACGCTGGAGGCGCTGGTCGACTACGTGCGCGAGCGCAACGGTGGGAATGCGCCGCACCACATCCGGCACGAGCTGGCCTCGCGGACGATCGATTTCGAGCTGGGGCGCTGGCTTTGTTACCGGGTCGCGCAGATGCAGAGCGAAGGGCTCAACCCGAACTACGAGGCGTCGATCTCGAAGGTGTTCGGCACGGAGTTGCAGCGGCAGATGGGGCAGACCGGCATTCGCGTGCTCGGGATGGAGGGGCAGCTCGAGCCGGGCAGCCCCTACGTGCCGCTCCAGGGGAGGGTCGAACGCTGGGCCCTGGCCGGTCCCAGCTACACGGTGGCGGGCGGCACGAGCGAGGTGAACCGCAACATCATCGCGACCCGCGGCCTGGGGCTGCCGCGCTCGTAGGAGCTGCTCGCTAGAGCCGCTTCGGGTTGGTCCAGTATGGCTCGTCGTGGATGGCGAGGAGCTGGTCTTCGGGGATGTGGGCGTGGCCGGGGATGGGCCAGGAGGGGTCGGGGCGCCAGTCGCGGATATCGTCGGTGAAGGGCCAGGTGCCCCGCTCGACGTCGCCGATGGCCGCCTCGCCTTCCCTGCGGATGTGATCCGCCACGGCCTCGGACATGAGGCCGCGTGCGACTACCCGCTCGACTTCGTCCTCGTCCTTCCACCGCCAGTTGCGGTCAGGGTCGACGACGATGTCGAGCCAGAGATCGCGCAGGTCGAAGCCGAGGGGCGTGCGCCGCAGGGGCTCCTCGAGGTTCACGTACCAGCCGAGGAACTCCCAATCGGGCGTCCACCAGACCCAGGTGGAGCGCCACTGGTCCGGGACCTTGAGCGTGAGCATGTTCCAGCGTTCCCAGACGGCGTCGACCAGCTCCCACTCGCCGTCGAGCCAGGGGCGCGGCTGTTCCGGGTCGATCGGCTGGGAGAGTTTCGTGGGGGTTCCGGCCGGCAGCCAGAGCGAGAGGAGGTCGGGTCTGTCCCCGACGACGACGGAGGGGCGCACGTCGGCCACGGCGGGCGAGCACTCGCCGTTCTCGGTGACGAAAAGGGTGCGGTACATGACCACGTCGCCACGCGCGAAGGCCGCCGCCTCGCCGGGGTTAGCCATGAAGACAGCGTAGCAGGGGGGCGAGGCTCCGCCTGCTAGAATCCGCGCTCCATGACCCAGACGATGATGACCGAATCGGGGGAGCGCCACTTCCGCTACCTGATGCCCGTGGCCGTGATCTTCACGGGCGCGTTGATCGTCTCGAACATCATCGCGATCAAGGTCGTCGACATCTCGGGACTGGTGGGCGGCGCGTTCGATTACTTCCAGCCCGCCGCGATCATCATCTTCCCGGTTTCCTACATCGTTGGCGACATCCTCACGGAGGTGTACGGGTATTCGGTGGCGCGGCGCGTCATCTGGTCCGGGTTCTTCGCGAACGCGCTGGCGGTGCTGGCGATCTTCGTCGCCCAGGAGATCCCGTCGGCGCCGTTCTGGGCCGACCAGGAAGCGTACGAGACGATCCTGGGGCAGACGTGGCGGATTGTGGGCGGCAGCTTCCTCGCGTTCCTCGTGGGCGAGTTCGCGAACTCGTACGTGCTGGCGCGGCTGAAGCGGGTGACGCAGGGGCGCTTCCTCTGGACGCGCACGATTAGCTCCACGATCGTGGGGCAGGGCATCGACTCGGCGGTCTTCCTGACCATCGCGTTCTTTGGAACTACGACCATCCCCAACGGCGAAGCCCTGTGGGCCTTTGTCTGGCGGGCGTGGCTGATCAAGACACTCTATGAGGTGGTTGCGACGCCGCTCACCTACCTGGTCGTGAACACGATGAAGCGGCTCGAGGGGGTGGACGTGTACGACACGGACACGAACTTCAACCCGATTCCGATCCCCGCCGCGCTTCGCTTCGGGCGGTAGGCAGGCGCTTGCGCGCTCGCGCGACGAGTCGCACGCTGGCGCGGATGGGCACGAACGAATTCGCCACCGACGGCACGATCGATTCCTTCGAGAACCAGCATCCCGGGCGAGACTACGAGATCCGCTTCGACGCGCCCGAGTTCACGAGCGTGTGCCCGATGACGGGGCAGCCCGACTTCGGGACGATCACGCTCATCTACGTGCCCGAGGCGCGTTGCATCGAGCTGCGCAGCTTCAAGTTCTACCTGCAGGCGTTCCGCCAGCGAGGCATCTTTTACGAGGACGTGGTGAACGTGATCCTGGACGACGTGGTGAGCGCCATTGCCCCGCGGCGGGCGACTGTCATCGGCGACTTTCACGCGCGCGGGGGCATCACGGCGCGGGTGACTGCCACGCACCCCCAGGCGTAGCATCTGGCGCGCTCATGGCGGTGAAAGGGAACCCCGGCGGCTTTCCCCAGCGCAGGTTGAAGGACACGCCGACCGTCACGCCCGGGCAGATGCGCGAGATCCAGCGCGCTGCCCAGGAAGTATTCCACTTCGACATCCTGCAGGCGGTCGAGAACGCAGGCCTGGCGACGGCGCAACTCGTGCTGGCCATGCTGGGAGGCGGTGCCAAGGGGCAGCGGGTGGTGGTGCTGGCAGGGGGCGGGCACGTGGGTGCGGCGGGGCTGGCGGCCGTACGGCACCTCGACAACTGGGGCGTCCAGGCCGAGCCGCTACTGGGCGAGGTCGAGCAGCAGATGAGCTTCGTGACGCGGCGGCACCTGCACATCCTGGCGGAGTCGGGCATTGCCGAGCCGCACGACAGCGACACCAGCGAGCACACCGCCGAGGACCACCTGCAACGCGCCGACCTCGTGGTCGATGCGCTCGTGGGGTACGGGCTCGAGGGCGCCCCGACGGGGCTGGCGGCGGCGGTTACCCAGATCGCGGCGGCGGCGCGGCGTCCGATCCTCGCGCTCGACATCCCGACCGGGGTGAACGCGGAAACGGGGGCGGTCAGCAGTCCGGCGGTAACGGCGGCCACCACCCTCGTGTTCGACCTGCCCAAGACCGGCCAGGTGCTGCCGGTCTGCGAGAAGAACGTGGGCGAGTTGTACGCGGCGGATCTCGGCGTGCCGCGGGCGGCCTACGAACGGCTGGGCATCAGCACGCGGGGTGTCTTCGCGGAAGGACACATCGTGCGGCTGCGGCGCTAGCGGCCCGGACTAGAAGCGGCGCGAGTCCCAGAGGACATCGCCGTGGCCGCCGAGCTGGTTCTGGAGGCGTGAGGCGACGAAGAGCAGGTCGCTGAGGCGGTTGAGGTAGGGCGAGACGAATTCGCCGACCTGTTCCTCGCGTCCGAGGGTGAACGTGAGGCGCTCCGCGCGGCGGCAGATGGTGCGGGCGAGGTGGAGGTGGGCGGCCGTGGCGTCGCCGCCGGGCAGGACGAAGCTGGTGAGGGGCTCCAGGTCGTCGTTCCAGTCATCGATCCAGGCTTCGAGCTGCTCCACGTGGCGGGCTTCGACGCGCGGCCCGGTAGCCTCCTCGCCGGGCTCTCGGGGCGTGGCGAGTTCGGCGCCGAGGTTGAAGAGCACCTGCTGGATGACCCCGAACGGCTCCGTCAGCGGTTCTTCCAGGCCCGCTGCCACGGCGATGCCGATGGCGCTGTTCAACTCGTCGACGGTGCCGTAAGCCTCGATGCGGAGGCTGTCCTTTGCGACGCGCTGGCCGCCGGCGAGGGCGGTGGTGCCGTCGTCGCCGGCGCGGGTGTAGACACGGTTGATGCGAACCATGGGCCAAGCATGCCGGAGGCGGTGGCCGTGGACCACCCCGCCCCCTTTCATCGACGGGCATCGGAGTAGAGAATGCGGGCGGAGGTTGCCGTGCCCGAGACGACCCGCTGTCAGCGCTGCCTGAAGTCCATTGAGGGCGAGCCCCACATGATGGCGGCGCGGCCCTACTGCTGCTCGAGCTGTTCGGTCGGTTCCGCCTGCGTGCACCAGGGGGTGCGGCGGGGATCCGCCATCCGGCGATACGACGGGAATTTCGACCGCTTCCGCGAGGTGGCGCGTCGCCCCGGGCCGTATGAGCGGGACCGCCGGTTCGGCGCGGGTTGACCTAGCGGGCGACCCTCTCCACCATCGCGCCATGGCTCTCTACGAATACCAGTGCCCTGACTGCGGCGAGCGCTTCGAGAAGCGGATGCCGATGGGCGACGCCCTCCAGCGAATACCCTGCCCCGCGTGTGATTCACAGGCGCAGAAGGTCATCGGGAACTTCGCGGTCGTGGGACGGGCGGAAGCGGGTGTGGGAGACGGCCCCGCACCGTGGGAGGACGGCGGTGACGGCGATGGGGAAGGCGGCGACCTCGACGCTCCCGGCGCCGACGACCTCACGCATCACGGGCACAGCCACGGACACTCGCACGGCCATCCGCATCCCCACTAGGGACACCCCCGGCCACTAGTTGACGCTTGCTTGCGATGTGGAAAGCAATGGTATATGGTTGCCCATACCGTGAAGAAGACGACTATCAACATTGAGGACGCCGTCATGGAACGGCTCAAGGAAGAAGCCGCGCGTCGCCAGACGACCATGACCGCGCTTATCGAGGCTGGGATCCGGCGGATCCTCGCCGAGGGCGAGACGCCTGCCCCGGCGGCTGGTGAACTGCCGCCCCTGCCAAGCTGGCACGGCGGTGAATTCCTCGTGGACATAACCGATCGAGACGCGCTCTACGAGGTGCTCGACCGAGAACGCGACGAGCGGCTCTATGGTAAGTCCTCCCGTCCTGAGGTGGCCGCAGTGGCAGAAGAGCCTGCGGCCTACGATGCCGGTGAGAAGACTTCGACCGGGGCGGACGACAGCTAGTGCGGGCCGTCGACACGAACGTGCTGCTCTACGCTGCCAACGTGGAGTCAGGTTTGTATGAGGCGTGTCGGCAGAAGCTCAACGAGTGGCGGCGGGGTCCGTCGCCGACGTTTCTGACCTGGAACGTCTGCTATGAGTTCCTGAGGCAGGCCACGCAAGCGCGTGTCCTGATGGTCCCGTGGGACGCCGCCCACGCCCTGCATTTCCTCGATCAGTTGCTCGCTTCGCCCGGCTTTTCGCTCTTGACCCCAACGAACCGTCACGCCGCGGTGCTTGCTCAGACTCTGGAGGAACTGCCGCGCTTGCGGGGAGCCATCCTCCACGACCTCCACACCGCAGTGCTGATGCGGGAGCACGGGATCAGCCAGATATGCACCAGGGACCGAGACTTTTACCGCTTCCCGTTCCTGACGGTGGTGGACCCGCTCGAGTAACGAAGAGGCCCCGCCGAACGGCGGGGCCTCCAGCTTGTTGCCGGAACGACCGGGCTAGATCTCCAGCATGGCCGCGACTTGCTCGCGGTGGTAGTCGGCGTCGCCCCAGAAGAGCTCGGCGCGCTTCTGGCGGCGGAAGTAGAGCTGGATGATGTAGTCCTTGGTGAAGCCGATACCGCCGTGTATCTGCTGGCCGTGGGCCACCACGCGCCGGCTGGCTTCGCTGCACCAGGCCTTCGCCATGGAGGTATCCATGTTCTGGGCGGGATCGTTCTCGCTGGTGGACCAGGCGGCCTTGTAGGTTATGAAGCGCATGCCGTCGACATCGGTGACCATGTCGGCGGCCTTGTGCTGGATCGCCTGGAAGGAGCCGATGGGGCGGCCGAACTGGACGCGCTCCTTGGCGTAGTTGACGGCGATCTCGAAGTCCTTCTGGGCGAGGCCGACGAGGTAGGCGTTCTCGAGGTTCACGGCGATGTTGCGGCCGCGCATGCTCGTCTCGCCGTCGACGGGCATGACATCTTCGGCGGCTACGCGGACGTTGTTAAGGACGACCTCGGCCTGCTTGTCGCTGGCGATGGTCTTGAGGAGGTTGACCTCCACGCCCGCCTGGTCGCGGGCGATGATGAAGTCCGCGAGCTTGCCGTCCGGCGTATTGCCGACGACGTGCAGGTAGTCCGCCACGTTGGCGTCGGGGACGAAGAGCTTGGTGCCGTTGAGCACGCAGTCGTCACCGTCCTGGGTGGCGGTCAGGGTGAAGCCGGCTCGGTCCCAGCGGCCGCTCTCTTCGGTCACGGCGTAGGTGTGGATGGCGGCGCCGCTGGCGATGCCGGGAAGGTACTTGGCCTTCTGGGCATCGCTGCCGGCGATGACGAGCCAGGCGGCGCAGGTGGCGTTGGGGATGAAGGGGCCGGGCACGAGGGCGCGCCCGAACTCTTCCACCAGGACGCAGAGGTCGAGGTAGGAGAAGCCGGAGCCGCCCTGCTCCTCGGGGATCATGAGGCCCTGCCAGCCGAGATCGGCCATCTTCTTCCAGAGGTCGGGGCTGTAGCCGGCCTCGTCCTCTTCCATGGCCCTCACGTGCTCCTCGGGGCACTCGTTCTCGAGGAAGTCGCGCGCCGAGTCGCGGATCAGGGTCTGCTCTTCGCTGAGGCTCAGATCCATCGTTGTCCGTCCTTCATCAGGGTCGCGAAGCGGGCGCACAGAAACGCGCCCCCTTCGCGGGGGTTAGCCGCGCGAGTCTAGCACGGGCTCGGGTGAGCGTCAGGCGAGCTCCACCCAGGAGTCGAAGTAGCGTTCCTGGAAGTGCACGGCGGCGGCAATCGCGGGGGAATCCCAGGCGCGTTCCGGGTGCAGAACGGCTACGAGCTTGTCCTCCACGTCGTCCCGGCGGCGGACGATGGCGATGACGGTGGCTTCGCAGTGTTCGAGCGGCCCGTCGGCGTCGAGGACGTAGACGTCGAGGGGGTGACCGTCGGGGGCGAGGGTGCCGGGGATAAAGCCGTAGTTGACGGGATAGGTGATGTCGTCCTCGCGCGGGTGGGGGCTGCCGAGGGGGCGATCCATCTCGACGGTGACGTGCCGCCCGGCCCAGTCGGCGAGGAGGAGGTTGGGGTCCACTGCTATCCGCCCTTCGGCAGGTCGTGAAGCGGGCGCGGGGGCGCACGCCCTTGCCGCGTGTGAGTGCAAGTCTGCCACGGGAGCCCGGGGCCGTCCGGCAGATGTGAACTACAATTTTCATCCGTATGATTATTCGTGGAGCTTGGGAAAAGGTTGTCCTTGATGAAACTGGTGAGCGTCCTGTCTCTTGTTGCGGCGGTCCTGGTGGGGGTCTCGATCGTTGTCGCCCAGGAGCAGGGCAGTCCGACCGTGGAGGTCCGCGTCTGGGAAAACGCGGACGATCCCTCGACGAATTACCTGAGCATCCGCGTTGACGGTGGGAGGTGGCGGAACCAGGCGCTGGCGCTCGACGACGTGAGCCCGACCGGACGCTTTCGCTATGCGGATCTGAGGCTTGCTCCGGACGGGACGGAGGCCGTGGCAGTGCGGTTCTGGGAGAGCGTCGGCGACTCCTCCATCAACTTCCTCAGCGTGCGTGTGGGAGGCGGGAGCTGGCACCTCCATGCCGTTCCCGCCGGTGAAGTGAGCGAGACGGGACGTTTCCACTACGGAGACATCCCCGACGCCGCCTCCAGTTCAAGCGCTCCCGCATCACCAAGCCGGGGCACTTCAACGTCCACCCCCACGCCAACGCCCGAGCCGGAGGAGTGCTACCCGTACCAGGTCTGGGTCAACGGGGAATACGGGGGAGGCCAGGAGGACCCATTCGACGAAGAGGATCTGGCGATATTCGAGCGCGTGTATCCGGGCCAGTGGGAGACCCGGGCGGTCGAGTGCCCCGAGGCCACGCCAACGCCCACATCCACACCAACGCCAACACCGACACCCACCCCTACGGCGACGCCCACCCCTACTCCCACGCAGGAGCCGGAGCCTGAGTCCGAGGAGTGCTACCCCTACCAGGTCTGGATCAACGGGGAGTACAACGGGGGCCAGGAGTTTCCCTTCGAAGAAGAGGACCTGGCGATCTTCGAGCGTGTGTATCCGGGACAGTGGGAGACCCGGGAGGTCGAGTGCCCCGAGAACTCCGGCGGCAGTCCGTCACCGGATCCGGGCGGGTCCGCGCCAGCGCCGACACCAACGCCCACCCCCACACCCACGCCTACGCCCACACCCACGCCGACGGCCACCCCTACGCCGACGCCCACACCTACGCCCACACCTACGCCCACGGCCACCCCCACACCGGAGCCGGAGCCGGAGGAAGAGTGCTTGCCCTACCAGCTGTGGATCAACGGGCAGTATGCCGGGGGCCAGGAGACTCCCTTCGAAGAAGAGGACCTGGCGATATTCGAGCGTGTGTATCCGGGGCAGTGGGAGATCCGGGAAGTCACGTGTCCCTGAAACCGGCATGAAGTGACCCGCGCACGCCGGACCGCCGGGCCGCTGTCTGGCCGTCGGCGCTCGGACTCCAGGGGCTGCCCGAGTTCGGTTAGCGGTTGCGCTGGACGAAGCGGCCGATTCGCTCGAGGGCGCGCTCGATCTGTTCGTAGCCGCTGGCGTAGCAGGCGCGGACGAAGCCCTCGCCGCAGGCACCGAAGGCAACGCCGGGCACGACCGCGACGCGCTCCTCCTCGAGCAAGCGCTCGCTGAAGGTGGTGCTGTCCAGGCCCGTGGGGCGGATGTCGGGGAAGGCGTAGAAGGCGCCGCGGGGGCGGAAGGCGGGGAGGCCGACGGCGTGGAGGCCATCGACCATGAGGCGGCGGCGGCGGTCGTACTCGGCCAGCATCTCCTGGACGAAGCTCTCCCCGTGCTGAAGGGCCGCGAGAGCGGCGTACTGGGCAGCCGTGGGTGCGGACATCATGACGTACTGGTGGACCTTCATGGCGGCCTCGGCGAGGGGTGCGGGGGCGGCGAGCCACCCGATACGCCAGCCGGTCATGGCGTAGGTCTTGCTGAAGCCGCCGATGAGGATGGTGCGGTCGCGCATGCCCTCGATGGAGGAGAAACAGGTGTGCTCGCCCTCGTAGGTGAGGCGGGCGTACAGCTCGTCGCTGATGACGGCGAGGTCGTTGGCGGCGGCGACCTCGGCGACGGCTTCCAGGTCGGGGCGGTCCATGGTCGCGCCTGTGGGGTTGGCGGGGTAGCCGAAGAGCAGGGCCTTCGTCTGCTCGGTGACGCGCTCGGAGACGTCGCTCGCGAGCAGGCGGAACTCGTGCTCGGCGCTGGTGGGAACGGGGCGGAAGCGGCCCTTGGCCATGATGACGGCGGGTTCGTAGGCGACGTAGCTGGGGTCGGGGCAGAGGACCTCGTCGCCATCGTCGATGAGCGAGCGGAGGGCGATGTCGAAGGCCTCGCTGGAGCCGCTGGTGACGACGATCTCGGAGGCGGGGTCGTAGGAAACGCCGTAGAGGGTCTGGATCTCCTCACTGAGAGCCTCGCGGAGCTCCAGGAGGCCATAGTTGGAGGTGTAGTGGGTGTCCCCGCGCTCGATGCTCTCCAGGGCGGCGCGGCGGATGGGTTCGGGCGTTACATAATCGGGCTCGCCGACGCCGAGTGAGATGACGTCGTCAATGGTGCTGAGGAGGTCGAAGAACTTGCGGATTCCGCTGGCGGGCAGGGAGGCGAGGCTCCGGGAGATGAAGCGCTCGGCCCCGGGGGAATCGTGGTCCACGGCCCCGTTCCTTCCGCCCCCCGCCGGTGGCGGATACGAAAGAGCCGCCCCGCGGGCGGCTTCGTTCTCTGTGCGTCTTTGAACCGCTCGCATGCTACCTGCGCGCTTGCGCCGCCGCCGCAGCGGCAGTGGGGAGGCACGTCGCAGTTGGCTTACGGTCCACGATTCGGACTCTGAGCATGGCGGCCATTACGGTCAAGGTTTGTGACCGGGGGCGCTACAGCGCCGCGAGGCGGTTGGCCTGGCCGAGCCCTGCCTCGAAGGCGTGGCCGATCTGGAGGATCGTGCCCTCGTCGCCGACGTCGCCGATGATCTGGAGGCCGACGGGCAGGCCCTCGCTGAGGCCGCAGGGGAGGCTGAGGGCGGGGAGGCCGGCGACGGCGCTGGGGAGCGTGTAGATGTCGTTCAGGTACATGGCGTAGGGGTCGTCGAGCTTCTCGCCGACGGGGAAGGCGACGCCGGGGGTGGTGGGGGTGACGAGCGCGTCGTAGCGGGTGAAGGCGTCGCGGAACTCGTTGGTGATGAGGGTCCGGACCTTCTGCGCCTTCAGGTAGAACTGGTCGTAGTAGCCGGCGCTGAGGGCGTAGACGCCCAGCATGATGCGGCGCTTCACCTCGTCGCCGAAGCCCTGCTCGCGGGTCTGCTCCATGTTCTCCCACATGCTGCCGCCGCGTTCGCTGAGGCCGTACTTGACGCCGTCGTAGCGGGCGAGGTTGGAGCTCGCCTCGCTGGGGGCGATGAGGTAATAGACGGCGAGCGCGTGCTCGGTCATGGGCAGGGAGAGGTCGGTGTCGACCTCGCAGCCCAGCGATTCGAGGCGGGCGAGGGACTCCTCGATGCGCTCGCGGACGCCGGGCTCCATCCCCTCGACGAAGTATTCGCGAGGCACGCCGATCTTCTTGCCGGCGATGTCGCGGCCGAGGTAGTGGCGCATGTCGGGCCGGGGCGCGGGGTCGCTGGTGGAGTCGCGGGGATCGTGGCTGCCGATGCCATCGAGGATGGTGGCGACGTCCTCGACGTCGCGGCCGATGGGGCCGACCTGGTCGAGGGAGCTGCCGAAGGCGATGATGCCGAAACGGCTGACGCGGCCGTAGGTGGGGTCGAGGCCGACGACGCCGCAGAGGGCGGCGGGTTGGCGGATGCTGCCGCCGGTGTCGCTCCCGAGGGCGGCGAGGCACTCTCCCGCGGCGACGGCAGCGGCGGAGCCCCCGGAGCTGCCGCCGGGGACGCGGTCGGTGTCCCAGGGGTTGCGCGTGGGACCGAAGGCGGAGTGCTCGGTGCTGGAGCCCATGGCGAACTCGTCCATGTTCGCCTTGCCCACCATGACGGCGCCGGCGCGCTTCAGCTGCTCGTACACGTGGCTGTCGTAGGGGGGGATGAAGTCCCCGAGCATGCGCGAGCCCGCAGTGGTGCGGACGCCCTTCGTGATGATGAGGTCCTTGACGGCGAAGGGGATGCCGGTGAGGGGCGTGGCCGTGCCGGCGGCGAAGCGGGCGTCGGCCTCGCGGGCCTGCTCGAGGGCGATCTCGTCGGTGCGGGTGACGTAGGCGTTGACGCGGTCCTCGACCGCATCGACGCGGGCGAGCACGGACTCGGTCAGCTCGACGGCGGAGAAGGCCTTTGCGCGGAGGCCGTCCTGGGCCTCGTGCGCGGTCAGCTCCCAGAGCTCGCTCATTCGAGCACGGCTCGCACGCGAATGAGGCCGTCCTCGACCTCGGGCGCGTTGCTGAGGGCATCGTCGCGCTTGAGGGAGGGGGCCACGGAGTCGCTGCGCATGATGTTGTGCAGGGGGAGGGGATGGGCGGTCGGCTCGACGCCCTCGGTATCGACGGCGGCGAGGGCGTCGAAGTGGTCGAGGATGTCGGAGAGCTGGACGGTGAGGCGGTCGATCTCGGCGTCGCTCAGGCCGAGGCGGGCAAGCCTGCCGATGTGGAGCACCTGTTCGCGGGAGATGGGCATGGCGCGATCGTACACACGGTCTCCCGCACGTGCCCGCAACAGGCCGTTTTGCTAGGCTCGAAGGTGATGCGGCACCCCGCCCATCCCCCGCTGGGGCCTTTCTTCCCTTCTCCGGCCACGTGCGCGTCGGATCATGGCTAGCCGGGTCGTCATCCGCCGCCGCCTGCGGGCCCGCCGCGTGCGCGTCCAGCGGAGGGGATTCCCGCTCTGGGCGATCGGCCTGTTGGTGGCCGGCTTCCTCGCCTCGGCGTCGCTGGCAGGGGCGGCCGGGACCGTGTTCGCCGTCTACCAGCACTACGCTCGCGACTACGTGCCCATCGAGGACCTGCTGATCGAGCGGCAGGTGGGGATCACCCGCATCTTCGACCGCACCGGGAGGGTGGAGCTGGGGGTCCTCACGAACCCCGCGCAGCAGCTCCTGCACCCGGTCGCGCTGGACGACATCTCGCAGAGCATGATCGACGCCACCGTCTCGACGGAGGACAACGACTTCTGGACGCACCCGGGCGTGAACTACCGGGGCCTCGCCCGGGCCGCCTGGGAGAACTACGTCGGTGGTGGCATCGGAACGGGAACGGGCGGCTCGTCGATCACGCAGCAGCTCATCAAGAACGTCTACATCTGCGGCAGCTTTACCGACCCCGAAGACCCGTGCGTGGCCGAGCGCACCGTCGACCGGAAGCTGCGGGAGATCGCCTACGCGATCGAGCTGGAGCAGGACTACACGAAAGACCAAATCCTGACCTGGTACCTGAACCAGATCTCGTATGCGGATCGCTACGTTGGGGTGCAGGCGGCGGCGGAGGGGTACTTCCGCAAGGACGCCTCTGAGCTGACGCTGGCGGAGTCGGCGATGCTGGCGGGGATCCCCCAGTTCCCCACGCTCTACCACCCACGCCTGAACTGCCATCGCGACGACGACGGCAACTGCATCCTCGATGCGCTGGGGCGGATGACGGTCGGGGGGCCGGCCAAGGTGCGGCAGGAGGACGTGATCGACCTGATGGTCGTGCACGGCTGGCTCACCTTCTCGGAGGCGGAGGAGGCGAAGGCGGAAACCCTGTACGTGTTCCCGGCGGCCACGACGGCGGCCCAGGATGCGTCGGCCTTCATCGACAACCAGGTGGAGCCGAGGCTGGTGCGCATGTGCGAGGCGGGCCTCCTGCCGAAGCTGGAGAGCTCGCCCGACTGTCTGACGAGTGTGCACAGCGCGGGCTGGACCGTGCGCACGACGCTGGACTGGACCGCGACCCAGGACGCGCTGGAGATGGCGCGGGCGGCGATCGAGCGGGGCCTGGAGGCGGGTTGCGAGTGCCACAACGCCGCGATCGTCACGATCGAGCCGGAGACAGGCGAGCTGCTCGTCTATGCGCCGAACCGGGACCCGTCGTTGACGGCCGACCCGCGGGTGGCGGGCAACGTCGACCAGCTCGTGGAGATCAACCAGCCGGGGTCGGCGTTCAAGCCGGCGGTGTACCTGGCCTGGTTCGAGTACGCGAACAAGGCGCCGATGAGCATCCTCTGGGATACGAACCCGCTGGAGCTCGAGGGCGAGGACGTCGAGATCGTCAATCCCCGGGCGAGGCCGAGGACGGAGGGCCTGGTCAGCGCGCGGGCGGCCCTGGGAGGCTCGCAGAACGTGCCCGCCTACCGCGCGGCGCAGGAGGCCGGCATCGAGAACGTGATCACGATGGCGAAGCTGCTGGGAATCACCACCATCCAGCAGCAGTTCGACCCCACCTTCGTGTCCCACCTCGACATCTACTACGGCGCGTCCATCGCGACCGGAGGGGCCAACATCCGGGCGGTGGACATGGCGTACATGAACGCGACCATCGCGAACATGGGCGTGATGGTGGGCGTGCCCCACCATGCGACCACGGTTGCGCCCGAGACGCTGAACAACACCGCCTTCGACGAGGGCGTGGACTACGAGAACGCGATCCAGCAGAAGCTCGACTTCCAGCGGGGGCACCTGCGGCTGCCGGGGACGCGCCCCCTCGACCCGGTCGTGGTGCTGGAGGTGCGCGACATCAACGACCGCGTGATCTTCCTGCACCAGGGCCCGCAGCGGATCCGGACGGTGGATGCGGGGAGCGTCTGGCTGCTGCACA
>JAJDUR010000055.1 GCA_022826585.1 Dehalococcoidia bacterium
TTCTTCAGGAATTCCGGATCCAGATCCAGAATACGGTCCAGCTCGAATGCACCACGATCCAGAACATCACCGATCTCAATCTGGCAGCGCTCTGTATGGTGGATCTTCGCATATGGGTTGATCTTGCGGATCGCCGCTTCAACACCAACAAGCTCCTCAGCAGAAACAAGGTCGGTCTTGTTCAGCAAAATCACGTCAGAAAACGCGATCTGGTCTTCAGCTTCCTTGGTGTCTTTCAGGCGCTGCTGAACGTGGCGGGCATCCTGAACCGGCCCCTGCACTACTTCCTGGGCGCCCTGGACGTGGTGCTGTACGTGCGGGACAGCCGCATCGCCAACCTGGCGAACGAGCTGGAGAAACGGCCACAGGACATCGAGGAGCTCATCGACTACTGGGAGTTCGTGCAATGGCGGAACACCCGGGAGCGGGAGCAGGCGATGGAGTTGGTCGGCGGCAGCTAACATAGCCGCACGCGCACGCAAGGCGGGCGCGACACCAGGCCAGGAGCACCGCGGTGGGGCGTCGCCTCTACGATCCCACGGATGCCCGGAGACTCTTGAATCCCGGGCCGGTCAGCATCGTGACGGCGAGCTGGCGGGGCGACGCGAACGCCGCCCCCGTGGCGTGGACTGCGCCCCTCTCGATGGAGCCGCCGATGGTGGGGCTGGTGCTGCATCCGGTGCGGCACACGGCAGACATGATCCGCTTCAGCGAGGAGTTCGCGCTGAACATCCCGGGACCGGAGCTCCTGCGGGAGACGGCCTACTTCGGGAGCCGTACGGGGGCGGACGAGAACAAGGTGGAGGGCAGCAAGCTCGATGCGTTCACCGCCCTGCGCGTGGACGCGCCGCTGCTCGACGGGTGCCTGGCGTGGATCGAGTGCGGCCTTCGGGACGTGATCCCGACGGGGGACCACGTCCTCTTCGTGGGGGAGGTGGTGGCCGTGCAGGCGCTGGAGGAGGCGTACGCCGAGCGCTGGCTACTGGAGGAGCGGAACTTCAGCCCGCTCACGTTCCTGGGGGGAAGCTGGTACGCGCAGGTGCGGGAGGCACGGGAGGCGGAGTTCGAGGTCGACGCGCAGGGCGGGCTCGAAGCGGAGAGCGCCGAGCAGCGCGAGGAGCGCGAAGAACTGGAGGCGCAGGAAGCGGAGCTGCGGGAGCAGGAAGGCGACGAGGGCTACGAGGAGATGGTCAGCGAGGAGTAGAGCGCTCGCCCTGACCCCTGGCCTCGATCGGTTCGTAGGCGCGGAACTTCTCACCGGCGTAGACGGCATTGGGCCGCACGAGGCGGTTGTCGGCGTACTGCTCGAGCAGGTGGGCGCTCCAGCCGGCGATGCGGGCAACGGCGAAGATGGGCGTGTAGAGGTCGTGGGGGATGCCCAGCATGCGGTAGACGGAAGCGCTGAAGAAATCGACGTTGGGGTAGAGGGGGCGGCCGCTGAGGCGCTCGGCCAGGTAATCGCGCACCTTGCGGGAGAGGTCGAAGTAGTGGCGATCGGGGGAGGTCTCGGCAAGCTCCTCGCCGAGCTCCTCGAGGATGATGGCGCGGGGGTCGGTGGTCTTGTAGACGCGGTGCCCGATGCCCATGACACGCTCGCCGCGGGCCAGCATGGCCTCGATGTGGCTCTCGATGTTGGACTCGTCGCCGATGGCCTCGAGCATCTCGAAGACGGCGCTGTTGGCGCCGCCGTGGAGGGGCCCCTTGAGCGTGCCGATGGCGGAGGCGATGGCGGAGTACATGTCGCTCATGGTGGAGGCGGTGACGATCGCCGAGAAGGTGGAAGCGTTCATCTCGTGCTCGGCGTGCAGGGTCATGGCGACGTCGAAGACCCGGGCCTGGAGCTCGGTGGGCTCCTCGCCGGTGAGGGTGTAGAGGAAGTTGGCGGCGTGGCCGAGGTCGTCTCGCGAGGCGAGGATGTCGAGGCCCTGGCGCTGGCGATGGAAGGCGGCGACGACGGTGGGCATGCGGGCGGTGAGGCGGGCGGCGATCCACTGGAGTTGCTCGGGGGCGAAGTCGTGCGCCTTGGGGTCGAGGGCCCCGAGGGCGGTCACGCAGATCTCGAGGGCGCGCATGGGGAGGGCCTTGCCGGCGAGCTCGGTGATGAGCGTGCGGTTGAGCTCAGAGAGGGGACGCTCCTCGATCAGGAGGTCGTTGAGGTCGCTGAGCTCCTGGCGGGTGGGAAGCTGGAGATTCCAGAGGAGGTAGGCGGTTTCCTCGAAGGAGGCGTGCTCGGCCAGGTCGTAGATGTCGTAGCCGGCGTAGATGAGCTGGCCCTTCTGGCCGTCGATGGTGCAGAGCTTGGTGGCGGCGACGTTGACGCCTTCAAGGCCACGCTGGATTTCCGTAGTGGTCATGGGAGACCTCGCTCTCGTCAGGGTTGCAGGGGCGCGGATGAGCGCCCCGGGAGGTGCGATGTGAGCGCCCTATCCTACCAATTCGGCAGGGGGCATGGCGTTCCGGTCGATCACCCGGCGAGGCGCTCGGCGACGAGCGTGCCCATGCGCGCGGTGTCGACCGTGGCGCCACCACCGGATTCGATGTCGGGCGTGCGGTAGCCCTCGGCGAGCACCTCATCGACGGCCTGCTCGATGGCGGCGGCCTCCTTCTCGAGGGCGAGCGAGTGGCGCAGCATGAGGGCGGCGCTGAGGATCATGGCGAGGGGGTTGGCGATGCCCTGGCCGGCGATGTCGGGGGCGGTGCCGTGGATGGGCTCGTACATGCCGATACCCGTTCCGTCGCGGCGGCGGCGTCCGAGGCTGGCGCTGGGCAGCATGCCCATGGAGCCGGCGAGCACGGAGGCCTCGTCGGTGAGGATGTCGCCGAACATGTTGCCGGTGACGATGACGTCGAAGGTGGCGGGGTGGGTGATGAGGTGCATGGCGCAGGAGTCGACGAGCACGTGCTCGAGCTCGACGTCGGGGTACTCGGCGGCGAGCTCGGTGGCGATCTCACGCCAGAGCCGGCTGGTATCGAGGACGTTGGCCTTGTCCACGCTGGTGAGCTTGCGGCGGCGGCCGCGGGCGAGCTCGAAGCCGGTGCGGAGGATGCGCTCGATCTCGCGTTCGCTGTAGCGCATGGTGTCGACGGCCTGGCGGCCGCGGGTGTTCTCCCAGCGCTTCTGGGGCCTGCCGAAGTAGATGCCCCCGGTGAGCTCGCGGATGACGACCATATCGACGCCTTCGAGGACCTCGCGCTTGATGGCGCTATCGCCGAGCAGGAGCGGGTTGACGCGGACGGGGCGGATGTTGGCGAAGAGGCCGAGCCCCTTGCGCAAGCCGAGGATGGCCTGCTCGGGACGGACCGTGGCCTGGGGGTCGTCCCATTTGGGGCCGCCGACGGCGCCGAAGAGGATGGCGCGGGACCGGGAGGCGCTTTCGAGCGTCTCCTCGCGGAGGGCGATGCCGTACTCGTCGATGGCGGCGCCGCCGACGACGGCGTTCTCGTACTGGAACTCGTGGCCGAAGCGGCGCTCGACGACGTTGAGCACCTTGAGCCCTTCTTCGAGCACTTCGGGGCCGATGCCGTCGCCGGGGGCGAGGACGATGGGATAGGAAGGCATGCATCGAGTCTACTGCGTCGCCGCCTCAGGAGCGCGCGGCGGCGACCAGCTCGAGGTAGCGGTCGCGGGGGACGGCCTCGGCGCCGAGGGAGTCGAGGTGGGGCGTGGGCAGCTGCACGTCGATGAGGGAGATGCCGGCGCGGGGGGCGTACCGGCAGAGCGCAAGCAGGGCGATCTTGGAGGCGTCGGTGGCGCGGTGGAACATCGACTCGGCGCCGAAGAGGCCGTCCACGCGGAGGCCGTAGAGCCCGCCCACGAGCGCTCCCTCGAGGTTCCACACCTCGAAGCTGTGGGCCCAGCCGAGGATGTGCAGGCGGAGATAGGCGCGCATGATGCCGGGGGTGATCCAGGTGCCCTCGGGACGGACGGCGCAGGCGGCGATGACCTGGGGGAAGGCGGCATCGAGGGTGACGCGGAAGCGCCCCTGGCGGACGCGGCGGGCAAGCCGGCGGGAGACGTGGAAGCGCGCGGGGGGAAGGATGGCGCGGGGGTCGGGCGACCACCAGAGGGTGTCGACGCCGTCGTGGGGCCAGGGGAAGAGGCCGGCGCGGTAGGCGGCGACGATGGTCTCGGGGGCGAGGTCGCCGCCGGCGGCGACGAAGCCGCTGGCGGGCGCGGCGCGGGGGTCGGGGAAGCCAAAGCGGGGCGGCGGGAGGAGCTGGGGCGGGAGCCGCGTATGGACGTGGAGCTCCAGATCGGGCGGGGAGGGCATGCCCGGCTAGCTTGCCGCGTTCCCGGGACCGTCCGCAACGGACGGCGGTGGCTTATGCCGGCGCTCAGCGGCTGCCGAGGATGACCCGGCCTCTCTCCAGGTACGCAAGGCGACGGCTGCGCCTCATGCCGGCGCGTCCCCCGGGGCGGTGGAGGGGTAGCGGTCCGGGCGGTTCGCCTCGAAGGCGTCGATGTCGGCCTCGTGCTGGAGGGTGAGGCCGATGGCATCGAGCCCTTCGAGCAGGTTGCGCTTCACGGCGGGGTCGATCTCGAAGGAACGGACGAAGGCGCCGTCGGCGGTGGCGACGGTCTGGGATTCGAGGTCGACGATGGTCTCGGCCTCGGGCAGCTCCTCGGCGCGGGCGATGAGGAACTCGACGTCCTCGGGGGCGAGGGTGATGGTGAGGAGGCCGATCTTGGCGCAGTTGTTGCGGAAGATGTCGGCGAAGGAGGGGGCGATGAGGGCGCGGAAGCCGTAGTCCTCGAGGGCCCAGGGGGCGTGCTCGCGGGAGGAGCCACAGCCGAAGTTATCGCCCGCCAGGAGGATGCGGGAACCCTGGAAGACTCCCTCATTGAGGATGAATGCGGGATCCTTGCGCCAGTCATCGAAGAGGAACTGGCCGAAGCCGCTGCGTTCGATCCGCTTGAGGTACTTGGCGGGGATGATCTGGTCGGTATCGACGTCGGCGCGGTTGAGGGGCAGGGCCTTGCTGCGAACGGTCTCGAATTTTCTCATGCGGGCGCCCCCTCGTTCTCACTCCTGTCGGAGGTGCTCATGCGGGCGCCTCCCCGCTGCGGTTTTGCAGGCCTGCTCATGGGGACAGCTTCCTCAGGACGAGGCATCGCGCATCTCCCAGTCGCGGATATCGACGAAGTGGCCGGCGATGGCGGCGGCAGCGGCCATCTGCGGGCTGACAAGGTGGGTGCGGCCGCCGGGCCCCTGGCGCCCCTCGAAGTTTCGGTTGGAGGTGGAGGCGCAGCGCTCGCCGGGGAGGAGGATGTCGGGGTTCATGCCGAGGCACATGGAGCAGCCGGCGTCGCGCCACTCGAAGCCGGCCGCGCGAAAGACCTCGTCGAGCCCTTCGGCCTCGGCGGCGGCCTTCACGAGCCCGGAGCCAGGCACGACCATGGCGCGTACGCCGGAGGCGACCTGGCGGCCGCGCACGGTGGCGGCGGCATCGCGCAGGTCGGCCAGGCGGGAGTTGGTGCAAGAGCCAATGAAGACGCGGTCGAGGGGGATGTCGGCGAGGGCCGTACCCGCTTCCAGATCCATGTAGCGGAGGGCGCGCTCGGTCTGCTCGCGGCCGGCCTCGCTGGGGGCGTCGGCGGGGTCGGGCACGTGGCCGGAGACGGGCGCGCTCTGGGCAGGGTTGGTGCCCCAGGTGACGCAGGGCTCGATGTCCGCGCCTTCGAGGGTGACGGTCGTATCGAAGTGGGCGTCCTCGTCGGTGGCGAGGTCGCGCCAGTGATCGAGGGCGCGCTCCCAGGCGGCGCCGGCGGGGCTGGAGGGACGGCCTTCGAGGTAGGCGAAGGTGGTGTCGTCGGGAGCGACGAGGCCGGCGCGGGCGCCCGCCTCGATGCTCATGTTGCAGATGGTCATGCGGCCCTCCATGGAGAGGGAACGGATGACCTCGCCGCGGTACTCGACGATATGGCCGGTGCCGCCGCCGACACCGATGGTGTTGATGATGGTGAGGATGACGTCCTTGGCGGTGACGCCGGGGGAGAGCTCGCCGTCGACCTCGATAGCCATGGTGCGCTGGGCGGCCTGGGGGAGGGTCTGGGTGGCGAGGACGTGCTCCACCTCGGAGGTGCCGATGCCGAAGGCGAGGGCGCCCATGGCGCCGTGGGTGGAGGTGTGGCTGTCGCCGCAGACAATGGTCATGCCGGGCTGGCTGAGGCCCTGCTCGGGACCGACGACGTGGACGATGCCCTGGCGGGGGTCGTCGATGTCGTAGAAGGGCACCTCGAACTCGGCGCAGTTGGCGCGGAGGGTCTCGACCTGCTGGATGGAGAGGGGGTCGTCCCAGGGCCGGTCGCGGCCCTCGGTAGGCACGTTGTGATCGACCGTGGCGAGGGTTCGGTCGGGGCGGCGGACGGGGCGGCCGGCGAGGCGCAGGGACTCGAAGGCCTGGGGAGAGGTAACCTCGTGGACGAGGTGGAGGTCGATATAGAGGAGGTCGGGGAGGCCTTCCTCGCGGCGGACGAGGTGCTCTTCCCAGATCTTCTCGGCGATCGTCGGCATCGGTTTCCCTCGGGCGGCGAAGGGGTGGGCGGGCCGCGGGCGCTATTGTGGCCCGCCGCGGCGAATCCCGCACGTGGGGCGGCCTACGAGAGGGGGCAGGCGCCGCAGTTGCCGCGGGAGCAGTGGCGGGCGTGGAGCTGGAGCGCGCCCTGGAGGGCGGCGGCGCGGGCGAGGGGATCGCCGCCGGCGGCGCCGAGCCAGCCGGCGAGCGAGCGGAGCTGGCCGTAGGGAGCGGGGGCGGGGAGGGAACGGAATCGCTCGAGCGTAGCTTCCTCCTGCCAGAGGCGGGCGCCGAGGGCGACGGGAAGGACGGCGTTGACGGCGAGCTCGACGGCGGCGCCGGCGCCGATGCCGGGCGCGCGCAGGGCGCGGGGGATGGAGCCGGGACCGGCGAGGGGCTCGGGCCAGGCGGGCGCGGGGCCGGGCCAGAGGCGGGCGGCGAGACCGCCGAGGGCTTCGAGCCGGCGCTCGGGGGAGGCGGCGGGGCGGCCGCCGTGGCGGACGAGGGGCAGGTCACGAGCGGCCTCGTGGAGGGCGGCGGCGAAGGCGGCCGCGCGCGCCTCGCCGGGGGCGGGAGCGCGATCGAGGAGGGCGGGCAGGGGGAGGCGGCGGGCGACCTCGGCGAAGGCCTCGCGGTTGCGGCGGCCGGCGAGGGTTTCGAGGGCGAGGGCGTAGAGGACGGGAGCGGGGCCGCGGGCGGCGGCCCAGTTGGCCGCGCGGGAGGCCTTCGCGCGGAGGCGCTCAAGGCCGAGGCGCTCGAGCGCGGGCGCGGGGGAGGTATGGGCGGCGGTGGCAGCGCAGGGCGGAGAGAAGCCGGGCAGGGGCGGCGCGGCGGCCGGCGGCGCGACGGCAAGGGGGATGGCGCGGCCGCTGGCGTGGGGCGTGACGAGGGCGGCGCCGTCGTTCTCCTCGACGACGTGGAGGACGACGCGGGCGTAGGCGGGGTCGTCGTGGTGGCCGTGGGCGCGCCAGCCGCTGGCGCGCAGGTGCAGCTCGACATCGCCGCAGAGCTCGGCGCCGTCGAGCTCGATGACGGCGTCGCGGGCATCGGGGCCGTAGCCGGGGGCGGGGACGCCGGGGAAACGGATGCGCAGGCGGCGGCCGTCCTCGACGCGGGAGGGGGCGCGCAGGCCGGCGAACCACCGCTCCGCCAGGGCGGCCTCGCCACGGGCGGGGGCGAGCACGCTCACGGCTCCTGCTCCTGCCCGGACTGGGGCGGGGAGGCGTCGTAGGGGGCGATCTCCTCCTCGAACATCCGCAAGACGGTCAGGCTCGCGCCGCGGGGCGCGTAGCGGCCCGTCTCCCACTCGCTGACCGTCTGCTGGCGCACGCCCAGGCGGCGGGCGAAGGCGGCCTGGCTCAGCCCGGAGCGCCGCCGAATTCTCTTAACCCACTCCCCGGGAGGCGTCTCAGGCACAAGGCCAGTCTACACGTTACCGTGTATCTGGACAGGGAACGCGTAGAAAGCGTAGCCAGTCAGGACGTCGCGGCGGGGATTCGCGTCCCGGAGGATTCAGAAAACGCGCCACGGCGGGCAAGCTCCGCGCGCAGGTCGAGGAGGGCCGTGTAGGTCAGCAGCACGGTGACGGGACCGTCGCCGGAGCGGTGGGCGAGGGCCTCGAGCAAGGCGGCGGGGCGGCTGGCGGCGGCGACGGGCTCGGGCCAGCCCGCGTAGCGCAGGCGGAGGGCGGCGTCCTCGGCGCGGACACCGCCCGCCCAGCAGCGCTTCACGCGTCCGGCGAGGCGCTCGAAGTCGACGTCCCAGATCCAGCTCACGTCGCGGCCGTCGGCATGGCGATCGTTGAGGACGAAGGCGACCTCGACGGCGCCCTCCCCGTCCTCGACGAGCCGCAGGGCCTCGCTGGCGCCGGCGGGGTTCTTGCAGAGGAGCAGCCGCAGGCGGCGGCCGTCGAGGGCGACGAGCTCGCCCCGCCCGAAGGCGGGGCGGGCGGCGGCGAGGCCGTCGCGGATCGCGGACTCGGGAAGGTCGAGGGCGCGGGCGAGGGCGATCGCAGCCAGCGCGTTGCCGGCGTTGTAGAGGCCGCCCAGGGGGAGGTCGAGATCGCCGAGGCCGGGGACGGTGAGGCGCAGGCCGTCGGGAGCGGACTCGACGGCAGCGGCGGCCGTGTCGGGCTCGGGGCGGGCGCGGTCGCAGCCCGAGCAGCTCCAGCGGCCGAGGTGGGCGGCGTAGCGCGCCTCGTAGCGGTAGGCGCCGCCGCAGGCCCGGCACCAGCGCGCGTCGGCGGGACCGGGGGAGGAGGAGGCCCCACGGGCGGCGGCGAGGGAGTACCAGTGGAGCGGGCCGGACCAGTCGAGGACGAGCTCGGCGACGGAGGGGTCGTCGGCGTTGAGCACGAGCGTCGTCGTCGGGGGCAGGAGGGCGAGGGACTCGCGCCAGCGGGCGGCCACGGTGTCGACCTCCCCGTAACGGTCGAGCTGATCGCGGAAGAGGTTGGTGAAGGCGACGGCGCGGGGCCGGAGGGCGACGGCGGCGGCGGGAAGGGTCGCCTCGTCCGTCTCCATGAGGGCGAGGGCGCGCCGGTCGCGGGGGCGGCCGCGCCAGTCGGAGGCGGCGGCGAGGGCGGAGGCGACGCCGCGGGTGAGGTTGGAGCCCTCGCGGTTGTGGACGGCGCCGCGGCCGGCGGCGGCGAGCATCTCCGCGAGGAGGCGGGCGGTCGTGGTCTTGCCGTTGGTGCCGGTGACGAGAACCGCCCCACCCTCGAGCCGTCCGGCGAGGGTCGCGACGAAGGCGGGGTCGAGGCGCTCGGCGAGGAGGCCGGGGAGCGCGGTGGCGCCGCCCCCGCGCAGGCGCGCACTGAGGAAGGCGGCGGCTTTCGCAACCCAGAGGGCGAGGAGGAACCGGGGGCGAGGGAGCGTCAGGGCCATGTCCGTTCCCGATCGGCGCGGAGGCGGACGGCCATGGTACGGAACGAGGGGAGCGGGCGGGGAGGGGCTAGGTGCCCGTGGCGCTCGCCACCGGGAGTGGCTGCGCGGGCACGAGGCCCGCGAGCACGCGTTCGATCGCCATCGTGTGGCTGCAGATCGACCACTCGGCGAAGAAGCCGCAGGTGCAGGACCAGGCGTCGTCGGCGAACTCGACGCGGTGGTCGGTGTTGTCGCCCCGGACGGTCACGGTGAACCCTTCGATGCAGAAACGCTCGGGCTCGGCTGCGTAGCGCCTGGCTTTCTCGATCTTGCCGATGATGCTCGACTGCATGTTCGCTGGAACCCTCCTGGCGCGGGCGGCTTCGAACACGAAAACGGCGCCCTATCGGCGCCGTTGGGACGTGGGTGCCGCTCGCGCATCCATCGCGACAATCACGCTACGGAAACGCGGGAGGGCCTGTCAACAGTTTCGGGCCCGGGAACCGTAAAGGACACGACCATCTCCGTGGGCGCGCTCACCGGGACCTGCTCGCCGGGGGCGGGAAGGGGCTGTCCCGGGGGGTAGCGGACGGCGATGCGCCTCCCCCCGCTGCTCCCGATCACGTCGACACCCGTGACGATGTCGACGACCTCCTCGACCTCGAGGGAGAACGTGACGTCGCCGAGGCCGGGGCGGAGGGCGCCCGGAGCGACGCCCGCCAGGCCGGCCTCCGCCGGCAGAAGGGTGTAGCCGAGGAGCTCGGCGGTGTCGGGGTCGGGGGGCGAGGCGAAGACCTCGCGCCCTGGGCCGGCGGCTCGGACGGTGCCTTCGCACAGCACGACGAGGTCCGCGGCGAGGCGCAGGGCCTCGTCACGATCGTGGGTGACGAGCACGGTCGTGCCGGCGAAGCGGCGCAGGAGGGCGGGGAGCTCCTCGCGCATCCGGCCGCGGCCGCGCTCATCGAAACCGGCGAGGGGCTCGTCGAGGAGGGTGAGGGGGGCGCGCAGGGAGAGGGCGCGGGCGAGATTGGCGCGCTGCGCCTCGCCCCCGGAGAGGCGATTGGCGGGGCGGTCGAGGAGGTGCCCGACGCCGCAGGCCGTGGCCGCCTCGGCGAGGCGTGAGCGGCGCTCGCGAGGGGAAAGGCCGCGGAGGCGGAGGGCGAGGTCCAGGTTGGCGCGAAGGGAGCCGCTGAGGAAGACCGCCTCCTGGAAGGCATAGGCGACGGAGGCGCGGGCCTCGGGAGCGGGCTTCCCGCCGACGAGGACGCGTCCGGAGCGGGGGCGTTCGAGGCCGGCGAGCAGGCGCAGGAGGGTCGACTTGCCCGAGCCGTTCGGGCCGAGCAGGGCGGTGACGCGGCCCGCCTCGAAGCGCAAGTCGGGCACGTCGAGCACGAGACGGTCGCCGTAGGCGAAGCGAACGCCCTCGAGCCGCGCCTCCATCAGCGGGGGCTCCGCTGCTGGACGACGGTGAGGACGGCGACGATGGCGAAGGCCATGGCGAGGAGCACGAGGCCGTAGGCGATGGCGCGCTCGGTGTCGGCGCGGCTCGTCTCCGTGACGATGGCGGTGGTGAGGACGCGGGTGTCGCCGGCGAGGTTGCCGCCCACGGCCATGGAGGCGCCCACCTCGGAGACGACGGCGCCGAAGCCGGCCATCACGGCGGCGAGCAGGCCGAGGCGGGCCTCCTTCGCGAGCAGCCAGAGCGCGTGCAGGCGACCCGCCCCGAGCACGGTGAGGAGGTCGGGGAGACGGGCGGGGAGGGCCTGGATGGAGGCGGCGGTGAAGGCGATGACGAGGGGCGTGGCGATGAGGAACTGGGCGATGATCATGGCCTGCTTCGTGTAGATGAGCTCGAAGCCGCCGAAGGGCCCGCTGCGCACGAGCAGGAGCCAGATGATCAGGCCGGCCACGACGGGGGGCATGCCCATGCCGGTGCCCACACCGGCGAGGATGAGGGTGCGGGCGGGGAAGCGGGCGCGCCCGAGCAGGTAGCCGAGGGGCACGCCCACCACCATGGCCAGGGCGGTGGCGGAGCCGGAGACGAGGAGGGTGCGGCCGGCGATGGAGAAGAGCTCGCCATCGCCGGCGCCAATGAGGCGGAACGCCTCGACAAGACCGTCCCAGATGGCCTCCATCAGCCGCCTCCGACGGGGGACTCCAGGGCGGGGGTGAAGAGCGAGCGCCCGAACTCCTCGGCGCGGAAGCGCCCGATCAGGGCCTGGGTCGCGGGTTCGAGGAGGAAGGCGGCGAAGGCCTCGGCCTGCTCCGCCGCCACGCCGTCGTGCCGGTCGGGATTGACGACGTGGACGTGGTAGAGGTTGAGGAGGCTGCCGTCGCCCTCGACGAGGACGGTGAGATCGAGGACGTCGCGGAGGGCAAGGTAGGTGGCGCGGTCGGTGAGGGTGTAGGCGCGGCGCTCGGAGGCGATGGTAAGGGTGGCGCCCATGCCCTGCCCGGTCTCCTCGCGGGGGAGGGTTGCCCAATCGATGCCAACGCGCTCCCAGAGCGCGAGCTCCCTCTTGTGGGTGCCGGAGTCGTCTCCGCGGGAGACGAAGCGGCCACCGGCGGCGATGGCGGCGAGGGCGGCGGGGAGGTCGGAGGCGGAGGCGACGCGGGCGGGGTCGTCGGGGGGACCGACGATGACGAAGTCGTTGGTCATGACGAGGCGGCCGGAGACGAGGTCGCCGCTCGCGACGTAGGGGGCTTCGGCCTCCGGGGCGTGTACCAGGACGACGTCGGCATTGCCCTCGCCGGCCATGCGCAGGGCGGCCCCCGTGCCGACGGCGATGACCTTCACGGTGATGCCGGTGCGCTCCTCGAAACGGGGCACGATCTCATCGAGGAGGCCGCTGTCGTAGGTGGAGGTAGTGGTGGCGAGGATGAGCGTGCCGGGGTCGTCGTCGGAACCGCCGCAGGCAACGGACAGGACGAGGGCGCAAAGCGGGGGGAGTACGAGCAGGCGTCGGGCGAAGGACACTGGCCGCTCCCGGGGATATGCTGGCGGCAGCATAGCGAGGCGGGGAGGGAGGGGCTAGCGGGGCGGACCGCGGAGGATGCGTCGGCGGAGGGGCTCGGGGTCGTCGGGAGCGCCCCACATCTCCCACCAGGCGTCGTCGAGCCACCAGGTCGCGCCCGCTTCCTCCCAGCGGGCGACTTCGGCCGTGTCCACGTCGGGGAGGCTGCGCTCGACGACGATGTCGTAGGGCTCGCCGCCGTCCCGCTCGCGCTCGATCCAATCGCGCATGGCGCGGAGGTCGTCGCGGGCCTCCTCGGGGGAAGCGTCGAACACCATCTCGCCGTCGGCGCCAAAGACGTTGGGGAGGAGGCCGTCGTAGCGGATGGCGCGGCGCATCGACTTGCGGCGGGGCCACATGGCGGGGTCGCGGGGCCAGGCGCCGACGACCCAGACGGGGATGCGCGGCCGCTGGACGGGGGTGGGGAGGAAGGTCAGCTCCCGCACGTTGAAGTGGTCGCCCTCGAAGGCGAAGGACTCGCCGCTCCAGAGGCCGTCGAGGACGGCGAGGGCCTCGTCGAGCATGGCGGCGCGGGTGCGGCGGTCGAACTCGTCGACGCCGAACCAGGGTCCCTCGTCTGGCGGGGCGCCGAGGCCGACGGAGAGCGTGAAGCGCCCGCCGGAGAGACGGTCGATGGTGGCGGCCTGGCGGGCGATGAGCCAGGGTCGGTGCCAGGCGAGCGGGGTGAGCATGGTGCCGAGCCGGATGCGCTCGGTGCGGTCGGCGATGGCGGAGAGCAGCACCCAGGCGTCGGCGAGGACCGGCGGGGGGTCGTCGGGGGCGGCGGCAAAGGGCGTGTCCCAGAGGAAGACGCCGTCCCAGCCGGCCTCCTCGGCGTCGACGGCGAACTGGATCAGGGTGGCGGGGTCGCCACTGTAGCCACCGTTGGGGAGGGTCACGCCGAAACGCATGAGGGGAAGTGTAGTGGGTAGGGCTACGACCGATCGGCCGCTACCACCAGATCATTTCGTCGACGTCCTCGGGGAGGTCGTCCCAGTCGGTCGTCCAGAGGCCGGAGCTGAGGTACTTCCAGCCGCCGTCGGCGAGGAGGCAGACGATGTGCTGCTCGCCCGGGAGGCGCTCGGAGACCTTGATGGCGGCGCGCACGACGGAGCCGCTGCTGACCCCCGCGAAGATGCCTTCCTTTTCGGCGAGGTCGCGGGTGAAGGCGAAGCTGGTCTGGCTGTCGACCACGATCTTCCCGTCGAGGACGGACTCGTCGAGGATCTCGGGGATGAAGCCCTCTTCGAGGGCGCGCAGGCCCTGGACGTTGTCGCCGGGGTGGGGGGCGGCGGCGATGACGCGGATGTCGGGGTTGCGGGCCTTGAGGCCGCGGCCGGTGCCGGTCAGCGTTCCTCCCGTGCCGAGCCCGGCGACGAAAGCGGTCGTTTCGGGGAGGTCGCGCAGGATCTCCACGGCAGTGCCGTGCTCATGGGCGGCGGGGTTGGCGTCGTTCCCGTACTGGTAGGGGAAGTGGTAGCGGCCGGGGTCGGCGGCGACGATCTCCTTGGCCTTCACGATGGCGCCGTTCGAGCCGAGCTCGCCGGGGGAGTAGATGATCTCGGCGCCGAGGGAGCGGAGCAGGAGCGAGCGCTCCTCGCTGACGTTCTCGGGCATCACGCAGACGACGTGGTAGCCGCGCAGCTTGCCGATAAGGGCGAGGCCAATGCCGGTGTTGCCGGAGGTGGGCTCGAGGATGGTGTCGCCGGGCTTGAGCTCGCCGCGCGACTCGGCCGCCTCGATCATCGCCTTCGCGATACGGTCCTTGACGGAGCCGGTAGGGTTCTGGCCTTCGAGCTTGGCGTAGATGTGGACGTCGGGGCGGGGGGCGAAGGCGCGCAGCTCGACGAGGGGGGTATCGCCGATGAGGTCGAGGATGGAGCGGTAGAGAGCCACGGCGGGCGGGACTAGCCCCCGGCGAGGGCGGGGAGGATGTCGAGGACGTCGCCGTCGCTGAGGGCGGTGGCGGCGCCGCCCATGTAGCGGATGTCCTCGTCGTTCAGATACACGTTGACGAAGCGCTGGAGTTGCCCGTCGTCGCCGTACATCTGGGCCTTGAAGCCGGGGAAGCTGGCCTCGACATCGTCGACGACCTCGGCCACGGTCGCGCCTCGCGCCTCGATCTCCTTCTGCCCGCCAACGAGCTTCTGGAGGACGGCGGTAACGCGGATGCGGACGGTGGGCGCGGTGGCTGAGGTCACGGGCTGCTTCTCCTGATGCCGGGTTCGAGGCTAGACGGCGGCGGTTTCTTCTTCCTCCGGGTGGGGGAAGGGAGCGCCGCAGAACTCCTCGTAGTCGATGAGCTTCGTAAGAGTGGGGTTGTCGCCGCAGAGGGGGCAGTCGGGGTCGCGGCGGATCTTGACGGTGCGGAACTCGAGGGAGAGGGCGTCGTAGAGGAGGAGGCGGTTGACGAGGGGCTCGCCCTGCTCGAGCACGAGCTTGAGCACCTCGGTGGCCTGGATGCTGCCGATGGTGGCGCACATCGCGCCAAGGACGCCCGCCTCGGCGCAGCTCGGGACCATGCCGGGCGGGGGAGGGGCGGGGTAGAGGCAGCGGTAGCAGCTCTGGCCGGGCACGTAGGTCGTAGCCTGGCCGTCGAACATGAGGATGGAACCGTCGACCAGCTTCTTCTCGCGGAGGTAACAGGCGTCGTTTACCAGGTAGCGCGTGGCGAAGTTGTCGGCGCCGTTCACGACAATGTCGTACTGGTCGATGATCTCGAAGGCGTTGTCGCTCGTGAGGGGCGCCTCGTGGAGGACGACGTCGATGTTGGGGTTGTGCGCGAGGAGGGTCTCTTTCGCCGACTGCACCTTGGGGCGGCCGATGTCGGCGGTCTGGTGGAGGATCTGGCGCTGGAGGTTGGAGCGGTCGACGATGTCGAAGTCGATGAGGCCGATCGTGCCGATGCCGGCGAGGGCGAGATAGAGCGCGACCGGCGAGCCGAGCCCGCCAGCGCCGACGACGAGGACCTTCGCCTCGATGATCTTGCGCTGCCCGACGCTGGCGACCTGGGGCATGATGAGGTGGCGGCTGTAGCGCTCGACCATCTCGGGCGTGAGGACGACATCGGAGCCGCCGGCGAGGGCGGGGATGAAGGCGACCTCGTCGCCGGCGGCGAGGGGGGTAGCTTCGCCGTCGAGCGTGTCGATCTCGACCTGGTTCACGTAGACGCCAATGTGGGTGGCGAGCTCGCCCTCAGCATCGCGCACCTGGGCGCCGAAACCGGGGAACTGTGAGTCGAGGTCGTCCATGACCTCGCGCAGGTTCGCGCCGGTGGCGCGCACCTGGACACGGTTACCCACGAGGTGGCGGAAGGGGGTGGGGACGTAGACGTTGACAGTCACTGGCTCTGCCTCGCTGTGGGGCCCACCGTTGGGGCCGTCGGATTGTGGGGCGGCTCCCGCCGCCGGGCTAGAGGTCGACACTGAGATACCGCTCCCCGGTGTCGCAGAGGATGGTGACGATACGGGCATCCTCGCCGAGGCGCTCGGCGACGGAGAGGGATGCGAGGACGTTGGCGGCGGCGGAGATGCCGACGAGGAGGCCCTCCTCGCGGGTGAGGCGGGCGGTCATGGCGAAGGCGTCCTTGTCCTCGATGCGGATGACCTCGTCGTAGACCTCACGATCGAGGACGCCGGGGACGAAGCTGGCGCCGATGCCCTGGATGCCGCTGAGGCCGGGCCGCCCGCCGCTAAGGACGGGCGAGCGGGCGGGCTCGACGGCGACGATCTGGACGCGGTCGCCCAGCTCTTCGCGCAGCACCTGGCCGACGCCCGTGATGGTCCCGCCCGTTCCCACGGCGGCGACGAAGGCGTCGATCCGGCCGTCGGTCGCGGCGAGAATCTCGCGGGCCGTCGTGCGGCGGTGGACGTCGGGATTGGCGGGGTTCTCGAACTGCTGGGGCACGAAGACATCGGACTCCGTCTCGGCGAGCTGGCTGGCGGCGAAGACGGCGCCGGTCATGCCCTCGATGGCGGGGGTGAGGTGGACCTCGGCGCCGTAGCGCTCGAAGAGGCGGCGGCGCTCGACGGACATGTCCTCGGGCATGGTGAGTATGAGGCGGTAGCCCTTCACGGCGGCGACCATGGCAAGCCCGATGCCAGTGTTGCCGGAGGTCGGCTCGATGATGGTGGCGCCGGGGCGGAGCGCTCCGGAGCGCTCCGCTTCCTCGATCATGGCGAGGGCAATGCGGTCCTTGACGGAGCCTCCGGGGTTCATGCTCTCGAGCTTGCCGTAGATGGCGGCCGAGCCCTCCGGCACGATGCGGTTGAGCCGCACGAGGGGCGTCCCACCGACGAGGTCGAGGATGGACTCGGCGATCCTGGGGCGTGTAGGCGCGGTCATACCATCCCCCGCTCGACTGCTGCGGCTACGCCTTCGCGCTCGTCGATTCGAGGTCGCTCGACTGCTCCGGCTGCGCCTTCGCGCTCGCTCATATCTGGTACCTCCCGGCGACCGCCTGGGGCTCCTTCGCGTGGAGATCGGCGATGGAGTAGCTGGCCAGGATGGCGCTGGTCGATTCGCGGATGCGCTCCCAGATCTCGCGCTGGCCACAATAGTGGGGGTGGTCGGTGCGATCGGGGGGCTCGTCGAGCCAGGCGACCGGGGAGAGGCTGCCCTCGAGGGCGACGATGGCATCGCGGACAGTGATCTCACGGGGGTCGCGGGCAAGCTCGTGGCCGCCCGCGGGGCCGCGCTGGGACCGCACGAGCCCGGCCTTGCGAAGGGTCGTGAGGAGCTGGTCGAGGTACTGCTCGGGGATATGGCGGCGGAGGGCGATCTCGGAGCACTGCAAGGGGCCCTGGCCGTAGTAGTCGGTCAGCTCGATGAGGGCCCGCAGCCCGTAGTCGCCCCGCGTGGAACAGCGCATCTGACCCGTCCCGCGGCGGCGATGCCGCCGCAAGAGTCGCCTCCTGCCTAAAGTCGAGTAAGTCTGTCAACAATCGTAGGGGCCATGGCCGCGAGGGGCAAGCGGGGCGCGGGGGCGGAGCCAAGGGCGCGGCGCTGCTACCCTTGAACGGCAGCTTTCCGTGGGGTTGGACCGTTCTCGTACGTCGCGCGTGACCTTCCGTTCCTGAACCGGCTGCGCGAGCAGGTGCTGTTCGCGGCGGGTCCGATTGGGTCGACGATCCTCTCCCTGAAGCCGACGCCGGAGGACTACGGCGGGCTCGACGGCTGCAACGAGTACCTCGTTGTCTCGAAGCCGGAGCTGCTGGAGGGCATCCAGCGGAGCTTTTACGAGGCGGGCTGCGACGCAGTCGACTCGGCCACGTTCGGGGCGAATCGCGTGGTCTTCGCCGAGTACGGCATCGAGGACCGCGTGCGCGAGATCAACCGGCTCGCGGCGGAGCAGCTCGGGCGCGTGCGGGACGAGTACTCGACGCCGGAGTGGCCTCGCTACAGCTTCGGGACGATCGGGCCGGGGACGAAGCTGCCCTCGCTGGGGCACATCGACTACGACGAGCTGGTGGAGAGCTACCAGGAGCAGGCGCGAGGCCTGGTCGAGGGCGGCATCGACGTGCTCAAGGTGGAGACGTGCCAGGACCTGCTGCAGACGAAGGCGGCGCTGGGCGCGATCGAGGACATCTTCGGGGAGATGGGCACACGCGTGCCGGTCATCGCGACGGTCACGATCGAGACGACGGGCACGATGCTGCTGGGCTCGGACATCGCCTGCGCGCTGACGACGCTGGAGGCGCTCGACACGGTCGACGTGATCGGCATCAACTGCGCGACGGGTCCCGAGCAGATGGTGGAGCACGTGCGCCACCTCGCCCAGAACTCGCGGCGGCCGGTGTTCATCGGGCCGAACGCGGGATTGCCCGAGATCCGCGACGGGGAGACGTGCTACCCGCTCACGCCGGAGGCGTTCGCACGGTACCAGCGCATCTTCGTGGAGGAGCTGGGGACGAGCATCGCCGCCGGGTGCTGCGGCACGACGCCGGAGCACTTCGAGGCGGCGATCGCGGAAGTGGGGCGGCCCCAACCGAGGCCGCGCCCGGAGACGATCGAGGCAGCCTGCAGCTCGCTCTACACGAGCGTGCCCTTCGAACAGGACACCTCGTTCCTGGTGGTGGGGGAGCGGATGAACGCGACGGGGTCGCGGGCGTTCCGCGAGCTGCTGCTGGAGGAGGACACGGAGGGCGTCGTGGCGCTCGCGCGGGACCAGGCGGCGGAGGGGGCCCACGTGCTCGACCTGATGGTCGACTACGTGGGCCGGGAAGGCGCGCCGGACGTCGAGCGCTTCGCGCGGGAGCTGCGCACGCAGGCGACGCTGCCGCTCGTGTTCGATTCGACCGAGGTTCCGGTGATCGAGACGGCGCTGAAGCTGTACGGCGGCAAGGCGGTGGTGAACTCGATCAACCTGGAGGACGGAGAGCGGAAGATCACGAGGCTCCTGCCCTTGATCAAGCGGTTCGGGGCGGCGGCGGTGGCGCTGGTGATCGACGAGGAGGGACAGGCACGCGACGTCGACTGGAAGCTGCGGGTGGCGCACCGCATCCATGAGCTGGCGGTCGAGCGGTACGGGATGGAGCCGGGCGACCTGCTGTTCGACATGCTCACCTTCCCCCTCGGGGGCGGTCAGGAGGACCTGCGCGGCGACGCGATGGCGACGCTGGAGGCGATCCGGCGGGTGAAGGCGGAGTTGCCGGGCACGCACACGATCCTGGGGGTCTCGAACGTGTCGTTCGGGCTGAAGCCGGTGGCACGGCGGGTGCTGAACTCGGTGTTCCTGGCGGAGGCGGTAGAGGCGGGGCTGGACGCGGCGATCGTGAACGCGCGCCAGATCCGGCCGCTGAGCCGCATCCCGGATGAGCAGATCGAGGCGGCGCGCGACCTCATCTACGACAAGCGGCGGGACGACTACGACCCGCTGATCCACTTCCTCTCGCTGTTTGAGGACGTGGAGGCGGCGCCGAAGCGGGCGGAGGAGCAGGCGGCGCTGCCGGTGGAGGAGCGGCTGAAGCAGCGCATCATCGACGGGGACCGGCGGGGGCTGGAGGGGGACCTCGACGAGGCGCTCGGGGAGATGGAGGCGCTCACCATCATCAACGAGCACCTGCTGGACGGGATGAAGGTCGTGGGTGAGCTGTTCGGGTCGGGGAAGATGCAACTCCCGTTCGTGCTGCAGAGCGCGGAGACGATGAAGGCGGCGGTGAGCCACCTTGAGCCGCACATGGAGCGGATCGAGGGGTCGGGGAAGGGGCGGATCGTGCTGGCGACGGTGCGCGGGGACGTTCACGACATCGGCAAGAACCTGGTCGACATCATCCTCTCGAACAACGGCTACACGGTGGACAACCTCGGCATCAAGCAGCCGATCGCGACGATCATCGAAAAGGCGCTGGAGGTGGAGGCGGACGCGATCGGGCTGAGCGGCCTGCTCGTGAAGAGCACGGTCGTGATGCGTGAGGACCTGGAGGAGCTGAACGCACGGGGGTTGTCGCGCTTCCCCGTGCTGCTGGGGGGAGCGGCGCTCAACCGGCGCTACGTCGAGCACGACCTGCGGGCGGTTTACGAGGGCGATGTCTACTACTGCCAGGACGCGTTCGAGGGGCTCGACACCCTGGGGCGGGTGGTGTCCGGGGAGGGGCCGGAACCGGCACGGACGGCCCCCGCAGCGGCGCAGGTCGAGGCGGACGCGGGCGCACGCGAGGAGTACGTGCGGTCGGAAGTGGCGCGGGACGCGCCCGTGCCGCATCCGCCGTTCTGGGGGAGCCGGGTGGTGCGGGGCATTCCCCTGCGGGACGTGTTCCCCTACGTGAACGAGGTGGCGCTCTTCCGGGGGCAGTGGGGCTACCAGCGGGGGGATCGGTCGGAGGCGGAGTACGAGGCGTTTGTCGCCGAAGAGGTGCAGCCCGTGTTTCGGGGGTGGCAGGAGCGCGCGATCGGGGAGGGGCTGCTGACGCCCCAGGTGGTGTACGGCTACTTCAAGTGCCGGGCGGAGGGGAACGACCTGCTGGTCTGGCCGGAGGTCGATGGGGAGGCGCCGGCGGGAGAGCCCGTGCGCTTCGAGTTCCCGCGGCAGTCCTCGGGGCGGCGGCTCTGCATCGCGGACTTCTTCAAGGACGGCGAGCGCGGGGAGTACGACACGGTCGCGTTCACGCTCGTAACGGTGGGGGCGAGGGCGACGGAGCTGGCGCAGGAGCTGTTCGAGGCGGACGAGTACCGCGACTACCTGCACTTCCACGGGTTCGGGGTAGAGAGCGCGGAGGCGCTGGCCGAGCTCTGGCACAGCCGCGTGCGGGAGGAGCTGGGCATCGCGGGGCGGGACGCGACAGACGTGCGGGAGCTGTTCCGGCAGGGGTACCAGGGGTCGCGCTACTCCTTCGGATATCCGGCCTGCCCCGACCTGGAGCAGCAGGTGGGGATCGCGAAGCTGCTCCAGCCGGAGCGCATCGGGGTGGAGCTGGGGGAGACGTTCCAGTGGCACCCGGAGCAATCGACGAGCGCGATCGTGGTGCACCACCCGGAAGCGCGCTACTTCACGGTGTAGCTAGCCTTCCGCTTCCTCCTCGGGAGCGGCCACTTCGGTGCCGGGGACGGGCGTCCCGGGCCACCGCAGGAAGTCCGCATAGGCCCAGCCCTGCTCGCCGTCCTCGGTGAGCACGTAGGCCCAGACGCAGTTCCCGTAGAGGTCGTCCTCGACGCACGGACCCTCGACGACGTAGCCATCGGAGGGGTGGGCAACCAGCTCGACGACGCGCTCCGGCGGCAGGCAGACCTCGATGTCGGACTCGGTCGTGGGTTCCGCGCGGACGTTCAGACAGGAGTCGACGGTGACCTCGGCGGTCAGGGAGCCATCGAACGGCGGGAGCTGGGTTGCTGGGAGGACGGAGGGGGTGATTCCGAAGGCGGCCCTCAGCGCAGGAGGCTGGTAGATGCGCGCCTCTGCGCTTGTTTCGCCCCACGAACTGAAGAAGGCGACCTCCTCGAACTCCGCCGAGGCGAGTATCTGGCCGTTGAGGCCCGCGACCGTCTGCATGTCGTGAAGGAAACGAGCCGGGTCGTCGGGAGCGGGCAGGAGGACGCCCTCGGGGAGGAGGGAGGGCTGGGGGAGGAGCCACTGACCGTCGAGGCCCACGAGCTGGAGGCCGAGGACGGTATCGAGCACGAGGGCGGACCCGTCGGCGAGCCAGACGCCGGAGGCACTTCCGGGACGGAGGGGGAAGGCGGTGCCGCTGAGCCGCAGCTGCTCCTCGCCCGTGGAGGCGTCGAAGACGGAGATGGTGGAGAGGGCAGGGAAGCGGGCTTCGGGAGGAGCGAGGGGGTCGCAGCAGTCGAGGCTCCGCGTGGTGGCGGCGATCCAGCGGCCGTCGGGGGAGACGTGGACGCCGGTGCCAAGCACGTCCGGGGAACCGGCGCAGGGGAACGATGCGTCCGACAGGACGGATGTCGACCAGTCGTACCGCAGCACGCGACAGGTCTGGCCGCCGGCGCCCTCTGCAACTGGTCCGGAGACGAGGGCAAACCCACCTTCGACCCGGGAAGCGCGAACCGCCGACGGGAGCGCCACGAGGGGTACCTGGGGCGTGCCGACCCCGAGAAGCCAGAGCTGGCCAGGCACTTCGGGATCGCGAACGAGGAGGAAACCCACGTCGAGCGCGGCCAACTCGATCTCGAAGCCCGCGGTGATGGCAAACGAGCCGGTCTGTTCCAGCGAGGAGTCGACGAGCACATAGCGGGCCTCACCCTGTGGCTCCGCATCGAGGCGCTCGAAGACCACCCTGCCGCCGCCCCAGGCGGCGCGCCGGAGGACTGCGGGATCCCAGGAGAAGGTGCGGCCCTCCACGCGGTCGTGGAGGGCGCCCTCGACGGCGACGAAGCGGTTGCCGGGTGAGGGCTCGAGGGGAAGGCCCTCGACGCTCTGCCAGCCCTCGACGGCGCCGGTCGCGACATTGAGGAAGAAGAGCCCGGTGTCGCCTGGGATTTGCTCGCCGGCGGGGTACTCCAGCCGGGTGAACACCTCATCGGTGGGGACCTCGCGGATGCCGAGGGCGTTCGGGGCCGCCTCGGGGGTGGGGGCGGGCTCCGGCGTGGGGTCCGGCTCGGGTTCGGGGGCAGCCGTGGGGGTTGGCGTGGGCGTCGCCTGCGGGGAGGGGGTGGGAGTCGCGGTGGGGGTTGGGTCCGGTGGGGGGGAGGTCGTGGCGGGGACGGCGGGGGAGGGGGAGGGGTCGGGGGAGACCAGCAGGTTAACCGGCTCCTCCGTGGGGCGGGTGAGCAAGACGGCAACGACGATGGCGGGGATGGCCACGAGGGCGATCGCGGCGGCTACGGCAACGCCGAGGACCGGTTTCGGGAGGAAGCCAAAGGGGACGAGGAGCGGGCCGGCGAGGGCACGGAGGCGGGCGGCGGCCACCTGGGGAAGGCGGACGCGCTCGGGCTCGCGGCGCCAGGTGGCGATTTCCCGGCGGTTCCGCAGCCCCAGCTTCCCGAGGATGTTGGAGATGTGGTACTTGACGGTGAAGGGACTGACGCCGAGCCGCACGGCGATCTCGGCGTTGGTGGCGCCGGTACGCACTTCCTCCAGCACCCGCCATTCAGCGGGCGTGAGGATGTCAGGGTATGGCGGCCTCCCGCGACCCCGCCTGGTCATGGGACAAGCCTAGGGGCTGAGGGTTCGAATTACCCCGTCCGTTTTCGGAATTTTCCCGTCCGCCGCGAAACGCCGTTCTAGGCGTCCAATTCGGCCACGATCTGGTCGCGGAGGCGGTATTTCTGGACCTTGGTGGCCGACATGGGCCAGTCGCCGGGGGCGACGAAGCGGATGTGGCGGGGCACCTTGAAGCTGGCGATGCGGCCTCGGCAGTGGTCGATGAGGTCGTCGGGGGCGATCTTGGCGCCGGGGACGAGCTCGACGAAGGCGGCGGGGACCTCGTCGTAGCGGTCGTCGGGGACGCCGACGACCTGGGCGATGTTCACAGCGGGGTGGGTCTGGAGGTAGGACTCGATCTCGAGGGCGGCGACGTTCTCGCCGCCGACCTTGAGCATGTCCTTCACGCGCCCCATGAAGCTGACGCGGCCATCCTCGTCGAGGGCGCCGAGGTCGCCGGTGTTGAACCACCCGTCGGCGTCGAAGCACTCGGCGTTCTTGGCGGGGTCCTTGTAGTAGCCCTCGAAAACGCAGTAGCCGCGCATCCAGATCTCGCCGCGCGTGTTGGGCTCGGCAACGGGGCCGCCGGTTTCGGGGTCGCGAATCTGGAGCTCGATGCCGGGGAGGGGGCGGCCGGAGGTGACGGGGCGCTTCTCGGGCGGGTCATCGGGGTGGCTGAAACAGGCGACGCCGCCGCACTCGGTGAGGCCGTAGGCGTTGGTGTGCTGGGCGGTGGGGAGGGCGGCGTGGATGCGGCGGAGGGCGTCGGGCGGCGCGACGTTGTTCATGAGGCGGATGCGGGAGAACTCGGCGGGGTCCCACTCGGGGTGGTTGAGGAGGGCGGTCGTGATGGGCGGGAAGGTAGAGAAGCAGACGGTGGCGCGCTCGTCGCGGAGCTGGGAGATGCCGAGATTCGCGTTGAAGTGTGTGAGGGTGATGTAGGCGGCGCCGGAGTCCAGGCAGCCGATTAGGGGGAGGATGGCGCTCATGTGGAAGAGGGGCAGGGGGTCCCAGAAACGGTCCTCGGCGGTGAGGCGGAAGCGGTCGCCGCAGGCGTTGACGGACGTGCGGACGAGGGCCTCGTGGGTGAGAGGGCAGCCCTTGGGGTCGGCGGTAGTGCCGGAGGTGTACATCATCATGGCGACGTCGCGGAGGCGGACGCGGGAGCGGAGGAGGTGGACATGGTCCTCGCTGACGCCTGCGGCGGCGGCCTCGAAGGCGGCGCGGTTAAGCATCCCGGCGGGAGAGGCCTGTCCGATGAGGACGACGCTCTGCAGCTTCGGGGCGGCGGGGAGGTCGAGGACCTCGGGGTCGGGGGCCTCGGCGAGGCCGGGGAGGCAGCGGTGCAGCAGCTCGACGAAGTCGACGTGCTCGTCGATCAGGTCGCTGGTGATGAGGAGCTTGAGGTCGGCGTTCTCGATGACGTAGGCGAGCTCGTGCTCCTTGTAGCGGGCGTTGATGGGCACCACCCAGGCGCCGAGCATGGCGGCGCCGAACATGACCTCGATGTAGTCCATGCAGTTGGGCATGAGGATGCCGAGGTGGTCACCGGGGCCGAGACCGAGACCGGCAAGGGAGCGGGCGGCGCGAACGGCGGCCTCGTTGAGGCTGGCGTAGGTATGGCGCCGGTCGGGGAAGATGACGGCGTCGGCCTCGGGGTAGCGGGCGGCGGCGCGGACGGGGAGGTCGCCGAAAGGCACGACCTCGGTCCACTCGCGTGCGAAGACGGCGTCGCTCATGGGCTCAGCGCTTGTCGAACTCGAGGTGGAGTTCGTAGAGGCCGAGCATGATGCCGGGCTGGTGGGTGAAGTCGTTCTTGCCCGGCGCGAAGCGGATGTTGTCGAGCCGTTCGATGAGCACCTCGGTGGCGATGTTCTGCTCGAGGCGGGAGATGCCCTGGCCGGGGCAGTTGCGCGGCCCCATGGAGAAGGTGAGGTGGCGGCCGGGGTTCTTGCGGTCGAGCTTGAGCTCGCCCGGGGCGGGGCAGAGGTCGGCATCGCGGTTGCCGGCGCCGAAGCGGAGGTGGAGGAGCGAGCCCTTCGGAATCTGGACCCCGCGGATCTCCATGTCCTCGGGGACGTAGCGGCCACCGGCGCCTCCCTGGGTGGGGGCGTAGAGGCGGAGCGCCTCCTCGACGAAGAAGCGGATCTTGCCAGGATCCTCGCGCAGCTCCTTCACGAGCTCGGGATGCTGGGCGAGGAGCAGGGCCTCGGAGGTGAGCGCGTACTGGGTGGTCTCGTTGCCGCCGATGTGCATGAGGACGGCGATGCTGATGATCTCGCCGTCGCTGAGCCTGCGCCCTTCGTAGTCGACCTGGGTGAGGAAGGAGATCATGTCCTCCTTCGGGTTCTTCCGCTTCTCGTCGACCTGGGCCTGGATGTAGCGGTGGAAGTCGACGAGGACGGCGGCGTTCTCGCGCTCGACATCCTCGGGGAGCTCGTTGCGGGGGCCATCGCCGTAGACGAAGCGGCGGACCTGGGCCTCCTCCATCTTCTTGAGCATGGGCATGTCCTCGAGGGGGAAGCCGAGGATGGTGGTGATGACCGTCTGCGGGAGGGGAGCGGCGAACTGGGTGACGTACTCGACCTCACCGTCGTCGATCCAGCGGTCGATGAGGCCGTTGACGGCAGCTCGGACCATCTCGCGGTGGCGCTCGGCGCCCTCGGGGCCGACCCACGGATCCCAGAGCTGCATGCGGTAGCGCTTGTGCTGCTCGACGGTGGGGCGAAGGGTCTGGGCGGCGTCGACGGTGTCGCCGAAGCCCTCCTCGCGGAACATCTCGGACTCGATCTCGCTGGAGCCGGCGGAGGCGGCGGCGGAGAGGTCCTCGGGCATGAGGTCGAAGAAGCGGTGATCGCGGGTGATGGAGGCGATGTCCTCGAACTTCGAGACGATGAAGGCATCGGTGCCGGGCAGCCAGCCCTTGCCGGGGATGCGGGCGATTGGCGCCTCGCTGTGGAGCACCTTGTAGGACTCGAACCACTGCTCCTGGGAGCCCGGCTCGAAGAGCTCGGCGCCGATGTCGGCGGCGACGGGGCAGCCCGAGGCGGCAGCGGCGGCGGTGTGGGCGGTGTCAGTGGTCGTGTCGGTCATGCGTGCTTCCTCCCGGGGGTTGGGGCTTAAACGTAGCCGAGTTCACGCTCCATCGCGTCGATGGCGTCCTCGGCGATGTCGTACGCCTTCATGGCGGTCTCTTCGGAGCAGACGAGGGGCGGGCAGACGCGGGTCACGTTGCCGCCGCCGGAGACGACGAGGCCGCGCTCGAGGCAGTTCTTGTAGAAGAGGCGACCCGCCTCGAGGCTGGGCTCGCGGCTCTCCTTGTCCTTGACGAAGTCGAGGGCGAGGAGGAGGCCCCTGCCGCGGGCGTCGCCGACGGAGGGGTGGGTGTCGCGGATGCGCCGGAGGCGTTCGAGCGAGACCTCGCCGAGGTCGCGGGCGTGATCGAGGAGGTTCTCCTCGTCGACCGTGTCGAGGACGGCGATGGCGGAGGCGCAGGCGGCCGGCTGGCCGCCGTTGGTGGTCGAGGGCTGGGTCTCCTGGAGGGCGTCCTTGAGGCCCTCGCGCACGCAGAGGACGGAGATGGGGATGCCGTTCCCGAGCATCTTGCCGATGATGACCACGTCGGGGACGACGCCGTAGTGCTCGGCGGCGAACCACGTGCCCGTGCGCCCGAAGGTAGCGAACTCGTCGAAGATGAGGAGCATGTCGTGGCGGTCGGCGATCTCGCGGAGCCGGGGAAGGAACTCGTCGGGGTAGGTGCGGGCGCCGCTGCCGTTGGTGATGGGTTCGACGATGATGCCGGCGAGCTTGCCATGGCTGTTGGAGAGCATCAGGCGCTCGGCGAAGTCGGTGCAGTGCATACCGCAGTCGGGGTACGTCATCTTGTACTCGCAGCGGTAGCAGAAGGCGGCGGGCACGGTGAGGAAGCCGGAGGGGCGGGGGCCGGTGGCGGGATTGCCCATGCCCGTGGCGATGGCGCTGGTGGTGCGGCCGTGGTAGTCGCCGGTGAAGGCGAGGAACTCGTGGTTTCCGGTGGCGGCGCGGGCGACGCGGAGGGCGGCTTCGGTGGCCTCGGTGCCGGTGTTGAAGAACTGGAAGACGTTGAGGTCGCCAGGGGTGATGGCGGCGAGGCGCTCCATGAGCTGGACGCGCACGTCGGTGGGGAAGTCGCGCACGTTGAGGAGGCGGCCCGCCTGGTTGGCGACAGCCTCGGTGATGCGGGGATGGGCGTGGCCGAGGGCGGCAACCATGTGGCCCTGGGTGAAATCGATGTAGCGGTTGCCGTCGGCGTCGGTAAGGGTGACGCCCTCGCCGTGGGTGAAGGCCACAGGGAGGATGTTCACCATCTGGAAGTAGCTGCCGTACTGGTACTGCTGGGTCTTCTCGAAGAGCTCCCGGGAGCGGGGGCCGGGAAGGTCGCCGTCGATCAGGGGGGCGTCGGCGGCGGGCGCGTTCGCCCACTCGATGCTGTTAGCGAAGGTAGGACCCGACCGGGCTTGCGTCGCCATGCCTCGCTCCTCCTCGGGGGCGGAGCGGATTGTACGCGCCAGCGGGTGGCGACGGGCAGTGGCGGCCTAGGAGGGAATAGCGCCGATGCGCTCGGCCTCCGTCTCGCGAAGCTCCTGCGCCTCGGCGGGCGTGAAGGTGGCCCCGCAGGTGCCGCAGTCGTAACGCGAGGCCCTGTCCTCGTGCCCGATGTCATCCGGTTCGTCCCACTTGGGGACGAGGTTGGTGTGGGGACACTCGTCGCGCTCGATCGGCACATCGGCGTGAAGGCCCTCGGCCTCCGAGGGATCCCCGCGCTTGAAGACCCTGTCCAGGAAACCCATGCGTTGCCTCCCCTTGCAATGGGCTAAACAACGTAATCGTATACGGGTGGTCGGGGGGCACCCGAGACTGCATATCAGTTGCCTATTGGCGACAGTCTGGAAGCGGGTCGCGTAGCCTTTTCGCCGCCATGCCTGGAGCGCTCGCGCCATACCGCATCATCGACCTGACCCGCGAGATGGGAGCGGTCTGCACGCGAATGCTGGCGGGGCTGGGCGCCGATGTCGTGCGGATCGAGCCGCCTGGAGGGGATGGGACGCGTCGGCGGGCGCCGCTGGTCGGGAGCGGGGACGGACTGAGCGCCTGGTGGGCGCAGATGCACGCCGGGAAGCGCAGCATCACGCTCGACGATGGGTCGGCGGCGGACGCAGCGTTCCTGATGGACCTGTGCGCCAGCGCCGATGCGGTCGTGACCTCGCCGGACGACCGGGGAGGCGCGTGGGCGCTGGACCTCGATGAGCTGGCGAGGCGGGCGCCGCACGTGGTGCGGACGGTCATCACGCCGTTCGGGCTGGAGGGGCCGAAGGCGGGGTGGGCGGGTAGTGACCTGGTCGGGCTGGCCGCAGGAGGGCTGATGTCGCTCTGCGGCGACCCGGACCGGGCGCCGCTGCGGGTGGCGGTGGAGCAGGCGTACGCGCTGGTGGGCGCACAGGCGTGCGTGGGGACGTTGCTGGCGCTGCGGGCACGGAGGCTGACGGGGCGGGGGCAACTGGTGGACGTCTCGACGCAGGCGGCGGTCGCGAACGCGCTGGGGAATGCGCGGCTCTACTCCGCGATGGGGGGCCTGGTGGCGAAGCGGGCGGGGGGAGGCCGCGCTTTCGGGACGCAGGGCACGCGGCTTATCTACGAATCGGCCGACGGGTACGTCGCGTACTGGCGGCAGCCGGACAGCATCCGGGCGCTGGCGCGCTGGTTCGACGACGCGGGAGAGCCGCGCACGTTCGACGCGGAGGCGTGGGCGGGGCGGGCGCTGGTCGGCGGGGACATGCCCCCACCGGAGGAGGTGGAGGCGCTGGAGTCGGAGATCCGGCGGTTCTTCGCCGCGCGGAGCACGCACGAGCTGGGGGAGGAGGGGCAGCCGCGGGGGCTCATGATCTACCCGGTCAACACGATGGCGGACCTGGTCGAAAGCGAGCAGCTTGCGGCACGCGACTTCTTCGGCGAGGCGGCGTCGCCGGCGGGAAGGCTGCGGATGGCGGGCGCGCCGATGAAGCTCTCGGGCACGCCCTGGCGGACGGGGGAGGTCGCGGCTGCGGGGGCGCACGGGGACGCGGTGCGGGCGGAGGTAGCGGCGGGGCGGAAGGCCCCGGAGGTGGCGGAGCGGGAGGGGGCCGTGGGGGCACGGGACCTGTTCAAGGGGATCCGGGTGGCCGACTTCTCGTGGGTGGGGGTGGGGCCGAACTCGGCGCAGGTGCTGGCCTGGCACGGGGCGGAGGTCGTCCGGGTGGAATCGACGTTGAAGCTGGACACGTTCCGCTCGGGCGGGCCGCGTCCGGGGAACGACACCAGTCCCGACGGGAGCGCCTACTGGGCGAACCACAACCGCGACAAGCTGGGCGTGCAGATCAACCTGCGGACGCCCGGGGGGCTGGAGGCGGCAAAGCGGCTGATCGCCGCGAGTGACGTGGTGACGGAGTCGTTCACGCCGGGGTTCATGCAGCGGGTGGGGCTGGACTACGAGTCGGTGCGGGCGATCAACCCGGACGTGATCATGATGTCGATGTCGATGGAGGGGCAGGACGGGCCGCACGCGCAGTTCCGGGGCTTCGGGCTGATCCTGCAGGCGGCGGCCGGCATCACGGGGTTCACGAGCTGGCCCGATCGGCCGCCGACGGGCACGGGGGTCGCGTACACGGACTGGGTGGCGATGCACTTCGCGGCGACCTCGCTGCTGGCCGCGCTGGACCACCGGGAGCGCACGGGCGAAGGGCAGTACATCGACCTCTCGCAACTGGAGGCGATGACGTACGCGCTGGACGGGGCGCTGGTGGCGGCGCTCAACGACGGCGCGGAGACGGTCGCAAACGGCAACCGGCACCCGGAGGCGGCTCCACACGGGGTGTTCGCCTGCCGGGGAGACGACCGCTGGTGCGCGATTTCGGTGATGAGCGACGAGCAGTGGGCGAGCCTGTGCGGCGCGGTCGGGCGGAAGGACTGGGCTGGGGACGAGGGGCTGCGGGAGGCGTCGGGGCGGAAGCGTCGGGAGGAGGAACTGGAGGCGGGGCTGGCGGCGTGGTGCGGGGAGCGGACGGCGGAGGAGGCACAGGAGGCGCTACAGGCGGCGGCGGTGCCGGCGCACCTCGTGGCGACGATGGCGGACGTGGAGGAGGATCCGCAGCTGAATGCGCGCGGTCACTTCTGGGAGACGGACCACCCGGTCATCGGGCCGCTGCGGTACGACGGCGCGGCCTACCTGCTGAGCGAGACGCGGGCGGGGCCGCGCAACCCCGCGCCCTTGCTGGGGCAGCACACGGAGCAGGTGTTCCGCGAGGTGCTGGGCTACAGCGAGGAACAGCTGGCGGAGCTGGTCGCCGGCGGCGCGCTCGAGTAGACGCGGGCACGAAAAAGCCGTGGCGCCTGGGCGCCACGGCTTCCGCTGGTGCCTGTCGGGCCTCGACCTAGCGGTCGGGGCCTTCGAGGTAGTTATCGAGCACCTTGTGCATGTGGCGGATGCGGCGCTCGCGGTAGTTGATGAGGAGCCCCTTGTAGGCCCGCGAGTTCATGCCCTTCTGAACGCGCGGCAAGTTGTAGGAGTCCTGGTCCATCACGAGGCCGATCGAGATCTCGCCATGCTTGTACTGCGCGTGGATCGGACGCGGAGGATGGTCCACCCCCGGCGGGATGCGCACGTAGGTCTGCATGTCGAAGAACATCTTGTTCGGATCCGTCGGGTGCGGGCGCTGACGGAAGAACAGGAAGTTGAGGGCGTTCGTGTTGAACGTGAGGCTGGGGAAGATGTAGTAGTGGTAGTCGTCGGAGAGCTGATCATCGTTCAGCTCGGAGACGTCCAGCCCCTGGGCGGCGGCCGACTTCTTGGTGGCGGCCTGCATGGCGGGGCGAACATCGCCCATACCACCCTCGAACGTGTCGGGGTCGATGCCAGCGGCGACCATGAACTCGCGCAGCGGCTGCGTCACTTCCTTCTGGTTCGGGTAGCGCGGGCTGACAAGACCGAACGGGACGAGATAGCGGTTGTGCCGCTCGTACAGGTCGATCTGCACGTGGATGTCGTCAAGCGACTCCAGCAGCTGCGGGTGGATGCCCTGCACGTGGTAGACCTCGTTGAAGGCATCGACGGAGGCCTTCCAGTTCGTGTCCCACTCCACGGTCAGGTCCTGGACGATGGCGTACTCCTCGAAGTGGTAGGGATCGAGGTGCCAGTTGACCGGCTCGAGGAACTCGAGCAGGGGCTCGGCGTCGGGGTTCATGTTGAACCAGACGAAGCCGCCCCACGTGTCGCAGGGAATCTCGGTCAGGGCGGTCTCCTGGGGGACGCCCTGGGTGAACGTGTCCTCGTCCGGCACGAACTTCTTGGAGCCATCGAGATTGAACTCGAAGAAGTGGTAGGCGCACTGGAACGACTCCGCGTGGCCCATGCCCGGGTTGCGGATCTGGTTCCCGCGGTGGGGGCAGACGTTGTAGAAGGCGCGGACCTTGTCCTCCGCCTCTCGCACGATCAGGAAGGACTCGGGCCCCAGCTCGGTCGTAAAGTAGTCGCCGACGTTGGGGATGTCGGACTCGCGGCCGGCCATGTTCCAGACCTTGGTCCACATGCGCTCCCATTCGAGCTGCATGTACTCCTTCGAGATGTAGCGCTCCTTGGGGATGAGCTCGGTGCCGAGGAGAGGCTCCGGGGCCTTCTCCGTGGGGGTTCCCTGACGGACGGACGTGGTCATGCGGCTGCTCCGGGTTCGGGATTCGCGCGCGTATCGCGCAGACACGGGAAAGGTACCCGGAATCGGGCTGCGGGGGAACCCCGAAGGGGTACGAAGGCCCGTTCCGGCGTGCCCGAAAGGCCCGAGGCCGTCGCTGCGATAGAATCGCTCGCCGTGGACCTGCGACGAAGCATCCGAGACGTTCCCGACTTCCCAAAGGAAGGCGTGCTCTTCCGCGACATCACGCCGCTGCTGGGGGACCCGCTGGCGTTCCGCTACAGCATTGACGAGCTGTGCGTGCACGCGGCTCGGCGGGACGCTTCGGCGATCGTGGGCATCGAGTCGCGCGGGTTCGTGTTCGCGGCGGCGATGGCGGACCGCATGCGGCTGCCGTTCGTGCCGCTGCGGAAGCCGGGGAAGCTGCCGGCCGCACGCATGTCGATCGAGTACTCGCTGGAGTACGGCGACAGCCAGCTCGACATCCACGAGGATGCGCTCTCGGTGGGGAAGCGGGCGTACATCGTCGACGACCTGCTGGCGACGGGGGGGACGGCGGCGGCGGCGGCGAAGCTGGTGGAGCTGGCAGGCGGTGAGGTCGTGGGGCTGGGATTCGTGATCGAGCTGGAGGAGCTGGGAGGACGGGCGAAGATCAGCGGCTACGACGCCATGAGCCTCGTCCGCTACTAGGGGCGAGCGGTGAGCGGCTACACGCCGATCCGCATCCTGCCGGGCGAAGGCATCGAGATCCTGGACCAGACCCTGCTGCCGCACGAGGAGCGGTACCTGCGGCTGGGCACGGTGGCGGAGGTAGCGGAGGCGATCCGCTCGCTGCGGGTTCGGGGAGCGCCGCTGCTGGGCGTGACGGGCGCCTCCGGGATGGCGATCGCGGGGGAGGAGCGCGGAGCGGGGGCGGCGGCACTGGCCGAGGCGGCGACCGAGCTGAAGGCGACGCGCCCAACCGCCGTCGACCTGGGTGCGACGATCGACGAGGCGCTGGCGGCGGCGGAAGGGGCAGCCAGGCAAGATCAACGGCGAGCCGTACTCTGGGAGTTCGCGGAACGGGCGCTCACGCGGCAACGGGAGCGGGACACCGCACTCGCGCGGCACGGGCGGGAGCTGCCGGGGCTGGAGGGGGCGGTGCTCACGCACTGCAACACGGGCGGCCTCGCGACGGGAGGGGCGGGGACAGCGCTGGCGGTAATCGCGGAGGCCTGGCGGGCGGGGAGAATCGAGCGCTGTTTCGCGACGGAGACACGTCCATTGCTGCAGGGGGCGCGGCTGACGATGTGGGAGCTGGGAGCGCTGGGCATCCCCGGCACGCTGCTGCCGGACACGGCTGCCGCCTCCCTGATCGCATCGGGAGCGGTGAGCGCCGTGATCACGGGGGCGGACCGGATCGTGGCGAACGGGGACGGGGCGAACAAGGTCGGGACGTACGGACTGGCGGCGGTCGCCGCCCGGCACGGCGTGCCGTTCTACCTCGTGGCGCCGATCAGCACCTTCGATGCGAACACGCCGTCGGGGGAGGCAATCCCGATCGAGTTCCGGGGGGACGGCGAGGTGGGGGGCTTCGGCGACGAGCGCTGGAGTCCGGACGGGGGCGGGGCCTACAACCCCGCGTTCGACGTGACGCCGGCGGAGCTGATCGCGGGGATCGTGACCGAAACGGGCGTGCTCCGGCCCCCGTACGGACCGGCGATCGCCGCGCTGACCGCCCGGAACGGGTAGCGGTAGACTCCGAGCCAGTGCCTGAATCGATCGATCTCGCGGTCCTTGGCGGGAGCGGCTTCTACGAGATGCCGGGCCTACTCGGGGTTGAGGAGCTGGCCATCGACACGCCGTTCGGGCCGCCGAGCGACGCGATCCGGGTGGGGGAGCTTGAGGGGCGGCGGGTCGCGTTCCTGGCCAGGCACGGCCGGGGGCACCGGCTGCTGCCCTCGGAGATTCCCCAGCGGGCGAATTTCTGGGCGCTCAAGTCCCTGGGCGTGCAGCTGGTGCTGGCGGTGTCGGCGGTGGGGTCGCTGCGGGAGGAGTACGCGCCGGGACACCTGGTGGCGCCGGACCAGCTCATCGATCGGACGCGCGGGGACCGGCCCGGCACGTTCTTCGGCGAGGGCGTGGTCGCGCACGTGTCGTTCGCGGAGCCGTTCTGCGAGGACCTGCGGAGGCGGGCGCTGGCGGCGGCGCGGGAGGCGGGGGCGACGGCGCACGACGGGGGCGCCTACGTGACGATCGAGGGTCCGGCCTTCGGGACGAAGGCCGAGAGCGAGCTGTACCGCTCGTGGGGCGCGAGCCTGGTGGGGATGACGGCGATTCCCGAGGCGAAGCTGGCCCGCGAGGCGGAGCTCTGCTACGCGATGCTCGCGGCCGTGACCGACTACGACGCCTGGCACGAGGCGGAGGAGGCGGTCGACGCCACCACCGTCATGACGCGGCTGGCGGAGAACGTCGAGGTCAGCCGGGAGGCGGTGGCGAGGCTGGCGGCGGCGCTGGGGGCCGAGGTTTGCGACTGCGGCCGGGCGCTGGACGCGGGGCTCGTCACACCCCCCCGGGCAATCCCGGCGAAGGCGCGGGATCGGCTGGCGCCCATCCTCGCCAGGCGGCTGGGGGCGGACGACGCATGACGCTGCTGGTCGCGGGCTGGGTGGCGCTGGACGAGATCGAGACGCCGTTCGCGAAGGTCGAGCAGTCGCTGGGGGGCTCGGCGACATGCGCGGCGCTGGCGGCGGCGCAGTTCACCGATGTGCGGTTGCTGGCGGCGATCGGCGAGGACTTCCCCGAGGGCGAGCGAGCGAAGCTGGAGGGCCGGGGCATCGACCTTGCGGGGCTGACGACGATCGCGGGCGGGACGACGAGCCGCTGGGGCGCGCGCTACCACTACGACATGAACACGCGGGACACGCTCTACACGCACCTGGGGGTGAACGACGGCTGGCAGCCCGTCCTGCCAGAGGGGTGGGAGGATTGCAGCACGGCGTTCATGGCGGCGGACGACCCCGCCGCCCAGCAAGGGCTGCTGGCCGCGCTCACGGCGCCGCGGGCGACGATGGTCGACACGATCCAGATCTACATCGACACGGCACGGGAAGGGGTGGAGGCGGCCATGCGGGAGGCGGACTTCGCCTCGATGAACGAGACGGAGGCGCGGCAGCTGACGGGGATAGCGAGCATCGCGAAGGCTGGGCGGGCGCTGGTGGAGGCGGGGACACGGGCGGCGTTGATCAAGCTGGGCGAGTACGGGGCGGTGTACGTGAGCGAGGACGACTACTTCGTGGCGCCGGGCTACCCGCTGGAGGAAGTGGTGGACCCGACGGGAGCGGGGGACACGTTCGCGGGCGCGTTCCTGGGCTACCTGGACACGGCCGCGGAGGTTTCGGCGCGGGAGATCCGGCGGGCGATCATCTACGGATCGACGGTGGCGTCGTTCGCGGTGGAGGGGTTCGGGCCCAACCGGCTGCTGGAGCTGACGCGCGAGGAGGTCGAAGCGCGGTATCGTGAGTTCCGTACGCTTACGCATATCGAGGAGAGCGACTAGTGGCGGAACGGGGACTTCCCTGGGCAGCAAGCGCGGAGGAGCGCCAGTACGTCGTGAAGGCGCTGCGCAGTCGCGAGGCGATCCGGGAGCTGCTGCAGCCGCAGCGAGAGCACGCGGCCTACGCCCTGGCGCAGCTCGAGCCGGGGCTGTACGAGCGGACGCGGTGGTTCACGGCGGAGGGGCCCGGTGGCCGGGGACTCGTCACGCACAGCCGGGGAGGGCTGGGGGACGCGACGTTCGTCATGGGCGATCCGGAGGCGGTTGCCGCCATCCTCGCGATCGAGCCGGGGCCCGCGCGCAGCTACCTTAGCTGCCGGCGCGAGCACGTCGACGCGGTGCGAACGGTGAGCAGCCTCTCGAACAGCCAGCCGATGCTGCGCATGGCCGTGACTGCCGCCAGGTTCCAGCCACGGGAGCCCGTTCCCGCGGTCCGGCTCCTGGGGATCGACATCCGGCGCATCAACCAGCTTTACGGTTCCGACGGCAATCCGACGTACTACGAGTCCGGGCACATCGACGCGGGGGTGTATCGGGGGGTGGTCATCGGCGGGCGGCTGGTCGCGATCGCGGGGACGCACGCGGTCTCGCCGCGGGAGCGGGTGGCGGTGGTGGGAAACGTGTTCACACACCCGCGTCACCGGGGGCAGGGCTACGCGACGGCGGCCACAAGCGCGGCGACCGGGGCGCTGCTCGAGACCTGCGACACGGTCGTGCTCACAGTCGACCCCGCGAACGCGCCCGCCGTCACGGCGTACCGGCGGCTCGGGTACCGCGACGCGGGGGAGATGATCGAGGCGACGGCAACGCGCCGGGACTCGGCGGCGCTGCTGGCGCTGCCGCGCAAGCTGCTGGGGCGGATACGGGGGCGCGAGCGCGGCGGAGCGCTTGTCTCCGTTCGCTTGTAGTCTCTCTAGGGACACCGGGAAAACGGATCGGTACGGCAAATGAGCGTTCCTTCGGACATCAGTGACCCGACGCGCGTGCGCGAAGGGGTCGACCGCATCGAGTGGGCGGCGCGTGAGATGCCCGTGCTGGCGCTCATCCGCGAGCGCTTCGCGCGGGAGCAGCCGCTGAAGGGCGTGCGCATGGCGGGCTGCCTGCACGTGACGACGGAGACGGCCAACCTGGCGCTGGCGCTGCGCGACGGCGGGGCGGAGGTGCGCCTCTGCGCGAGCAACCCGCTCTCGACACAGGACGACGTGGCGGCGGCGCTGGTGGAGGAGTACGGGATCTCCGTGTTCGCGCGCCGGGGCGAGGACAACGAGACCTACTACCAGCATATCCACCAGGCGCTGGACCACGCCCCGCAGGTGACGATGGACGACGGGGCGGACCTGGTGGCGACGATCCACCAGGAGCGGCGCGAGCTGCTGCCGGGGATGGCGGGCGGCCTGGAGGAGACGACGACCGGCGTCATCCGTTTGAAGGCGATGGCGGCGGACGGGGCGCTGGGCTATCCGATCGTGGCGGTGAACGACTCGAACACGAAGCACCTGTTCGACAATCGCTTCGGGACGGGCCAGTCGACGGTGGACGGCATCGTGCGGGCGACGAACGTGCTGCTCGCGGGCAAGAACTTCGTGGTGGCGGGGTACGGGTGGTGCGGCCGGGGGCTGGCCAGCCGGGCGCGGGGCCTGGGGGCGCACGTGATCGTGACGGAGGTCGACCCGGTGCGGGCGCTGGAGGCGGTGATGGAGGGGTTCACGGTGATGCCGATGGCGGAGGCGGCCCCGATCGGCGACTTCTTCGTGACGGTGACGGGCGACTGCCATGTGATCGGGGCGGGCATCCTTGAGACAATGCAGGACGGCGCCATCATGGCGAACAGCGGCCACTTCGATAACGAGATCGACCTGGAGGCGCTGGAAGGCATGAGCGAGACGAAGCGGCGCGTGCGCGACCACGTGGAGGAGTACCGGCTGGGGGACGGCCGCACGCTCTTCCTGCTGGGCGAGGGACGCCTGGTGAACCTCGCGGCGGCCGAGGGCCATCCCGCCTCGGTGATGGACATGTCGTTCGCGAACCAGGCGCTGGGATCGGAGTGGCTCGTGGCGAACGCATCGACGCTGGACAAGCAGGTGCACGAGTTGCCGGACTCGATCGACGAGGAGATCGCGAGGTTGAAGCTGCAGGCCATGAACATCGGTATCGACACGCTCACGGAGGAGCAGCGGCACTATCTCTCCAGCTGGCAGGCGGGCACATGAGCACGCCCCGGTTCGTAACCTCGGAGTCGGTGACGGAAGGGCACCCGGACAAGGTCTGCGACCAGATCTCGGACGCCATTCTCGACGAGATCCTGGCGCGGGACCCGATGGCTCGCGTCGCCTGCGAGACCTCGATCACGACGGGACTCGTGCTGGTGATGGGCGAGATCACAACGGGCGCGTACGTGGACATCCCGCGGATCGTTCGCGAGACGGTGCGAGACATCGGCTACGTCTCCTCGGACATCGGGTTCGACTGGGAGACGTGCGGCGTGGTGACGGCGATCGACGAGCAGTCGCAGGACATCGCGGCGGGGGTGAACCGGTCGTGGGAGGCCCGCCACGGCGCGCGAGAGAGCGAGGAACTGGAAACGGGGGCGGGCGACCAGGGGATGATGATCGGGTTCGCCTGCGACGAGACGCCGGAGCTGATGCCGCTCAGCATCTCGCTGGCGCACCGGCTGGCGCGCAGGCTGGCGGAGGCGCGCAAGAGCGGCGAGCTGCCCTGGCTGCGCCCGGACGGCAAGTCGCAGGTGACGGTCGAGTACGGGGACGGCTGGGAGGCGCGCCGGGCCGAGGCGATCGTGATCTCGACGCAGCACGCGCCGGACGTCGACCGCGAGGTCATCGAGACGGAGGTCCGGCAGCACATCATCGACACGATCGTGGACAAGGCGCTGGTAGACGCGGACACGAAGATCTACGTGAACCCGTCGGGGCGGTTCGTGGTGGGGGGGCCGAAGGGCGACGCGGGGCTGACGGGTCGGAAGATCATCGTCGACACCTACGGGGGCGTGGCGCGGCACGGGGGCGGGGCGTTCAGCGGCAAGGACCCGACGAAGGTCGACCGCTCCGCCGCCTACGCTGCGCGCTGGGTGGCGAAGACCGTCGTGGCGGCGGAGCTCGCGCGGCGCTGCGAGGTGACGCTGTCATACGCGATCGGCGTCGCGCAGCCGACCTCCATCAACGTGGAGACGTTCGGGACGGGGACGGTGTCCGACGAGACGATCCTGGCGGCGGTGGGGAAGCACTTCGACCTGCGCCCGGGGGCGATCATCCGTGACCTGGACCTGCGCCGCCCGATCTTCCGGGCGACGGCCGCGTACGGGCACTTCGGCCGAACCGGCCTGGACGTACCCTGGGAGGACACGGGGCGCGCCGCGGATGTTGCGGCGACGGCGCGACAGGGGGAGTAACGTTCGAGGAGCATGGACGCGATCATCCTCGTCGGAGGGCAGGGAGCGCGGCTGCGGCCGCTGACCCTGACGCGCCACAAGAGCCTCATCCCGGTCGCGAACCGCCCGGCGCTCGATCACCTGCTGGATTGGCTGGGGGGCCACGGCATCGAGCGGGTCGTGCTGGCGTTGGGCCAGCACCAGGACGACCTCGTGGACGCGTACCCGGAGGGGGATCGGGGGGCGCTCACGATCACGCACGTGGTGGAGCGGGAGCGGTTGGAGTCGGGGGGCGCGATCCGGAACGCGGTGCGGTTGGCGGAGGTGGAGGGGCGGTTCCTGGTGCTGAACGGAGACGTGTACGTGGACTTCGACCTGGGGGCGGCGCTGGCGGCGCACGACGAGACGGGCGCGCGCCTGACGCTGGCGCTCTGCAGGGTGGGGAATCCGTCGGCCTTCGGGGTGGCGGTGGTGGACGGGGATTCACGGATTACCGGGTTCGTCGAGAAGCCGCCGCCGGGGACGGCGCCGAGCGACCTCGTGAACGCGGGCGTGTGGGTGTTCGAGCCGGACCTGGTGGGGGATATCCCGCCGGGGGCGGTGCGGGTGGAGGAGACGCTGTTCCCGTCGCTGGTGGGGCGCGGGGAAAACGTGCTGGGCTACCGCTTCGAGGGGCTGTGGGCGGACCTCGGCACGCCGGGGCGCTACCTCGAGCTCTCGCGAGCGCTGGTGGAGCGGGACGGGGCGCCGTTGGTCCCCGGGGACGCCGAGGTGGCGGACGACGCGACCATCGAGGGCACCGCGCTGGGGGCGGGGAGCGCCGTGGGCAAAGGCGCGCGCGTGACCGGGTCGGTGCTGTGGGAGGATGTGCGGGTGGAGGCGAACGCGCAGGTGCGGGACTCGGTGGTGGCCGACGGCGTGACGATCGGGGAGGGAGCGGTCGTGCGCGGGGCGGTGCTGGGGCGGGGGGCGAGCGTGGCTCGGGGCGCCCGCCTGCGTCCGGGCGAGATCGTTGAGCCGGGGGAGCGGCGGGGGTGAGCCGATGACGGAGAACCCTGTGCGATTCGGGACGGACGGCTGGCGCGCCATCATGGGGGAGGCGTTCACGTTCGAGAACGTGCGCGCTTGCGCGCAGGCGGTGGCGGAGCACTTCGCGGAGACGCGGGGGCGGGGCGAGCCGCTGATCGTCGGGTACGACACGCGGTTCCAGTCGGACGAGTTCGCGCTGGCGGTGGCGCGGGTGCTGGCGGGGAACGGCTTCCAGGTGCAGCTGACGGACCGGCCCGCGCCGACGCCCGCACTGAGCTACCGCATCATCGAGGCGGGGGCGGGCGGCGGCGTGATCGTGACGAGCAGCCACAACCCCTTCCGCTGGAACGGGATCAAGGTGAAGCCGCACTACGGCGGCAGCGCCAGCCCGGAGATCGTGGCGGACATCGAGCGGCGCGTGCCCGCCATCCTCGCGGACCCGGCGGGGCCGAAGCTGGCGCCGGCGGACTCGGATGCGATCACGCGCTTCGACCCGATCCCGGGGTATCTGGCGGGCCTGGGACGGCAGGTCGACCTCGCGCGCATCCGCGGGGCGGGGCTGCGGGTGGCCGTCGACCCCATGTACGGGGCGGGGGCGGGGCTGCTGCCGGAGCTGCTCGACGGCGGCAGCACGACCGTCGAGGAGATTCACGCGGAGCGGAACCCCCTCTTCCCCGGGCTGCGAGCGCCGGAGCCGATCGCTTCGAACCTTGACGCGCTGCTGTCGCTGGTTGCGGGCGGGAGCTTCGACGCGGGCGTCGCGAACGACGGGGACGCCGACCGGGTGGGGCTGGTCGACGGGTCGGGGGCGTACGTCGATCAGCTGCGGACGTTCGCCCTGCTGGTCGAGTACCTGCTGGGGGCGCGGGGGCTGCGGGGGGCGGTGGTGAAGTCGGTGACGACGACGGCGATGGCGCGACTGCTGGCCGAGCACCACGGCGCGGACTGCATCGAGACGCCGGTCGGGTTCAAGCACATCGGGCCGGTGATGATGCGTGAGGACGCGCTCATCGGGGGCGAGGAGAGCGGGGGGTACGGCTTCCGGGGGCACCTTCCGGAGCGCGACGGCATCCTCTCGGCGCTCTACCTGCTGGACGCAATGGCGATCAGCGGGAAGGGTCCGACCGAGCTGCTGGAAGACGTGTTCGCGATCACGGGGCCGCACTTCTACGAGCGGGTCGACACCGAGTTGGAGCCGGGCGCGAACGCCGCCGTGAAGGCGGCGCTCGACGCGGCCTCGCCCACGGAGTTCGCGGGGCTGCCGGTGACGGGGGTCGACACCACGGACGGGTGGCGCTTCCTGCTGTCGGAGGGGTGGGTGCTGTTCCGGCTCTCGGGAACGGAGCCGCTGCTGCGCATCTACACGGAGCTGCGGGACGAGTCGAAGGTGGGGCCGGTGATCGAGGCGGGGCAGGCGCTGGTGGGGGATGCGCTCGCCTGAGGCCCGTGTGCACGGGGCGTGCTTCACGTAAGAAGGGATCGGGCCTACACTCGGGGTGGCTCACTGGAGGGACAGCGGCTTACCGGTCGCGCCTCCGCTCGCTGAAACGCCCGGGGCGAGGCGCCACCGCCAAACCCAGGGCCGCCACGACCGAATGGCGTGGCAGGCACCGGTCAGCCCCTACCAGGGCACAGGCCGGCAAATCAGAGCCGTTGGAAGGACTCGACCATGGTTCGGATGACGGGATCCCAGATCCTGCTGGAGTGTCTCCAGCGGGAGGGCGTATCGACGATATTCGGGTACCCGGGCGGGGTGGTGCTACCGCTCTACGACACGCTGCCGCAGTTTCCCGCGATCCAGCACGTGCTCGTCAGGCACGAGCAGGGCGCGGCGCACATGGCCGACGGCTATGCGCGAGCCTCGGGCGAGGTAGGCGTCTGCCTGGCGACGAGCGGGCCGGGAGCGACGAACCTGGTGACGGGCATCGCCACCTCGTTCCTGGACTCGACGCCGATGGTGGCGATCACCGGGAACGTGGCGCGCACGCTGCTCGGCAAGGACGGCTTCCAGGAAGCCGACATCACGGGAATCACGCAGCCCATCACGAAGCACAACTACCTCGTGATGCGGGCCGAGAACATCGCCATGACGATCCGGGAGGCGTTCCACATCGCCCGGTCGGGCCGGCCCGGACCGGTACACGTCGACATTCCGAAGGACGTGTTCCAGGAGGAGGCGGAGTTCGAGTGGCCGGAGGAGATCAACCTGCGGGGCTACCGTCCCACGACGAAGGGGCACGCGGGGATGATCCGGCGGGCCGCCGACGCGATTAACGGGGCGGAGCGCCCGATCATCATCTCCGGGCACGGGATCGTGTGGGGCGACGCCTCGGACGAGCTGGTCACGCTCGCGGAGAAGGCGCAGATCCCCGTGATCACGACGTTCCTCGGGATCGGGGGCTTCCCCGAGACGCACAACCTGAGCTACGGGTTCCTGGGCATGCACGGCATGTACCACGCGAACATGGCGGCGGACGAGGCGGACGTCGTGATCGGCATCGGGATGCGGTTCGACGACCGCGCGATGGGCCGGTTCAACGACTTCAACCCGGACGCGACGATCGTGCATATCGACATCGACCCGGCGGAGATCGGCAAGAACCTGCCGACGGCGATCCCGGTGGTCGGCCACGTGAAGCGCGTGCTTCCGGAGCTGACCGAGCGCATCGAGCGTCGCGACCGGTCGAAGTGGCTGGGTTGGATCGACAAGGTGGAGGAGGAGCACCCGAGTCTGGAGATCCGGGAGACGCGGCGCCTCATCCCGCAGGAGATCGTGCGCACGCTGTACGACGAGACGCAGGGCACGGCGACGCTGGTGACGGGCGTGGGCCAGCACCAGATGTGGGCCGGCCAGCACTACTTCTACGACAGTCCGCGCAAGCTGGTCTCGTCGGGCGGGCTGGGCACGATGGGGTTCGAGCTGCCCGCGGCCATCGGGGCGCAGATGGGCATGCCGGACTCGGAAGTCTGGGCAATCTGCGGAGACGCGGGTTTCCAGATGACGATGCAGGAGCTGGCCGTCTGCGTGGACGAACGGCTGCCCGTGAAGATCGCGATCATGAACAACGGCTACCTGGGCATGGTTCGGCAGTGGCAGGAGCTGTTCTACGACGAGAACTTCGTCTCGGTGGCGGTGACGCAGCCGGACTTCTGCAAGCTGGCGGAGGCGTACGGCATCCGCGCGCTGCGGGTGGAGACGAAGGGGGACGTGCTTCCCGCCATCCAAGAGGCGCGCAACTACGACGGCCCGATCCTGATCGACTTCCATGTCGACCAGGACGAGAACGTGTGGCCGATGGTTCCGGCGGGGGCTGCCCTCTCGGAGACGATCGAGATGCCGGAGAAGGAGCTCGTGCGATGACGACCAGCAACGGAACGAAGCCGAGCCATCACACGGTCGTCGCCATCGTCGAGGACAAACCGGGCGTGCTGCAGCGCGTGGCGGGGCTGTTCCGGCGGCGGGGCTTCAACATCGAGTCGCTGGCGGTTGGCCCCACGGAGCTCGACGGCCTGAGCCGCATGACGATCATCGTCGACGGAGCGAGCGCGCCGGTGGAGCAGGTGGAAAAGCAGCTCTACAAGCTCATCGACGTGGTGAAGGTGAGCGACCTGACCCACGACGACGCGATCAAGCGGGAGCTGGCGTTGCTGAAGGTGCGCTGCAACAACGTGAACCGGCACGAGCTGCTGGACATCGCGAACGTGTTCCGGGCGGACGTGATCGACATGGCGACGAACTCGCTGATGCTCCAGGTCGTCGGCGATGACGACAAGATCGACGGGCTCATCAAGATGTGCGAGCCCTACGGCATCCGGGAGCTCTCGCGGACGGGCACGATCGCGATGACGCGCGGGCAGAAGACGACGACGGTGCACGAGTCGGAGCCGGAGGCGATCGCGCGGGTGCACCAGAGCCAAGGCCGTCGCGTGGAGGCGGACCTGCCCTTCAGCAGCGACTAGCGCCGGTCGCTACGCCTGCCCCGGCGTGGGCCCCGACTCATCCGGGAAGGGGTTGAACACCGGCACGGCTGCGGGTTCGAAGTGCCTCACATTGCGAGTCACGACCGTGAGGCCATGCTCCAGCGCCGTGGCCGCAATCAGCAGGTCGGCACTCTCGTAGCCGAGAGCGGCGGAGAGTCGACCCCAGCGCTGGGCGGTGGGGAGATCGACAGGTAGGACGCGGTCGCCGTACCAGGCGAGTACGCGCTCAAGCCAGACGGACAACTCGTGTGCGAAGACCGGGTCCCTGCGCTGCTGCCGCTCGACGCCACGCTCGACCTCACCGACCGTTACGACGCTGAGAAAGAGCTCGGACGTGCGCTGGGCGGTCAGCCAGCGGGCGGCGTCGGGGTGGCGGTCACCTCGACGGAGCGCGGACAGCACGTCGGTATCGACCAGGAACATCAGAGGTCGGGCGACCGGGCAGGAACCGAGAGGCGATCGAATTCGCGGCCGTCCTGGGGGATGTCGAGCAGGAGTTCCGCGAAGGTGGGGGCGTTCGCCTTCTCGATGTCGCGGAGGCGTTCGTATTCATCGACCGCCACCACCACCACGGCGGGCCGGCCCCGGCGGGTGACCCGCTGCGGATCGCCCGCGAGGGCGGCATCGACGACGGCACTGAAGCGGTTCTTGGCGTCCTGGAGGGGCCAGTCAGTCATGTCCGTAACCAGCTAGATGTTCTGTCTAGATTATACGCCACTCCGACGGCCAGTGAGTCGCTCGCGCCCACCCCCACCCGGCTGACGCGGCTACAGGCCCGGAGCCTTGCAGCCTCCGGGCGCTACTCGAGCTCGACGAGGAGGGCGCCGGCCTCGACGACCTCGTCGGGGGCAACGTGCACGGCCTTCACCGTTCCCGCACCGGGGGCGGTAATGGCGTGCTCCATCTTCATGGCGTCGAGGACGGCGACGGTATCGCCGTCGCCAACGGAGTCGCCCTCGCGCACGTTCACGGCGGCGACGCGTCCCGCGAGCGGCGCGCGAACTTCGCCGGCAGGTCCCTCGCCGGCGCGGGCGGCGGCGGACGTGGCGGGCGGGCGGACCAGGCGGAGAGAGTAATCGCCAGCCGGCGTGTCGACGGTGACGCTGCCATCGGGCTCGAGGGTCGCGGAGGCGGAGGCCACCTCCTCGGCGGCGATGGGCGCGCCGTCGACACAGGCCTCCCCGACGCCGACCGAGACGGCACGCGGGCCGACGCCGTCGTCCACCCAGAGCGTGCGGGACCCGGGGGCGAACCAGGCGGCTCCGGCGAACCCGGTCCCCTCGCGTCCGGCGAGCAGCATGGCGGCCGCAACGAGGTCGGCGGGTCGGGGTCGCGCGGCATCGAGCAGGGCAGGAAGCTCGCGTTCGAGCCACTGGACGCTGGCCTCGCCGGCGCCGAAGGCGGGGTGGGCGACAACGGCGCGGTAGAGGGGCAGGTTCGTGCGGAGGCCGTCGAGGGAGGCGACGCCGAGCAGGGTGGCGGCGAGCGGCAGCGTCTCGCGGCGGCGGGGACCGTGGACGACGAGCTTGGCCACGAGCGAGTCGTACTCGCTGGGTACGGTGTCGCCGGCCTCGTAGCCGGTGTCGAGGCGGGCGCCGGGCGCGGCGAGGGTGGCGAGGCGGCCGGCGGCGGGGAGGAAGTCCCGCCACGGGTCCTCGGCGTTGAGCCGGAACTCGATGGCGTAGCCCGCGAAGCGCACATCGTCCTGGCCAAAGGGGAGGGGCTCGCCGGCGGCGACGGCGAGCTGGAGGGAGACGAGGTCGAGGCCCGTGACGGCCTCGGTCACGGGGTGCTCGACCTGGAGGCGGGGGTTCACCTCGAGGAAGTAGAAGGGGCGGCGGCCGTCTTCCGGCTCGCCGACGAGGAACTCGACGGTACCGGCGTTCACGTAGCCGGCGGCGCGCATGAGCCGGAGGGCGGCGGATGTCAGCTCGTCGCGAAGGACGGGATCGACGACGGGGCTGGGCGTCTCCTCGACGAGCTTCTGGTGGCGCCGCTGGACGGAGCAGTCGCGCTCGCCGAGGTGGACGGCGTTGCGGTGCGTGTCGGCGAGAACCTGGACCTCGACGTGGTGGGCGTTCTCGACGTAGCGCTCGACGAAGAGGCGGTCGTCGCCGAAGGCGCCGGCGGTCTGGCGGCGGGCGGCCTCGATGGCGGGAGGAAGATCCTCGGGTGTCGCCACGACGCGCATCCCCAGGCCGCCTCCTCCACCGCGGGCCTTGAGCATGAGGGGGAAGCCCACCTCACTGGCAGCCTCGGCGAGTTCCGCATCGGTCGAGCCCTCGGCGCCGGGCGCGACGGGCACTTCGTTGGCGGTGGCGAGGTCGCGGGCGGCGACCTTGTCGCCCAGGAGCGTCAGGGCTTCGGGGGAGGGGCCGACGAACGTGAGACCGGCATCGGCGCAGGTGCGGGCGAAGTCGGGGCGCTCGCTGAGGAGGCCGTATCCGGGGTGGACGGCCTCGCAGCCGGTGGCTGTCGCCGCGGCGATGACGGCCTCGACATCGAGGTAGGTGTCGGCAGCCGTGTGGCCTTCGAGGAGCACGACCTCATCGGCGAGGCGGGCGGCCAGGCTGCGGCGGTCGGGAACGGAGGCGGCGAGGACGGCGCGCACACCGAGCGTTCGCAGGGTGCGGATGATGCGCACGGCGATCTCGCCGCGGTTCGCCACGAGGACCGCATCGAACACGGGGGCATTGTAGGGGGAGACAGAGGGCACTCGGCGCCGATCAGGTGCCGCCGGGTGACGGTTGGGCGGACCGGGCTATCCCCCGGGGGCGTCCCGCTTCGAGAGTTCCTTCCGCCCGAAGCGCTCGACCGCTTCAAGCGTCTCGCGGACGTCGTCCCAGGTGGTGGTGTGATTGATGATGCACATCCTCAGCGCGAACGCGCCGTGCAGCCTGGTGGAGGACATGAAGGCGGGATCGTCCCAGAACATCTGCGCGAGCACGGTCCGGTTGACATCCTCCAGGGCCGCCTCATCAAGGAGGCCGCCGGCGGGATTGACGCGGAAGCACACGATCCCGAGGGGCGGGGTGTTGAGGGGTTCGAGGATCGGGCTGGCGCGGACGTAGTCGTGGGCGCGGGCGGCGAGCTCCATGCCGCTCTCGACGGCGCGGCGGAAGGCGTCCATGCCGAAGGTCTGGACGGACATCCAGACCTTCAGGGCGCGGGCGGAGCGACTCAGCTGCAGGCCGATGTCCGCGAAGTTGGGGTGATCGGCCCCCCACACCGTGTCCTGGAGGATGTCGTGCGGCATGTGGAAGGCGTCGCTGAGCGTCTCCCTGTCCTTCACCAGCAGGCAACCGGCCTCGTAGGGCTGGAAGAACCACTTGTGCGCATCAAGCCCGACCGAGTCGGCGCGCTCGATGCCGCGCAGGAGTTGTCTGCCCCCCTCGGTCACCACCGCGAAACCGCCGTAGGCGGCATCCACATGAAGCCACAGGCCTTCGTTCGCACAGAAGTCCGCCATTTCGTCGAGAGGGTCGACGGAGCCGGTGCTGGAGGTACCGGCAGTAGCGCAGACGGCGATGGGGTGCAAGCCGGCGGCGCGGTCGGCGGCGACAGCCCTGGCAAGTGCCTCCATGTCGAGTTGGAAGCTGCTGTCGCTCGGGATCGTGCGGATGTGGTCGCGGCGGACGCCGACGATCACGGCGGCGCGGGGGAGGGCGCTATGGCTCTGGTCGCTCATGTAGACGGTGGCTCGTTCGGGGTGGCCGGCGGCCTCGCGAGCGGCGACGAAGGCGTCGACGCTGGCGGCGGAGCCGCCGCTGGTGAAGAGACCGCCGGCCCCCTCGGGATACCCGATCCAGCGCCTGAACCAGTCGATGACGACGAGTTCAAGCTGGCTGGGTCCGCTCGCGACGAGCCACGTGCACTGGTTGATGAGGTAGCCCGCGGCCAGGAGGTCGGCGACGACGCCGGGCCAGGTGGGCGAGGTGGGAATGAAGCCGAAGAAGCGAGGGTGATCGAGGCGCGCGGTGAAGGGGAGCACGTCCCGCGCGAGCCTGTCCAGCACCTCAGAGGCGGGGTTGGGGCCCTCGGGGGGATCCTCCGAGAGGTGGGCTTCGAGCACCTTCCGGAACTCGCCGTCCCAGGCCTGCTCCGCGGACAGGTTCTCGAGGCGATCCACGACGAGATCGAGGGCCTTGCGCCCGAGCTCGAGCATTTGCTCGTGCGACATCTGGAGTCCGTTGGTCGGGGAGCTTTCGACACTTGCCTCCCTTCCATCGTGGGAGGTGGAGGCAGCTGCCTTGCCGCTCTCCGGTCCTTCGGGCATCTGCCTTCCTCCAGCCGCCGCCTCCATCGCGAAACGGGCCGCCGGCGAGTCTAGCACGCAGGAGTTGCGCAGCCGCCAAAAGCGCGAGCCTTGCCCCGGCTCGCTACATGCGGAAGACGCCCCAGTCGGTCTCGGGGATTGGGGCGTTGAGGGCGGCGGAGATGCCCATGGAGAGGACGCGGCGGGTGTCGAGCGGGTCGATCACGCCGTCGTCCCAGAGGCGGGCGCTGCTGAAGTAGGGGGAACCCTCGCGTTCGTAGGTCTCGAGGGTGGGGGCCATGAAGGCGCGCTGCTCCTCCTCGCTGAGCTCTTCGCCGCGGTCGAGACGGACCTGGAGGAGGACGTTGGCGGCCTGTTCGCCGCCCATCACGCTGATGCGGGCGTTGGGCCACATCCAGAGCTGGCGGGGGGAGTAGGCGCGTCCGGCCATGGCGTAGTTGCCGGCGCCGAAGCTGCCGCCGATGACGACGGTGAACTTGGGAACCGCGACGCTGGCGACGGCGGTGACCATCTTGGCGCCGTCGCGGGCGATGCCGGCGTTCTCGTACTGGCGTCCCACCATGAAGCCGGTGATGTTCTGGAGGAAGACGAGGGGGACGCGGCGCTGGCCGCAGAGCTCGACGAAGTGGGCGCCCTTGAGGGCGCTCTCGCCGAAGAGGATGCCGTTGTTGGCGATGATGCCGACGGGGAAGCCGGTGATGCGGGCGAAGCCGCAGACGAGGGTCGTGCCGTAACGGGCCTTGAACTCGTGGAAGCGGGAGCCATCGACGAGGCGAGCGATGACCTCGCGCACGTCGTAGGTGCGCCCGTAGTCGGGCGGGACGACGCCGTAGAGCTCCGCGGGGTCGTGGAGGGGCGGCTCGGGGGCGGAGACCTCCCAGGGCGGAGATTTCGTGGCGGGGATGCTGGCGATGACGCTGCGGACGATGCGGAGGGCGTCGTCGTCGTCCTCGGCGAAGTGGTCGGCGACGCCGCTGATGCGGGTGTGGACGTCGGCGCCGCCGAGCTCCTCGGCGGTGGTCTCCTCGCCGGTGGCGGCCTTCACGAGGGGAGGGCCGCCGAGAAAGATGGTGCCGGTCCCACGGACGATGACGGTCTCGTCGCTCATGGCGGGGACGTAGGCGCCCCCGGCGGTGCAGGAGCCCATGACGGCGGCGACCTGGTAGATGCCCTTCGCGCTGAGGTTGGCCTGGTTGAAGAAGATGCGGCCGAAGTGGTCGCGGTCCGGGAAGACGTCGTGCTGGAGGGGGAGGAAGGCGCCGCCCGAGTCGACGAGGTAGATGCACGCGAGGTGGTTCTGCTCGGCGATCTCCTGGGCGCGGAGGTGCTTGCGCACGGTGAGGGGGTAGTAGGAGCCGCCCTTGACGGTGGCGTCGTTGGCGACGATGACGCAGTCGCGCCCGCTGACGCGCCCGATGCCGGTGACGATGCCGGCAGCGGGCACGTCGTCGTCGTAGACGCCGTCGGCGGCGAGGGCGCTCAGCTCGAGGAACGCGCCGTCGGGGTCGATGAGGCGCTGGATGCGTTCGCGGGCGAGGAGCTTGCCGCGGGCGTGGTGGCGCTCGACGTAGCGTTCGCCACCCGCCTGCTCGACGCGCGCGAGGCGGGCGCGGAGGTCGGCAAGGAGGGCGAGGTTGGCCTCGCGGTTCTCCCGGTAGCGTTCGTCGAGGATGTCGACACGGGTGGGGAGGAGGGGGAGGTCGTCGAGGGCCATGGCGGAAGGGTACGCGGGGGAGGGGGAGGGGTGCGAGGGGCTAGCGTTAGCCAGGTGCTACAATTGTTGCGTGGCGGTGTTCGACGACCTAATTCTGGCCGGGCGCGAGTCTGCCAGCCTCGAGTACAAGCGGTCCGCAACGTGGAGCGAGTTACGGGTGAGCCTAATCCGAACCGTGTTGGGGATGTCTAACACACGGAACGGCGGCAGCATCGTCGTTGGAATGGTCGAGGAAGAGGACGGAACCTTCACACCCCAAGGATTAGGCTCAGACGACCTGGGAACGTTCCCAGCCGAAGAGGACTTCCAAGCAGCCATCAACGGGTTTGCTGAGCCCTTCGTCGAGCCCGCGATGGACATCCACGAGCATCAGGGGAAGCAGTTCCTGATCGTTACGGTCCCTGAGTTTGAGTACGAGCCCGTGCTTTGCACCAAAGCTGAAGACAGGCTGAAGGAAGGGGCGCTATACGTAAGGTCGACCAGAAAGCCGGAGACGGTCGAGGTCCGCACGACGACAGACATGCGAGCACTCATGCGTCTCGCTACTGATAAAGCCCTAGGCCGAGAGGTAGAGCGCCTCCGAGCCCTTGACCTCTTGCCCGCGGCGCCAGTGACGGGCGACACTGATGCCGAAGCGTTCGCCAGGCAGATCGAGGACATTTGAGATGGTTACCCAGACGGTCAGGCCAGATTTCCTCTCGGACCTGCGGACCGGCCCACACTGGCGTGTCGTGATTCACCCCCGGGAGTTCAACAAGGATCGCATCGCATCGCTTGGCGAGTGCTGGGCGGCAGTCTTGGACGCACAGGTCAGCCTGCGGGGCTGGCCCTATCCATACGTGAACCATGACTGCAGAAAAACTGGTAGCGACTGGGTGGGCTCCGAGGTTGATGGCATCCGCCATCGGGAGCACTGGCGCCTCTACCAGAGCGGACAATTCGCGCACTTCTTCTCGTTCTGGGAGGACAAGGCTGAGCGACAGGCGCCGGGCGGACAACTGAGGGTGATCGGAGCTCTGTACACCTTCACAGAGATCTTCGAGTTCGCAGCCCGACTCTCCGCAGCAGGAGTGCTCGACGACGCCCCTGTGGTGGAGATTAGGATGGAGCAGGTCCGTGATCGCGAACTCTCAGGGGGCGGGGTTGTGTGGTTGTCGTCGGGCTTTCGAGCGGGCCAAGAGGCGATCGTGGGTAGCTGGCAGATGCAGGGCCCAGGGCTGTACACCGAAGCGGCGAGACTCGGACGAGAAGCCGCGATCTACTTCATTGAGCGCTTTGGCTGCCTCGACTTCTCCAAGGAAACGCTGGAGCGCACCCAGGAAGACTATCTGGCTCGCCGGGGACAATAGCCCCTAGCCGAGGAAGGCGGTCACGAGGGCGGTGAGGGCGGTGGCGACGAGGAGGACGGTCACGAGGCGGCGGAACCAGCGTTCGCTCACGCGCCCGGCGAAGGCTGCCCCGAGGCCGGTGCCGATGGCGACGCCGGGGATGGCTGCGCCGACGGCGAGCCCAATGTCGCCATCGAGGCGGCCGGTGGCGGCGTAGAGGACGATGGCGACGGCGGCGGTCGCCATGAGGAAGAAGGAGCCGGTGGCGCGAAAGGGATCGGCGGGCAGGCTTCTGGCCAGGAGGTAGAGGATGACTGGCGGACCGGCGGCGCTGGTGCTGGTGCGGAGGAAGCCGCCGGCGACGCCGGCGGCGGCGGCGATGGCGGAGCTGCTGCCAACGGTGAGCCCGCGGGCAGGGGCCAGCGTCCCGCCGAGGACGGCGAGGGCGATGAGAACCTGGATTACCGTCGGGTCGACGGCGAGGAGGACGAGGAGTCCAAGGGGCATCCCGAAGAGTGACGCGACGAAGAGAACGCCAACCGTTCGCCAGACGACGGCCCGGCGCAGGCGCCAGACGACGGCGGTGGCGGAGAGCATGGCCAGGATGTTGACGATGATGACGGTCTCCTCCGGGTCCATGAAGAGGACGAGGAGGGGGGCGAGGACGAGGGCGAAGCCGAAGCCGGCCATGTTCTGGGGCAGGGCGGCGACCGCGCCGAGCACCGAGATGAGGACGAGGTCGAGAGGGCTCACGGGGCGGGCCCGGCGTGGTTGACGGGGTGGCGGCGTGCGGGGAAGCTCCGCGCATGGACGTCGCGAACGAGATCATGGTGCGGGGGATCGTGGTGGGGGTCTTCGCCGAGAACTGCTGGGTGGTGGGAAACCGCCGCACGGGCGAGGCGATCTGCATCGACCCGGGGGACCAGCCGGAGGAAGTGCTGGCGCTGGCGAAGGACATGGGGGTGACGATCAAGGCGATCGCGAACTCGCACGCGCATATCGACCACATTCTGGGGGTTCGCGGGGTACAGGCGGCGACGGGCGCGAGCTTCCTCCTGCACCAGGGCGACCTGGAACTGCTCCAGAACGGGTGGCAGGGCGCGGCTTCGAGTTTCGGCATGGACGAGTCGCAGGCGCCGCCGGACCCGAGCGCCTTCGTCTCGAACGGGGACGAGGTGGAGGTGGCGGGGCTGAAGCTGCAGGCAATCGCGACGCCGGGGCACACGCCGGGAAGCGTGAGCTACTACGCGGAGGGGTTGCTCTTCAGCGGGGACACACTGTTCCGGGGGTCGATCGGGCGGACGGACCTTCCGGGGGGCGACTTCGACCAAGAGATGCGGAGCATCACGAACGAGCTGCTGACCCTTCCAGAAGAGACGATCGTGCTGCCGGGGCATATGCAGGAGACGACGGTGGCGTTCGAGCGGGACCACAACCCGTTCGTGCAGGACTGGCTGCGGCGGCAGCGAGAGGCGGCAGGGGAGTAGCGTGGCGCAACCTGTCTGTAACATCGGGCGGGTACGGTGGACGGGCGGATGTGTCCGCAGGACGGGGCCATGAACGAATCTGCGAGCTACGTGATCTCGGCATGCCGCGAGAACGACGTGAAGTTCGTGCGCCTCTGGTTCACGGACATCGTGGGCACGCTGAAGAGCTTCCAGATCACGGTAGGGGAGCTTGAGAACGCCCTCGACGAGGGGATGGGGTTCGACGGGTCGAGCATCGAGGGGTTCGCACGCATCGACGAGTCGGACATGGTGGCGCGGCCGGATCCGGCGACGTTCCAGCTGGTGCCCTGGCGGCCCCGGGAGCAGGGCGTGGCGCGGATGTTCTGCGACATCTACCGGCCCGACGGGGAGCCGTTCGAGGGGGATCCGCGCTGGGTGCTGCGCCGCCAGCTCGAGCGAGCGAAAGCGCTGGGCTACACGTTCTACGTGAGCCCGGAGCTTGAGTACTTCTACTTCCGGGACGCGGAGAGCACGGTTCCGCTGGACAAGGGCGGCTATTTCGACCAGATCGCGGACAAGGGTTCGGACCTGCGGCGAGACACGGTACTGACGCTGAGCGCGATGGGGATCGAAGTCGAGTCGAGCCACCACGAGGTGGCGCCCAGCCAGCACGAGATCGCGCTGCGCTACACCGACGCGCTGACGATGGCCGACAACGCCATGACGTACCGCGCGGTGGTGAAGGAGATCGCGGCCGCAAACGACGTGTACGCGACCTTCATGCCGAAGCCGCTGGAGGGCGAGAACGGCAGCGGGATGCACGTGCACCAGTCGCTGTTCAAGGGGGAGCGGAACGCGTTCTTCGACGAGGACGACGTGTACCACCTGAGCGCGCTGGCGAAGGGATACGTGGCGGGGCTGCTGGCGCACGCGCGGGCGATGACGCTGGTGACGAACCAGTGGGTGAACAGCTACAAGCGGCTGCAGCCGGGGTTCGAGGCGCCGGTGTACCTGAGCTGGGCGCGGCGCAACCGGAGCGACCTGGTGCGCATCCCCGAGTACTCCCCCGGGGACGAGGTGCATACGCGCATCGAGTACCGCTCGCCGGACCCGGCCTGCAACCCGTACCTGGCGTTCGCGGTGATGCTGGCGGCGGGGCTCGACGGGATCGAGCAGGAGCGTGCGCTGCCGCCGCCAGTCGAAGAGAACGTCTTCGAGATGTCGGACGGGGAACGCGCCGACCTCGGAATCGCGACGCTGCCGGGGAACCTGCGCGAGGCGATCGACGTGGCGGCGGAGTCGCCGCTGCTGCGGGAAGCGCTCGGGGACCACGTGTTCGACACGCTGCTGAAGAACAAGCGCATCGAGTGGGAGCGCTACCAGCGGCACGTTTCGGACTTCGAGCTGTCGGAGTACCTGCCGCTGCTCTAGCCGGAGGCGGCGACGGCGCGCGCGGCAGCCTCATCGATGCTGACGGTGCGGTCGCAGGCGGTGACGCCGTAGTGGCGCAGGAGGGCGACGCACTCCTCTTCCCACGCCCCGGGAACGCGGAACACGGCGATGGCCCGCGCGGGTTCGAGGCCGGCATCGAGGCAGCCCCGGATGACGCCACGGGCGATGAGGTCGGCGCGGGTGTTGTTGACCACGTTCATGATGACAGCGATGCGCTCGATGCCGGGCTGCCCGAGGAGCAGGCGCGTGAGCGCCGCGACCTTGCGGACGCTGGGGTTGCCGCCGATCTCGCAGTAGTTGGCGGGGCTGCCACCGTGAGCGCGCACCGCATCGAAGGCGGTGAGGCTGGCGCCGCCACCGCCGATGAGCAGCGCGAGCGTGCCATCGAACTGGACGACCCGCCCGGCGACTCCGCGGTGGTCGGAGCGGTCGATGCGGGCCGCTTCCAGCTCGAGGTCGCTGGCCTCGCGGTCGCTCCGGGTGGCGGGGTCGATGCCGAGGTCGCGGACGGTTTCGGCCTGGCGGAAGAGGGCGTCGTCGTCGATCTCGACGCGGGCGTCGAGGGCGACCCAGCGGCCATCGGCCGTGCGGGCGAGGGGGTTAATCTCGGCGAGGAGCAGGTCCCCCTCGGTGAAGAGGTGCCAGAGCCTGCCGAGGATGCCGGTCAGCTCGACGAGCTCGCGCCCGGAGAGGCCGAGCGACGACACGGCCTCCTTGAGGCGGAAGTCCTGGGCCGGGTCGAGGGCGGAGAGGGGGACGCGGGCGGCGGCCGACGCCTCGTCCTCGACATCGACGCCGCCGGCGAGGGAGGCGACGGCGGCGGGGCCGCGCGAGCGGTCGTCGTAGACGATGCCGAGATAGCGCTCGGCCTCGATGTCCAGGGCCTCCTCGACCAGGAGGGCGGTGACAGGCTGATCGGAGACTCGCGTGTCGAGGACGGCGCGCGCTGCCTCCTCAATCTCGGCGGGACCTTCGGCGAGGCGCACGGCGCCGGCCTTCGCGCGGCCGCCGGAGCGCACCTGCCCCTTAACGGCGACGCGCGGGCCGAGCTCGGAAGCGGCGAGCACGGCCTCGGCGGGCGTCTCAGCGAGGAGCCCGCGAGGCGTTTCGAGGCCGGCGCGGCGGAAGAGCGCCTTGGCCTCGTGCTCGAAGAGGCGCACGGGGGACTCCCGGCTAGTCCTCGTAGTCGCCGCCACCACCGAGTCCGCGGCGGGGCGGGGGCGGCGGGGCGGGGGGAACCCCGCCCTCGGTGGGTGTGCTGCGGCGGGTCCAGCCACGGCTGGCGCCGCCACGGCTGCTGCCGCCACGGTTGATCTCGCGCTGCTCGGGCTGGCGGGAGCCGCCACCCTCGCGACCACCACCACTGCGGGAGCGGCGGCGCCGGCGGCGGCGGGGAGCACCGTCGCCGCGATCGTCGCGATCGTCGCGGTCGTCGGAGCGGTCTTCGACCGCGACGGGCTCAACGCCGTCGTAGTCGAGGCCCTCGTCAATGTCGTCTTCGACTGCGCCGTTCACCTCGGCGACGGGCGCCTCATCCTCGATCTCGGGCTCGCGCTCGGGAGCACGGCCGCGAGGTCGCTCGCGGTCACGGTCTCGGTCACGGTCTCGATCGCGGTCCCGGTCCCGATCACGGTCGCGGTCACGACCACGCGGGCGGTCCCGGTCGCGGTCGCGATCCCGGCCACGCGGGCGGTCCCGGTCGCGGTCGCGGTCACGACCGCGCGGGCGGTCGCGGCCACGGTCGCCCCTGTCACGAGGAGGCCGGGCTTCCCGGCTTTCGCCATCGGGAGCGGCGCCGACGCGACCGCTGCGGGCGGTGAGGTTGACGCGACCGAGGGAGTCGATCTCGGTAACGGTCACGGTGAGCTCGTCGCCCACGGAGACGACGTCCTCGACGCGCTCGACACGCTCCTCGCTGAGCTCGGAGATGTGCACGAGGCCGTCCTTGCCGGGAAGGATCTCGACGAAGGCGCCGAAATTGAGGATGCGGGTGACGGGACCGGTGTAGGTCTCGCCGACGCCGATCTCCTTGGTGAGGCCCTCGATCATGCGAATGGCGGTGTCGGCGGCATCACCCTCGACGGCGGAGACGAAGATGGTGCCGTCTTCCTGGATGTCGACATTGGCGCCGCCGGAATCCTCCTGGATCTTGCGGATGACGCGGCCGCCGGGACCGATGACGGTGCCGATCTGCTCCTGGTCGATCTTGATGATGTAGACCTTGGGCGCGTGCTCGGACACGGACTCGCGCGGCTTCTCGATGACCTCGCCCATGCGCTCGAGCAGGAACATGCGAGCATCGCGGGCCTGGGAGAGGGCGGTCTCGAGCAGTTCGCGCGAGACGCCGCCGATCTTGATATCCATCTGCAGGGCGGTGATGCCCTCTTCGGTGCCGGCGACCTTGAAGTCCATGTCGCCCATGAAGTCTTCCTGGCCGGCGATGTCGGTGAGGACGGCGTACTCGCCGTCGTCGCCCATGATCAGGCCCATCGCGATACCGGCGACGGGGGCCGAGAGGGGCACGCCCGCGTCCATGAGGGCGAGGGTGCTGCCGCAGACGCTGGCCATGGAGGTTGAGCCGTTGGAGGAGAGGACCTCGCTGACGAGGCGGAGAGCGTAGGGGAACTCCGTCTCGGGGGGGATGACGGGGAGGAGGGCGCGCTCGGCGAGGGCGCCGTGCCCGATCTCGCGGCGGCCCGCGCCGCGCATGGGGCGCGCCTCACCGACGGAGTACGGCGGGAAGTTGTAGTGGTGCATGTAGCGCTTCGACTCGTCCGGCGAGAGGGTGTCGAGCTTCTGCGCCATGTTCATGCCGCCCAGGGTGGCGATGGTGAGCACCTGCGTCTCGCCGCGCTTGAAGAGGCCGGAGCCGTGGGTGCGGGGCAGGGTGCCGACGTGGATGTCGAGCGGGCGGATCTCGGTGGTTTCGCGGTCGTCGGCGCGGCGGCCGTCGCTGAGGATGCGATCGCGCATGGCCTTCTTGATGACGGCGTAGAGGGCGTCGCCGATGTCGCGCGACTCGAAGCGGTCCTCGAACTGCTCGGTGAGCTCGGCGCGGATGCGCTTGTTCTCGTCGCTGCGCTCGCTGGCGGCGTTCGCCACGATCTCGTCGAGGCGGTCGGCGAGGGCGTCGTGGACGGCCTGAATGGCCTCTTCGTTGTCGACGGCGGGGGTGTAGTCCTTCTTGACGGGGGCGGCATCGGCGGCGATCTCTTCGATGAGACCGTTGATGGCGGAGTTCGCCTCCATGGCGATCTCCATCGCCTCGATGACGGCGTCCTCGGGAACCTCGGAGGCGCCCGCCTCGACCATCATGACGGCGTCCTTCGTGCCGGCGACGATGAGGTCGAGGTCGCCTTCGGCCGCCTCGGCGAAGGTGGGGTTGACCACGTACTCGCCGTCGATGCGGCCGACGCGGACGCTGCTGACGGGGCCGTTGAAGGGGATGTCGCTGATGCTGAGGGCGGCGCTGGCGCCGACGGTGATGAGGGTGTCGGGCTGGTGCTCGCGGTCGGAGGAGAGGGTGGTGGCGACGATCTGGATCTCGTTGCGGAAGCCCTTGGGGAAGAGGGGGCGGATGGAGCGGTCGGTGAGGCGCATGGCGAGGATGCCATCGGAGGAGGGGCGGCCCTCGCGGCGGGGGAAGCCGCCGGGGATCTTGCCCACCGCGTAGAGGCGCTCTTCATAGTCGACGGTGAGGGGGAAGAAATCGATGCCCTCACGGGGGTCGGCCATACAGGCGGTGACGAGGACGACGGTATCGCCCTGGCGGACGGTAACGGCGCCGTTGGCGAGGCCGGCGAGGGCGCCGTGCTGGATGAGCAGGGGCTTGCCGCCGATCTCGACTTCGTAGGTACGGATACTGGATTCGGTTGCTGTCATGACTTTCTTCACGCTTTCTCTGGCGGCCCTTGGCCGCGGACTCGATGGGTTCGGGAGGGCTCAGTGGCAGGCTTTCGCTCGGCGCGGCGCGCGTGGGCGAGGCCGGAGAGGAAAGAGGTAGGGCTAGCGACGCAGCCCGAGGCGCCCGATGAGCGTGCGGTACCTGTTGACATCCCGCTTGTTGAGGTAGCGCAACAGCCGGCGACGCTGGCCGACGAGCTTCAACAGCCCGCGGCGCGTGTGGTAGTCGTGCTTGTGCTCCTGCAGGTGCGCGGTCAGGTACTTGATGCGCTCGGTGAGGAGCGCCACCTGTACTTCAGGGGAGCCTGTGTCGCCGTCGTTGCGGGCGTACTCCCGGATCAGGGCCTCTTTCGTTTCCTGGGCCAGCAAACTTGCTCGTTCGACTTCCTTTACCTGTCTTCAGGGGTGAAAGTAGCACGAGGGGGAGGTAGCAGCAATTTGGCGGCGCTGGTAGTGCTCAGCGGATTGCCGGGAACGGGAAAGACCACGTTCGCGGCGGAGCTCGCGCCGAGGCTGACCGCCCTGGTGCTGGAGAGCGACCGCGTGCGCCGCGAATTGTTCCCGCGGCGGCGGTACACTCGCAAGGAGAGCGGGCAGGTGTTTGCGGTCGTGCGCGAGCGGGCGGAGGCGGCCCTCGAGGAGGGGCGGACGGTGATCATCGACGCCACGAACCTGCGGGAGGGGGAGCGCCACGGCTTCCGGGAGCTGGCGGAGGGGCAGGGGGCGCGGGTGGTGGCAGTACGGCTGACGGCGCCGGACGCCGTCGTCCGGGAGCGGCTCTCGGGGCCGCGGGAGGGCGCCTCGGAGGCGAACATCGGCGTGTACAACCGCATGCGCGGCGAGGAGGAGCCGTTCGGGATTCCCTGCGTGCAGGTGGATTCGCGATACTGTCTGGAGGCGAGCGTGGCCCTGGCGGCGGCGCTCTGCCGGGGAGAAGCATGAAGGGCCAGCAGCCGTTCATCCTGTTGCGGGCGCGGGTGCGGGACGATCGCCAGACGTTCGCGGCGTGGTTCCGCTCCCAGCACCTGCGCGAGGTCGCGAAGATTCCCGGCATGGCGAGCGTGCACTGGGGCGAAACGCGGGAGGGGACCATGCTGGGCGTCTACTGCTTCGAGGACGCGCGCTCGATGCAGGGAGCGTTCGGAAGCGCAGAGGCGGCATACGCGCGGGGGATGTGGGCAAGCTGGTCGGACAAGCTCGATGAGTTCTCGGTAGAGATGCACTTCGCCCTCACCCCACCGACGATGACGCTCTCGGTGAACTAGCGGGCGGGGCGTTCGTCCGAGCGCAACAGTTCGGAAGCACTACGACAGTGGGGCATAGACCCGGGGTCCTGTAGGCTCGCGACATGGGGCAACAGCGAGGGTGGCGGTTTCACGCGTCCCTCGCGGCGCTGACGCTCTGGCTCGGGTTCGCGGTGGCGGTTGTGGCAGTGGTGGCGGGAGGGCCGCTGGCTGAGGGTCAGACGACGCCTCCGACGCCTCCCTCGACGTTCCAGGGGACGGTGACCGCGCCCGACGGCGATGTCGAGGGTGGACTGAACGTGATCGCGTACATCGGCGACACGGTCTGCAGCGAGGATGCGCCTGAGCCGACGCTTCAGGAGGCGACCAACGGCACGACGGTCACGAGCTACCGGGTGAAGGTGGTCTCGGACGAGCAGAAGGCCGGGTGCGGGGTGGACGGAGCGGAGGTGCGGTTCGAGGTCGGCGGACGGCGGGCCGTGCAGACGGGGATGTGGAGCCAGCAGGCGCAATCGCTGGACTTGACGCTGGAGGCGGCTACCGTCGGGACCGCAACCCCGACTCCGGGCCCGACCGAGCCGGACATCAACGGCACACCGGAAGGGACGGCAACGGAAGGCCCGACCGAGCCGGACATCAACGGGACGCCGGAAGGGACGGCGACGGAGGGGCCGACCGAGCCGGACATCAACGGCACGCAAGAAGCGACGGCCACGCCCGAAGCGACGGAGGCCCCGGAAGCAACCGCGACTCCTGAAGCGACGGCGACCGCTCCTCCCACCGAGGCAGCGACGGCAGCGCCCACGGCTACGCCCGTCGCGACGGCGACGCCAACCCCGGCGGCGACACAGGCGCCAACCCCCACCGAGGTCCCCGCACCGACGGAGGCGCCAACAGAGGCAGTGCCGCCCGAGCCCGAGGCAACGGCGGCGCCCAAGGCGACAGCGGAGAGCGGCGACGGGGCCGGGGGCGGCACGACAGACGACGGTGGCGACGGGGCGACGGTGGTCATCATCGTGCTGGCGGTGGTGGCGGGGCTTGCGGCGATCGGGGTGGTGGTGTTCTCGTGGCTGGGCAGGCCGCCGCAGTCGGGTGGCGGCGAGCCGGTCATCGGGGGCGGTCCTTCCCGGTCGCGGACCTCGATGCGCGAGTGGCTGGAATCCACGGTGAGGCGGCTGCGGTCCATCGTGCGGCGAACGTAAAGATCACGCGACAATCAAAACGCTCAGACGTATACTCAGTAGTGGTGGGCCACTGCGGGGTGTCCGGAGAGCGTCGTGCGCGGCTGGCAAGTGACAAGGCGATTCCTGATCCTGGGCGTGGCGCTGTTGCTCGTGGGCACGGCATGCGTCAGCGCCAGACCCGAACCGGGGCCGGCGCCTGAGCCGACTCCCGAAGCACCACCGCCGGCGACGCCGGTAGCCACGTCAGCGACCCCAACGCAGGCGCCTGCCACGCCAACCCCAACCGTCGCGCCCCCGACCCCCGAACCCGGGCCGGCGGTCGAGCTCGAGCCGTACGACGGCAAGCTGGTCTCGATGCGGCTGCCCTCGCTCGGGGTGGAGGCGGCGATCGAATCGATCGGAATCATCGAGGAGCTCAACGAGCTCGACGTGCCGGAGTGGGACAACATCGGCTGGTACGAGATCCTGGACAGGCCGGGCTTCGGCAAGCCCGGGTTCGGGGAGACTTCCCTCTTCTCCGCCCACAAGGACTACTGGCCGAAGAAACAGGGGCCGTTCTACGCGCTGACGGAGTTGAGGAACGGCGACAGGGTGGTGGTGGTGATGGATGACGGACGGGAGTACGTCTACGAGGTGTTCTTCCAGCAGCGCTACCGGGCCGAGGACCTGCCGATCGGCGACCTGCGACGGCCGCATGAGGCCGAGGATCCGGTGTTCCAGCGCCCGACCGGTGAGGAGTGGATCGCCCTCTACACGTGCGGCGGCGAATTCGTGCCGAGCAGGCCGGGCGGGCCGGGCGAATACGTGCACCGGGACCTGGTGCTGGCGAGGCTCGTGCAGACCGTCCCGCCGGAGGCGGCACGGGCCACGAGTGGGTGGCAGCCGTAAGCTAAGCTGGACCGATGGTATGGGGCTCCCGGCCGGCCACGGGCAGGCGCGGCGCCCGCGTGGGATGGCTTCTCGCGGCGGCGCTGGCGCTGACCGCAGCGGCCTGCGCGAGCATCGAGCCGGGGGTGGAGTCCGAGCACGTTCCGCGGACTGCGTCCGCGACGCCGAGCCCAACGGCCGTGGCGACCCCCACGCCTACTGCCACACCGGAACCCACGCCCTACGACGGCGAGCTGGCCATGATGCGCATTCCCGCACTGGGAGTAGAGGCGCCGATCGAGGCGATCGGCATCATCGAGGAGATCAACGAGCTCGACGTGCCCTCGCCGCGGAACGTGGGCTGGTACTACATCTACGACAAGCCGGGGTTCGGCACGAACTCACTCTACTCGGCGCACAAGGACTGGTGGCCGGACATCCTGGGACCGTTCAACCGGCTAACGGATCTCGAGGACGGCGACCATGTGATCGTGGTGATGGACGACGGGCGGGAGTACGTGTACGAGGTGTTCTTCCAGCGGCGCTACGAGACGGGCGGAGTACCGATGGGGGACCTCATCAGGCCACACGAGGCAGAGAATCCGGAGCTCCTGCGCCCGCCCGACGAAGAGTGGGCGATCCTCATCACCTGCGGGGGCGACTTCATCCCGACGGAGGAGGGCGGCGCGGGGTACTACGTGCACCGTGACGTGGTGATCGCGAGGCTCGTCGAGACGCGATCCGGGGACTCGGTCCGGGCCGTCGAAAGCGCGAACTGAGGCGAGGCAGGCAGGGGTTCCGAACGGGGTGGCCCCCCTACGGGGCGCGCGAGTAGGGGAAGTGGATGTAGTCCGCCGGGTTGAGGTACTGGCCGTTGTAGCGGATCTCGAAGTGGAGGTGCTCACCGGTGCTGTAGCCGGTTGAGCCGGAGATGCCCAGCACGGTCTCGCCCTTGGTCACGCTCTGGCCCCGGTGCACGATGATCTCGCGGAAGTGCGCGTAGAGGGTTTCCCAGCCCTCGCCGCAGTCGACGATGACGTAGTAGCCATAGCTCCAGGTCAACCACTCGACGCGCGAAACCCACCCATCGCAGGAGGCATAGATGGAGGAGGCGGCGGTGACGCCGCCGAAGGCGAGGTCGATCCCCGTATGGATGCGCCCGCCGCCGCGGTCGGTGCCGAAGGGATCGCTGATGAAGCTCCACCCGGCCACGGGGAGGCCGAAGCGGCTGGCGGAGACGGGAGGCGGAGGCCCGATGACGTATCCCGCGGGGGTCTGAACGGGAGGCTCGGCGCCGGGGAGCAGGATGTATTCGCCGACCAGGAGACTGCGGCCACCGTAGAGGTTGTTGGGGCGGTGGTCGATGACATCCTGGACGGTGACGTAGAGGAACCTGCTGACGATCCTGGCGATGGTGTCGCCGTGGCCCACCTTGTAGAGAATGCCCTCGACCTCACCAAGGGGGACGAGTATCTGCTGGCCGACGGGGATGGAGCCGGCATCCACGACCTCGGCATTGTTGAGCAGGATGTTGTCGACGGTGGTGTCGTAGGTGAGGGCGATGGCGAGGAGGGTATCGCCGCCGCGAACGGTGTAGAGCTCGTAGGGACGCGTGGGGTCAATAATCTCGGCCAGGCTGCGGCTCTCGTAGCCAGAGTCCTGGCTTGCCGCGTAGACATCGGCGACCTCGTCGGAGAGGGTGTCGTCGGTCTCGACGTTCCCGGTGGGGCGGAGCGACGCGGCGAAGCTGGCCAGGGACGCTCTGAGGGGCGAGGCGAGGGTCTCGTGGCTCACGCCGGGGCGGAGAAAGGCCTCGCCGGTGGGCGCGATGGCGCGCACACCCGAGAGGGGCACGGGAGGGATGTGGGAGACGGGCGCGGGCTCGGCGTCGGTGACGAGGTGGGCGGTGAGGAGAGCGGCGAGCGCGGCCATGCCGATGAGGAGCAGGTGGAAGACGGCGCGGACGGGAAGGCGACCGTGGACGTGGGATCGCGCCCGCAGGGACGAGCGCGCGCCGAGCAGCCCGAGCAGCCGATCCCTTAGCACGGCTCCTGGTCCCTTCCCGGCGCCGGGCGCACCCCAACCCGGCGCTTGCACCGATTGTCACGACCTAAACTGCCGCAGTCAGGTGCGAAACGCAAGGATCGGCGGGGAACCGTGGGTTCCCTAGACCTCGGTCCGGAGGCTGGAGAGGAACTCCTCGTTGGTCTCGGACCTGCCGAGGCGCTCGAGGAGCCGCTCGGTGGCCTCGAGGGAGTTGGGGGAGTTCTGCGAAATCATGGCGGTCATGCGCCGGACGAGCCACACGCCCTTGAGGGTGGACTCGTCGAGCAGGAGCTCCTCGCGGCGGGTGGAGCTGGCCTGGATGTCGATGGCGGGATAGAAGCGGCGCTCGGCGAGCTTCCGGTCGAGGCGGAGCTCCATGTTCCCGGTGCCCTTGAACTCCTCGAAGATGACCTCGTCCATGCGGCTGCCGGTATCGATCAGGCAGGTGGCGATGACGGTCAGGGAGCCGCCTTCCTCGCACTTGCGGGCGGCGCCGAAGAGTCGCTTGGGGGGGTAGAGGGCGACGGGGTCGACGCCACCGGTGAGGGTGCGGCCGCTGGGGGGAAGGGCGAGGTTGTAGGCGCGGGTGGCGCGGGTAATGGAATCCATGAGGATGACGACATCCTGGCCGCCTTCCACGAGCCGCTTGGCCCGCTCGAACGCCATCTCGGCGACCCGGGTGTGGTCCTCGACCGGCTCGTCGAAGGTGCTGCTGGCGACTTCGCCGCGCACGCTCCTGCGCATGTCGGTGACCTCTTCGGGACGCTCCCCGATGAGGACGACCATCAGGTGGACATCGGGATGGTTGGTGGTGATGCCGTTGGCGATGTTCTGGAGGAGCATCGTCTTGCCCGCCTTGGGCGGCGAGACGATGAGCGCGCGCTGGCCCCGACCGATCGGCGCGATGAGGTCGATCAGGCGATGGGTGAGGTTGTCGGGCGTGGTCTCGAGGCGGAGCTGCTCCTTGGGGAAGACGGCCGTGAGGTTCTCGAAGAAGGGGCGGCGCTTGGCGGCGTCGGGGTCGAGACCGTTGACGGCTTCGACCTTGAGCAGGCCGTAGTACTTCTCGTTGTCGCGGGGCGCCCGGATCTGCCCGGTGACGTAGTCGCCAGGGCGGAGGGCGAAGCGACGGAGGTTGGACTGGGAGACGTAGATGTCGTGGGGACCGGGGAGCAGGGACTCACCGCGGAGGAAGCCGTAATTCCCGTCGTCGGAGACCTCGAGGAAGCCGCCGGAGAAGAGGTTCCCGCGGCGTTCGGCCTGGGTCTGGAGCAGGCGGAAGATGAGGTCGCGCTTGCGCAGGGTGGAGGCGTTGCTGACGCCGAGGTCGCGGGCGAGGCGAATCAGCTCGCCGCGGGTCGTGCCCTCGAGCTCGGCGATGTTGAGCGTGGGGACGGCGTCCTCACGTTCGGTGGTGACGGGGGCCTCTTCGGCCGGCGGGGATTCAGGTGCGCGTGTGATGGCAACGATCCTGTTGCCCGCCTTGAGCGGCGCTCGACGAAGACGGGCGAGATAAGGGTGCAGGGACCTCGAACTCTTGAGGTATGCCTGGTGAGCGCATCGGCAGGATGCCGGGCTTCTGACCAGTGCGGATTCAGAATACGAGAGCATTGTGAACGGGGCAAGTGGGGGCGCGGGCTTTGCGCGGAGCGGGGAGCGCGCCTACCATCGGCGTCCATGGCAACGAAGCAATCGGCGATGAAGCGCTGGCGCCAGTCGCTCAAGCGGCGCACTCGCAACCGGGCGACGCGCTCGGAGTCCCGCACCGCCGTGCGGGCGGCGCGCGAGGCCGCGGAGGCCGGTGACGGCGAGGCGTTCGGCGCCGCGCTGAGCGAGGCGTACTCGGTACTGGACCGAGCGGCGAGGAAGGGCGCCATTCCCACGGGGCGGGCGGATCGCACGAAGCGCCGGCTGGCGGCGCTGCGCCCCGAGTAGCCCCTTCCCGAGCATTGCCCGCGAGGACACCGTGACCAGGTTGAGGGAGCGCTCGCCGCTTGCGCTCAGGCGGGTGGGCACGTGACCGCGGAACGCCCCCGGCCGACCGTGGACGTGGTGATCCCCTGCTACAACGAGGTATCCGTGCTGCGCGCGAGCGTGGAGCGCACGCTGGAGCTGTTCGAGGAGCAGCCCCGCTACGACTGGCGGCTGGTAATCGCGGACAACGGCTCGAACGACGGCACGAGCGAGCTGGCGCGCGACCTGGAGGCGGAGCACAAGGGCGTGCGGGCGCTCGTGCTCACCGTCAAGGGACGAGGCATCGCGCTGCGGGAGGCGTGGCTGGGCAGCGATGCGGACGTGGTCGCCTACATGGATGTCGACCTGAGCACGGACCTCGGGCACCTGCCCGATCTGGTGGGGATGGTGGCGGAGGGCGGGTACGACGTGGCAAGCGGATCCCGGCTGGCCCGGGGGTCGGAGACGACCCGGTCCCTTAAGCGGGAAGTGATCTCGCGCTGTTACGTGCTGATCATCCGCGCCTTCTTCCCGCGGCTGCGGATCAGCGACGCGCAGTGCGGTTTCAAGGCGGCGGGACGGCGGGTGGTGGAGGCGGTGGTGCCGGACATCGAGGACCGTGGCTGGTTCTTCGACACGGAGCTGCTGGTGCGCGCGCACCAGGCGGGGTTCCGGGTGGGGGAGCTGCCCGTGCACTGGGTGGAGGATCCGGACACGAAGGTGCACATCGTCAGCACGGCGACGGAGGACATCCGGGGGCTGGTACGGCTGCGATTCGGGCTCCGAATATAAGGAAGGCAGCGGCGGTTCCGGATCGGGTTCCCGGGGGGCGTTCCCGTTTGACCCCCTCGGAGGCGCGGGGTATAACTCGCTTGCTACAGGATTCACAAACTCGCCGGGGCCCAGGAAGGGCCGATGGCAGCAGACGGAGAGGGCGCCGGGCCGTGGAAGTTGGCGAATTCCTAGAGCTGGTTTTCGTGTTCATCACGATGTTCCTGGGCCTTGCCATCATGGTCGCGTTCGGCAAGTGGTGGGAGCGATAGCGTCGATGGCCGTTGAACAGCCCACCCAACCGACCCTCGGCGACCTGATCTACGACAAGCTCTTCCATAACTACGTGTGGAAGTCGATCTTCCGCACGGGCTACCCGAACACGCCGCGCAACCAGATGCTGGTGGTCGCGACGAACGTCTTCCTGCACCTGCACCCGACGCGCATCCACCGCACGCACGTGAAGATCACGCACACCTACTGCCTGGGCGGGCTCACGTTCTTCATGTTCCTGGGCCTGACGGTGACGGGCATCCTGCTGATGTTCTATTACGTGCCGAGCGTGGACCGGGCGTACCTCGATATCCAGAACATCCAGACGAACGTGCAGTTCGGCCAGCTGATGCGGAACATGCACCGCTGGATGGCGCACGCGATGGTGATCCTCGTGTTCCTGCACATGCTGCGGGTGTTCTACACGGGGGCGTACAAGCCACCGCGAGAGTTCAACTGGGTCGTAGGCGTGGTGCTGCTGGTGCTGACGTTCCTGCTGAGCTTCACCGGCTACCTGCTGCCCTGGGACCAGCTGGCCTTCTGGGCCATCACGGTGGGCACGAACATCGCCGGTTCGGCGCCGGTTCTGGGCCCCAAGACGCGGTTCTGGCTGCTGGGCGGCTTCGAGGTGGGACCGGACGCGCTGATTCGCTTCTACACGCTGCACGTGATCGGCCTGCCCCTGCTGGCGGCAATCTTCATGGCTGTGCACTTCTGGCGGATTCGCCGGGACGGCGGCCTGGCGCGGCCGCTGTAGAGCGGGGTGAGCTAGCGCATGGCTACCGTTGTCGTCGCCCGGCCGGCCGCCCGACCCACTCCTCGCGCACGCGATGAGGAGGTGCTGGTCTGGCCCGACCTGGTGTTCGTGGAGTTCATCTCGGCGCTGCTGTTCACGGCGCTGCTGTTCGTGCTCTCGTTCGTGATGAACGCGCCGCTTCTCGACGAGGCGAACGCGAACGTGACGAACGACCCGGCGAAGGCGCCGTGGTACCTGCTGAACCTGCAGGAGCTGCTGCTGCACATGAATGCCGCCCTGGCGGGCATCGTAGTGCCGACGGTGTGGCTGATCATCCTCGCGGCCTTCCCGTACTTCGATCGGTCGACAGAGGGGCAGGGGCGCTGGTTCGCCGACGTGAACTCGGTGAAGAACACGGTGCTCTCGTTCATGGTGGGCTTCTGGGGCACGCTCGCATTGATTCTCTGGAACTCGGGCAAGGTGGCGCTCTGGCTGAAGGACTGGTTCGGGTTCTCGGGCGGCGACACGCTGGCCTTCCTCGAGCGCTCGGCAGCGCTGAAGGATCCCTCGGTGGTTCCCTGGCCGGACTGGGCCGACTCGATTCCCTACCTGTGGTTCAACCTGAAGATCCTGGACGAGGGTCCGGGAGCGGGGGTGACCACCTTCCAGAAGATCGACCTGCCGACCCTGCTGGTGGACATCGGCATCCCCGCGGGGTTCATGGTCGGGTTCGCGTGCCTGCTCATCTTCATTCTCTGGAAGGTGGGATGGGTGCTGACGCGCCGTGACGCGCTGATCACGCTGATGAGCGGGTTCGTGGGCGCATTCCTGATGCTGACGATTATCGGTACCGCCTTCCGCGGTCCCGGCCAGGACCTGATCTGGCCGTGGGACCTGCGCACGCTCGAAGGCATTCCGGGACAGGAGTAGCGAGCGGATGGCGCAGGCACAGCGGATCGAACAGGCACGGCAGGCGGAGGCGCGCAAGGTCTCGCGGCGTTCGTTCATGCGCGTGAGCGCGTTCGCGGGGCTGACGCTCTCGCTGGGGGCGTTCAGCGCGTTCTTCCTGGGCTTCTTCAACCTGCGCAGCCCACAGGGCTTCGGGCAGCCGGTGACCGTGCCGAAGATCCAGATCCCGGAGCCGGGCGGCGAGCCCGTGCGCATCACCGAGGGCAAGTTCTGGCTGGTGAACCTGGACGGGGCGGAGGGCGACGTGCTGAGCCAGGGCGGCACGGGCGGACTGCTGGCGCTGTACTGGAAGTGCCCGCACCTGGGCTGCACGATCCCCTGGCGAGGCGACTTCGACGGCGCCGAGGTAGCGTTCCCGGGCATCCAGGGGTGGTTCCGTTGCCCCTGCCACGGCTCGACCTACTCGCGGGCGGGGGTGCGCGTCTTCGGACCGGCGCCGCGCCCGATGGATACGTTCCTGCTGACGACGAACAGCGACGGCTCGGTCACGGTAAACACGCGGGGCCTTTCGCTCGGCGGCGGAGCGATTCCCAATCCGAAGCGGGCGGTTCCCTACAGTGGCTAGGCGACAGCGGGGGACCCGTTGAACACGCAGCGCCAAATCTTCCTGATCGTGGTGCTGATGTTCCTCAGCGTGGCCGGCTGCGCGGCCTACACGGCGATCGACCTGCCGATCCGGGCGGAGCGGCAGGCGGACTTCTTCGAGGCGGAGTCGATCGAGCGGGGGGCGCTGCTCTACGCGAACAACTGCCGCACGTGCCACGGTATCCGGGGCGAGGGCGGCGTCGGTCTGACGCTGAACAAGCCCGCCTTCCGGAACCAGGAGCCGCTGGCGCTGTCCCAGAACCAGGACCTCATCCGCCGGACGCTGCTCTGCGGGCGGGCGGGCACGCTGATGCCGGCCTGGCTCGACGCGAACGGCGGCAGCCTGACAGCGAACCAGATCGAGCACCTCGTGCGGCTGCTGACGGCCCCGCTCGAGGAAGAGACCTTCGACGCGAACGGGAACCCCACGAACCACGGGTGGCTGGCGGCGGTGGAGTTCGCGCACAACCTGAACCACGAGTCGACGGCGGCGGTGACGGGGGACACGCTCCCGCAGATCGCGGCGGCGCACGGAATCGGCGAGGACGCCGTTTCCGGGGCGATCCTGATCGCGAGGCTGAACGGGATCGACTACGCCGTCGACGAGTCGGGCAATTTCTACCTGCCCTACTCCGGCGCCGACGAAGCCATGATGCTGGACCCGAAGGCGGACCCCATCGCGACGGGGTTGCTGCCCGGGCGGGCGCTGCGCTTGCCCGAGGGCGCGACGTACAAGGTGCAGGCGGGCAACACCCTGGCGAGCATCGCCGAGCAGCACGGCATTACGCCGGGACAACTGCGCTCGCTGAACCCGCTCTTCCTGACCATCGTCGGCGACATCGCCGACGACACGCCGCTGACCGGCAAGCGCAAGCTGCTCCTCCCACCGGGGACGAGCTACACGGCGCAGGCCGGCGACACGCTGGCCTCCATCGCGGACGCGCACGACATCCCGGTGCTGGCGCTGGCGGAGGACAACGGGCTCGACGAGGACGCGGCCATCGCGGAAGGGCACGTGCTCACCCTGCGCGAGGGCACCGGGTACCTCGTCCAGTTCGGCGACACGGTCCTCTCTATCGCGAGCGCACACGGGCTGAGCGAGAGCGCGCTGCGGTCGCTGAACGAGCTTGGTCCGGCCGAGCCGGTCTCGGACGAGGTCTGGATCGCGCTCCCGCCGATCAACGCCTACCTGGTGAAGGGCGCGGACCTGACGGAGGTGGCGAGCGGCTACGGCAACGTGACGGCCGCCTCGCTGGGCGAGGCGAACGGCGTCGCGGCGGATGCGGCGCTGCCCATCGGCAAGGCGCTGCACTTCCCGGCGGACGCGTGGGGCGCGGCCCCGTCGGACGAGATCAACCCGGGCACCGCCTGCGTCGAGCACACTGTCTCGTCGAGCGCCTTCAACACGATCAGCGGGGCCGACCCCATCGTCATCGACGAGCCGAACGCCGTTTCCACCGACGTCGTCATCCTCGCCAACGACAATGACTGGACGATCGTGGCCGACGGGGAATCCCGCGAGCCGAACCGCTCGGGCGTGAAGGTGACAGCCGGCACCACGGTGACGTTCGAGAACGTGGTGGGACTGCACAACATCGAAATCGACGGGGTGCAGCAGGGCGAGGACTTCGAGGGGGTAGGCGAGACGCGCACCTTCACCTTCGACGTGCCGGGCGAGTACCGCATCACCTGCAGCTACCACCCGGACATGCTGGCGGTGGTGTTCGTCACCGAGTAGCGCGCTCAATTGACGCTCCGCAGGGGCGTGCCTACGATCCGGTCCCGATCAAGTTTCGCCAGCGAGGAGGGCGCAGATGGCAGCACAGACGGGAAAGCGGTATCTCTGCCCGGAGTGCGGCGCTGAGTTCATCGTGACGAAGGGCGGCGACGGCGAGCTGAAGTGCGGCGACACGCCGCTCGAGCAGAAGAAGTAACGAGGGACATTCGATGGCCGTACAACTGGGGAAGCGCTACAAGGACGAGCAATCCGGCATCGAGGTGCTGGTGATCAAGCCGGGCGACTGCGACCTGAAGGTCGACGACCGCGACATGGAGCTGATGCAGCCGAAGGTCCTGCCCTCGGCCGACTAGCGACCTGCATCCGGTGAAGACGACCGTGACGGGGCCAGCGCGGCCCCGTTCTGCTACGCAGCAGGCGGCAAGGTTCCGGTGAGATTCGAGCAACTGGTCGAGAACCGCATCCTGGAGGCGATCGAGGAGGGCGTGTTCGAGGGGCTCCCGGGCGAAGGGGCGCCGCTGGCGTGGCGCGACGCCGACCGCCTGGCGGGCGACCTCTGGCTGGCGCACCACGTGCTGGGGAACGCGGGGGCGCTGCCGGAGTGGCTCGAGCTGGCGCGCACCATCGAGGGAGACCGGGAGCGGCTGGCGGCCATCGAGGCGGAGCACGAGGCGCTCGTGGAGCGGGCGCGCTCGACGGGGGAGTGGCGGAGGCTGGCGCCCCTGATCGCGGAGCGGCGGCGGGAGTTCGCAACGGCGGCGAGGGCGCTGCGGGCGAAGCAGGAGCGGTACAACATCGAGGCTCCCAGCCTTCGCAACGAGCGCCCGGCCATCTGGGTAGAGGAGCGGCTGCGCATCCTGGACGCGCGCGTCCGGGAGGCGAAGGGCGCCGTGGTGGGCTGAGGCTGCCTGCTTTCGCGAGCGGAGCGCGGGTGGTACCGTGAGCCCTCGCCGTCCGCTGGGGCGGCAATCGCACCCGAAGGGTGGTGAGCCAGCAACGTGGCTGAAATCATCATCGGCGAGGACGAACCGTTCGAGGCAGCACTACAGCGCTTCAACAAGCGCGTGCAGCAGGACGGCATCCTCTCGGAGACGCGCAAGCGCCAGCACTACGAAAAGCCGAGCGTGAAGCGCAAGAAGAAGGAAGCAGCGCGCCTGCGGAAGCTGCGGAAGAAGCAGCTTCGGGCGGAAGCGCGAGCCCG
>JAJDUR010000092.1 GCA_022826585.1 Dehalococcoidia bacterium
TTTTCGATCTCGTCGAGCAGGATCAGGCAGTAGGGGCGGCGGCGGACGGTATCGGTGAGTTGTCCACCGTCGTCGTAGCCGACGTAGCCCGGAGGGGCGCCGATCAGGCGAGCGACGGTGTGGCGCTCGCTGAACTCGCTCATATCGAGCCTGATCATGTTGTCCTGTGAGTCGAACATGAACTCGGCGAGCTGCTGGGCAAGATAGGTCTTGCCCACGCCCGTGGGTCCGAGGAAGAGGAAGACGCCGATGGGGCGGCGCGGGTCCTTCAGCCCGGCGCGGGCGCGGCGGACGGATCGAGCGATGGACTCGATGGCCTCGTCCTGTCCGATCACCTTGGTGCGGAGGGCGCTCTCCATCTTCAGGAGGCGGGCGCTCTCCTCGCTCGCGATCTGGGCGGCGGGAATGCCGGTCCACATGGCGACGACCTCGGCGATGTCTTCCTCGCTGACGATGGGCGTGGCGACGCCGCCGGAGCCTTCGCTCCACTCGCCCATCTCGTTGATCTTGATGCGGAGCTTCTCCTCGCGGTCGGTGAGCTCGGAGGCGTACTCCAGCTGCTGGGCCTCGGTGGCCTGGTCGCGCTCGCGGCGGAGGCTCTCAAGTCCCTTGAGCGCCTCCTGCATGGAGGGCGGGGTGGCGGCGCGGCGGATGCGCACGCGGCTGGAGGCCTCGTCGATGAGGTCGATGGCCTTGTCGGGGAGGAAGCGCTCGGTCACGTAGCGGTCCGACATGCGGGCGGCGGCGCCCAGGGCGTCGTCGCTGATCTTGAGGTTGTGGTGCTCCTCGTAGCGCCCGCGAATGCCGCGCAGGATCTCCACGGTCTCCTCGACCGTGGGCTCGTCGACGACGATCGGCTGGAAGCGGCGCTCGAGGGCGGCGTCCCGCTCGATGTGCTTGCGGTACTCGTCGAGGGTGGTGGCGCCGATGCACTGCAGTTCGCCGCGCGCGAGGGCAGGCTTGAGGATGTTGGCGGCATCGACGGCGCCCTCGGCGGCGCCGGCGCCGACGAGCATGTGCAGCTCGTCGACGAAGAGGATGCAGTTGCCCGCCGTCTTGATCTCCTCGATCACCTTCTTCAGGCGCTCCTCGAACTCGCCGCGGTACTTGGTACCGGCGACGAGGGAGCCGATGTCGAGGGTAAGGAGGCGCTTCTCGGCGAGGGTCTCGGGGACGTCGCCGGTGCTGATGCGCTGGGCGAGGAGCTCGGCGATGGCGGTCTTGCCGACGCCGGGCTCTCCGATAAGCACGGGGTTGTTCTTGGTGCGGCGGGAGAGGATCTGGACGACGCGCTCAAGCTCAGTGGAGCGGCCGATGACGGGGTCGAGCTGGCCGGAGGTTGCGGCAGCGGTGAGCTCGATGCCGAGCTGGTCGACGGTGGGGGTGCGGCTCGCCTGGCGGGTGCCGCCGGCGGCCGTGCCCGCCGGCTGAGGGGATGACTGGCTGAGGATGCGGGTAGTCTCGGCGCGGACGCGCTCGATATTGACGCCAAGGCTCTCGAGGACGCCCGCGGCGATGCCCTCGCCCTCGCGCACCAGGCCGAGGAGGAGGTGCTCGGTGCCGATGTAGCTGTGGCCGAGGCGGCGGGCCTCGTCGACGGCGAGCTCGATGACCTTCTTGGCGCGCGGGGTGAGGCCGATCTCGCCGAGCACGGTGCGATCGCCGCGGCCGATGATGAACTCGACCGCGGAGCGGACCTTGTTCAACTCGACACCGAGGTTGGAGAGCACCTTGGCGGCGACGCCGTCGCCCTCGCGTACGAGGCCGAGGAGGATGTGCTCGGTGCCGATGTAGTTGTGGTTGAAGCGGTGGGCCTCTTCCTGGGCGAGGGTCAGCACACGCCGGGCGCGTTCCGTGAACTTGTCGAATCGGTCGGCCATCGCGTGCCCTCCTGCTAGTCCCCGGCGTTGGTGGCGGCGCCACCCTCACCGGAGGCCGTAACTGCTTCAGCGGCAGGCTCGTCGCCCTCCGCATCGGTTTCTGCGGCCGCTTCGGCGGCCTGTTCGTCGCTGGCTTCGGGGGCGGCCTCTTCGGCCACAGCCTCCGGGGCCGCTTCCTCGGCAACGGCCTCCGGGGCGGACTCCTCGACAACAGCCTCGGGGGCGGCTTCCTCAGCTACGGCCTCCGGGGCTTCTTGCTCGACGGCGGCCTCGGGAGCGGCTTCCTCGGCGGCTTCCGAAGCGGACTCCCCGGCGGCGGCGTCCTCGACAGCAGCCTCGGGAGCGGACTCCTCGGCTACAGCCTCCGGAGCGGCGTCCTCGACAGCGACCTCGGGGGCTGCATCCTCAGAAGGGGTCGCCGCTTCGTCGTCGGCGAGATTCAGCGCGCGGCCGCCGTCGGCATTCTCGAGGGCCTGCGCGAAGGCGTGGGCAAAGGCCGAAACGGGCTCGGGGTCATTGGCAACCGCTTCCTCGACGGTCTCCTGCGTGGTGCGCGGCCGGGCAGGGGACTGGGAGGCGTCGCGCTTGTCCATCCCGAATTCCTCGCGCACATCGTCGGGCCAGTCGACCACGGAGCCGTTGCGGTCGAAGCCGAAGCCCATGGCCTCGGCGTCGTTGCGAGCCTGGCGGAGGCTGAGGCCGAGCCGGTGGCGGTCCTTCTCGATGCGAACGAGCTTGACCGGCACGACGTTGCCCTCTTCCAGCACCTCGCGGGGGTGCTGGATGCGGCGGTTCGTGATCTCGGAGATGTGGATGAGCCCCTCGATAGGTCCATCGAGACGCACGAAGGCGCCGAAGGGCATCAGCTTCGTGACCCTTCCGATGAGGACCTGGCCGATGACGAAGCGGTCGACGGCGCTGTCCCATTCCTCGGGGTGGGCGCGCTTGAGCGAGAGCGAAATCTTGCGGGCCTCTCGGTCGACGCGGAGGACGTAGGCCTTGACCTCGTCGCCGACCTTAAACAGGTCCTTTGCCTTCTTGCCGCGTTCCCAGGTGAGCTCGGTGAGATGAGCGAGGCCGTCGGCGCCGCCGAGGTCGACGAAGACGCCGAAGTCGGTGATGGAGGAGATGCGGCCCTCGCGGATCTCGCCTTCCTGGAGCTCCTGGATGATCCGTTCCTTCTGCTCGCGGCGCCACTCGGTCATGGCGGCACGCTCGGAGAGGATGGCGCGGTTCTTGCGGCGGTTCAGCTCGATGACCTTGAGGCGCACTTCCTTGCCCACGAGGGTGGCAAGGGCGCTGGCGGCATCGGGATTGTCGCGGCGAATGCTGTCGATCTGCGAGAGGGGAATGAAGGCGTTGACGCCCTCGACGTTGGCGAGGACGCCGCCGCGGTTATGGCCGACGATCTCGGCGGAGAAGATCTCGCCCGACTCAAGGCGAGCGGCGAGGATCTCCCAGCCTTCCTCGCCGCGGGCGCGGTCGAGGGAGACGATGCCGTGGCCCTCGGAGCTCATGGGCTGGAGGACCATGACGCGGACGGTGTCGCCGGCCTTCAGGCGGCTCTGGCCTTCGACGCCCATGGAGAGCATCTCGCTCTGGGGGATGACCGCCTCGGTCTTGGTGCCAACGTCGACGATGACGCCGTCGGGCGAGGCGCCCATGACGACACCCTGGATGATCTCGCCGCGGCGCAGGCTGCTGGGCTGGGCGGCCTCCGTCTCGAGGAGGGCGGCCATGTCCATCTCCGCGCTGGGCTCGGCCGGCGCGGGCTCAAGGGCGGCGGGGGCAGGTTCCGGCGTGGCGGGGGCAGGCTCTGGGGTGGCTGGCGGATCGGCGACGCCGGCAGGGGCGGGAGAGTCGCCGGTGGTGGCCTCTGGGGCCTGTTCGTCGGTGGACACTGGTGGGCTCCGTTTGACCGCGTTGCCCTTCTGAAACGTGAGGTGAGGGAGACGGCCGCTGATGTGGACTCGATTGTAGCAGCGCCTCGATCAAGGTGCGAAATGAGGGCGCTTACCAAGGCGCACGAAGGGGCGGCGCTGCGAGAAGGGTGGGAGACCCGGCGGCGGCCTATTTTCCCACCCAGTTACCCGGGCAGTATCGTCGGCGCTGAGGCGTTTCACTTCCGTGTTCGGGATGGGAACGGGTGGGGCCACCTCGCTCTAGCCACCAGAGCGCTCAGTATCGAGGGGGAGGCTAGAAGGGGCAAGCGCCGCTAGATGTCGATGGCGACGCCCAGGGCCGTGCCGATTCCGTAGGTGATTCCGGCGGCGGCGAGGCCGAGGGCGAGTTGCCTCGCACCCGAATAGAGGGCGGAGCGACCGGTCCAGAGGGTAACGGCCGCGCCGAGTGCGAACAGCCCCACCGCTCCGAGGCCGAGACTGAGGCCGATGGCGAGTCCGCCATCGGCGAAGAACCAGGGGAAGGCCGGCAGCAGCGCCGCCACGGCGAAGAGCAGGAAGGAGGTACCGGCCGCCACGGTGGGGCTGGCGACGTTCTCCTCGGACATGCCCAGCTCCTCGCGCACGAGCGTATCGAGGGCGGTCTCGCGGTTCTGGAAGACGCGATCGGCGGTGATGCGGGCGGCCTCCTCGGAGAGGCCCTTCGCCTGGTAGATGAGGACCAGCTCGGCGCGCTCCTCCTCGGGATTCATCTCGAGCTCCTCGCGCTCAATCTCGACCTGCCGGTTGTAGGCCTCGCGGCTGCTGAGGACGCTGATCCACTCGCCGAGGGCCATGCTGATGGCGCCCGCGAGGAGCCCGGCGATGCCGGCGAGGGCGACGAACTCGCGACCCGGGTCGGCGCCGGCGACCCCCATGACGAGGCTGAGGTTGGAGACGAGGCCGTCGTTGGCGCCGAGGACGGCCGCGCGGAGGGCGTTTCCGGAGGCGCTGCGGTGGCGGCCCTCGAGCCGGGCGACATCGACACCCTCGCCGGGCTGCCGGCCGAGCTCCTGGAAGAGGCGTGCGTGGGAACGCTCGGAACCGGGGAGACCCTCGGCGATGGCCTCGGGCTGGTCGTCGTACATCGTGACGGCGTTGAGCTCCATGCGCTCGACGATGGGGGTCACGAAGCCGGTCCCGAAACGGCGGGCGAGCCAGCCAAGGACGCGCACCTGCACGCCGGGGCGAGGGGTGGGGATGGTTGCGCCGGCCTCGCGGAGCTTCCCCTGCCAGAGGTCGATGTGGCGCTTCTCGCTGTCGGCGAGGCGCTCGAACACCTTCCTCAAATTGGGGTCGTCCTCGGCCTCCGCGAGGAGGAGGTAGAGCATCTGCCCGTCGATCTCCTCCTGGAGGTTTCGGCGGTAGCGGCGAATGTCGGCAGCGGTGGGGGGCGTGTCCGCGGTCACGATGGCAGTGTAGACGGGCCCGGCGGGGCGGGGCGAGGAGGAAGGGTGGGGACCTCTTCGATGGCCTTAACCACGTCCGGGGGGAGCCCGTGCTCGCGCGCGCCCTCGAGCAGGATGTCGCGGTAGGCGTCGGTCGTGGGGCCATCCTCTCCGGGGTCGCAGATGACATAGGCGAAGACGCCCAGGCTCTCGCCCTCGGCGGTCTGGACCTGCAGGCTCTCGCGGCGGTATTGCCCACGGGCGACGCCTTCGTAACGATCGAGGGCCTCAGCATGCTCCTCGGTGACCTGCCAGAGAACGCCCCAGACATCGCTTCCGGGCGCGGGGAGGACATCGGCGACGAGGCCGCCGCGGCGGTTGCTCCAGGCGTCGAAGGCGAGGCGGTAGCCGGGGAGGCGGGCGATCCCGAGGCAGACGGCGCCCGGGCAGCGGTCGGCCATCTGGGAGGACGCCATGTTCGAGCCGTAGGCGAAGTAGGGCGGGAGGGGCACGCTAGACGCCGGAGACGGTCATCTCGGCGACGCGGACGGTGGGGGCGGCGCTGGAGCCGAACCAGGTGAGGTCGCTTCC
>JAJDUR010000084.1 GCA_022826585.1 Dehalococcoidia bacterium
TCATGGCCGGCGAGGACGTCGCCGGCGCCGGTAGCGTGTTCGGCATCTACCGCGGCCTGCTCGACGAGTTCGGGCCGGATCGCGTGATCGACACGCCCATCAGCGAGTCCGGGATCATCGGGCTGGCGGTGGGGGCCGGGGCCACGGGCCTCAAGCCGATCGTCGACATCATGTTCATGGACTTCATCGGCGAGTGCATGGACGAGATCGTGAACCAGCTGGCGAAGATGCGGTACATGTTCGGCGGCAAGGCGACGCTGCCGGTGACCGTCCTGACGATGTCGGGCGCGGGCATGAACCTGGCCGCGCAGCACTCCCAGAGCCTGGAAGCGTGGCTGTGCCACACGCCGGGCCTGAAGGTGGTGATGCCGGCGACGGCGTACGACGTGAAGGGCGCGATCATCACGGCCGCGCGCGAGCCGAATCCCGTGTTCGTCGTGATGTGCAAGGGCCTGATGGCGCTTCCGGGCGAGGTACCAGAGGAGCCGTACACGCTTCCCATCGGCAAGGCGAACGTGCTGCGCGAAGGCGACAGCCTCACGATCGTGGCCCACGGACGGATGATCCACGAGGCCACGAAGGCCGCCGACATCCTCGAGGGCGAAGGCGTGAGCGCCGAGGTGATCGACCCGCTGTGGCTGCAGCCGCTGGACACGGAGACGATCATCAACTCGGTCTCGAAGACGCATAACGCGCTCGTGGTGCACGAAGCCGTCCGCTTTGGCGGCGTGGGCGCGGAGATCGCGGCGCAGATCGCGGAGCTGGCGTTCGACTACCTCGACGCGCCGGTCGGCCGCGTGGCGGCGCCGTTCTCGCCCGTGCCCTTCAGCCCGGTGCTGGAGCAGACGTACGTGCCGAACGCCGAGCGTATCGCGGCCGAGGCGCGGCAGATCCTCGGGACGGGGTAGGCCCTGACGACCTCGCGCCCGCTCGGGATCGCCGCCAACCCCGCTTCGGGGAAGGACATCCGCCGCCTGGTTGCGCGCGCGTCGGTCTTCGACAACCAGGAGAAGCGCGCGATCGTGCGCCGCGCCATCGTGGGCGCGCTGGCGAGCGGCGTGCGCGACTTCCGCTACATGCCCGACACGCACGGCATCACGGCGGCGGCGGTGAACGAATTCGGGGGCGAGGCCAACTTCGTGCCCGTTGAGACAACGCACACGGCGAGCGCGCTGGACACCATCCGCGCCGCCGAGTCGATGCGGGCGGAGGGCTGTGGGGCCGTCGTTACGCTGGGCGGGGACGGCACGAACCGGGCCTTCGCCCTCGGCTGGCAGGACGCGCCCCTCGTGCCCGTCTCGACGGGCACGAACAACGTCTTCCCGACGATGGTGGAGGCGACGGTGGCGGGGTCAGCGGCGGGACTGGTCGCGAGCGGCAATATCCCGCTGGAGCGCGTCGCGAGGCAGGTGAAGGCCGTACACGTCGAGATCGAGGGGGAGCGCGACGACATTGCCCTCGTCGACGCCGTGCTGGCGGCGGATCGCTTCGTGGGGTCGCGGGCGATCTGGGGCGGGGAGCGGCTGCGCGAGGCCGTCCTGACACGGGCGGAGCCGCCGGCGGTGGGCATCACCTCGATCGGCGGACTGCTCGCGCCACTCGCACCCGACGAAGACGAGGCGCTGCACCTCACGCTCGGTCCGGGCGAGGGCGGGGTCTCGGTGCTCGCGCCCATCGCTCCGGGGATGTACGAGCCGATCGCAGTGCGGTCGCACCAACGCCTGGCGCTCGGCGACCCGGTGACCGTGACAGGGCCGGGCGTGCTCGCCTTCGACGGCGAGCGCGAGCGTGTGTTGAAACCGGGACAAGGGGCTACACTCCGGGTGGCCCGGGACGGTCCCTGGGTGATCGATGTCCATGCAGCGCTGAGCTACGCAGCCTGCACGGGCCTGTATTCCGAAGAAGTCTCCGGGCCTGACGGCTCGCCCGAGGCATAAAGAACCGAACAAGGACGGGGGTTGCCGAGATGCCGACCGAGATCTACATGATGAAACTCGGTATGACGATGACCGAGGGAACCGTGGCCGAGTGGCACATCCCCGACGGGGGCGAAGTCAAGCTCGGCGAGGACCTCTACCGGCTCGAGACCGAGAAGGTGGAGATGGAGGTGGAGGCGGAAGCTGCAGGCATCGTGCGGCACCTGGTGCCGGCCGAGACCACCGTCGACCCGGGCGATGTGGTCGGCTGGATCTACGCAGCCGACGAGGAGATCCCGGACGTCCTGCCAGGCGCTCCCGCGGGCGGTGCAAGCGCAGCGCCAGCGGAGGCCGAGCCGGCAGCAGCAGCGGCCGAGGCTGCCGAGGCGCCCGCAGCCCCGGCACGAGCCGAGGGCGAGCGCGTGCCGGCCTCGCCGGCAGCGCGACGGCTGGCAAAGGAGCTCGGGGTCGACCTCGCGACGGTGACGGCGACCGGTCCGCGCGGTCGCGTGACGGAAGACGACGTGCGCACGGCGCACGAGTCTGCTGCGGCCGCGCCCGCAGCGGCGCCGGCGGCCGCAGCAGGCACGCCTGCCCCCGCCTCGCCGCTCGCGCGGAAGCGGGCGGAAGCGCTCGGGGTCGACCTGTCGACAGTGGCCGGTACTGGTCCCGGCGGGCGTATCACGAAGGAGGACGTGGAGGCGGCAGCAGCGGGCGGCGCGCCCGCGGTTGCGCCGGCGGCAGCGGCCGCTCCGGCGGAGGTTCGCGACGACGAGGTGATGGCGGTGCGGGGCATGCGCAAGGTAATCGCCGAGCGCATGTACGCGAGCCTGCAGGAGACGGCGCAGCTGACCATGGACATGGATGTGGCCATGGACGACTGCGTGAAGCTGCGCAGCCAGCTGATCGAGGAGTGGGCAGGCGACAGCGTGCGACCCTCCTACACGGACATCGTGATGAAGGCGGCGGCGAAGGCGCTGCGCGACCACCCGCGCATGAACGCGCAGTTCCTCGGGACGGAGATGAACCTGCGGGGCGAGGTCCACGTGGGCATGGCGGTGGCGCTCGACGAGGGACTCGTCGTGCCGGTCGTGCGGAATGTGGATCAGATCGACCTGAAGGCGATCGCGCAGGAGTCCTCGCGGCTGGCGGGGCTGGCGCGCGAGGGGAAGCTCGGGCTCGACGACATGGCCGGCGGCACCTTCACGGTGTCGACCCTGGGCATGTTCGGGGTGGACTCGTTCACGCCCATTCTCAACCCGCCCGAGGTGGGCATTCTCGGCGTAAACCGGCTTCGCGACGACGTGCGCTGGGAAGGCGAGCGTCCCGTGCGGCAGAAGGCCATGACGCTGAGCCTGACGTGGGACCACCGCGCGCTCGACGGGGCGCCGGCGGCGCAGTTCCTGGCGTCGGTGAAGGACTATCTCGAAGCACCATTCCGACTGTTGGTCTAGGGAGGCACGATGGCCGAAAAAACGTACGACGTAGTCGTGGTGGGCGGCGGCCCGGGCGGCTACGTAGCAGCAATTCGCGCGGCGCAACTGGGGCTGGAGGCAGCCGTGGTCGAGCGCGAGCACCTAGGCGGCATCTGCCTGAACTGGGGCTGCATCCCCACCAAGACGCTCCTCCACACGGCCGACCTCTACCGCGAGATGCAGGACGCCGAGCGCTACGGCCTGACGGCCGAGGCCTCGTTCGACCTCGACAAGGTCGTGAGCCGCTCACGCTCGGTGGCGCGCCAGCTCAACAGCGGCGTGAAGTTCCTGATGCGGAAGAACAAGATCGAAGTGTTCGACGGAGCCGCCCGGCTGACCGGCGGCGGCTGCCTCGTCGTCGAGAAGGACGGCGAGACCGTGGCCGAGCTGGGCGCGGACAACATCATCATCGCGACAGGGGCGCGGCCCCGTTCGCTGCCGGGCCTTGAGCCCGACGGTGAGCTGGTCTGGACCTACAAGGAAGCGATGGTCCCGTCGGTGATGCCGGAATCGCTGCTGGTGATCGGTTCAGGGGCGATCGGCGTCGAGTTCGCGAGTTTCTACCGATCCCTCGGGGCGGAGGTGACGGTGGTGGAGGTGCTGCCCCGCATCCTGCCGGTGGAGGACGAGGAGATCTCGGCCTTCGCGCGCGAGGAGTTCGAGAAGCAGGGCATCACGATTCACACGAACGCCACGGTCGAGTCGCTCGACAAGGGCGACAACAGCGTGACGGCGACGATCGCGACCGAGGACGGCACGGTCGAGGCGACCTTCGACCGCGCCATCCTGGCCGTGGGCGTGACCGGCAACGTCGAGGGGCTCGGGCTCGAGACGACGGCGGCGACGGTGGATCGCGGCGCGATTGTCGTGAACGAGTGGCTGGAGACGGGCGAGCCGGGGCTGTACGCGATCGGCGACGTCTCGGGGCCGCCCCTGCTGGCGCACAAGGCGATGCACGAGGGCGTCATCTGCGTGGAGCGGATCGCCGGGCTGCCCTCGGCGCGGCCGATGGAGCGGCGGCGCATCCCCGGCTGCACCTACTGCCACCCGCAGGTCGCCAGCGTGGGCCTCACGGAGACGGCGGCGCAGGAGGCGGGCTTCAACGTGCGCGTCGGGCGCTTCCCGCTGGTCGGGAACGGCAAGGCGATCGCCGTGGGCGACACGGGCGGCATGGTGAAGACGGTCTTCGACGCGGACACGGACGAACTCCTCGGGGCGCACATGGTGGGCCCGGACGTGACGGAGATGATCCAGGGGTTCGTCGTGGCGATGGGCCTGGAGACCACCGAGGCGGAGCTGATGGAGACGGTGTTCCCGCACCCAACCATCTCGGAGGCGATGCACGAGTCGGTGCTCGACGCCTACGACCGGGTGCTGCACGTCTAGCCTTCCGGTAGCGCCGGGGGCGCTCACGCGGCTGTACAGTAGGGGCACGACGACGCGATCGCGGAGGCGGTCATGGGCGCGCTGATCGACCACCTGAAGTCCCTCGCCGGCGATGGCGCGAGCATCGAGGACGTGATCGCCGTGGCGGAGGTGGAGCTGGCGGGAGGCCCGCGGTTGGCCTCGGAGCTGGAGGACCCCGCCGAGGCAATCGCGGGGGCGGCGGTGGAGGCGGAGGAGCTAAACCTGGAAGTGCAGGGGGCGCTGCAGCGCTTCCCGGCGAGCCAGAGCGCGGGCTTCCACCGCACCGACCTCGACCCGCGGGCGATGGCGGTGATCGCGACGATGGCGTACGCGCGCCGGGGCGGGGTCTACCTGCCCAAGGACCTCGAGGAGATGGTGGCCGAGGGGCGGGTGTCGGAGGAGTGGCACGCGCGCGAGTCGGTGCGCATCCGCGTGCTGTTGACGATCCTGCCGATGTTCATCGCCTCCATCGAGCGGGGCGAACTGATCCCGGCGACGTTCGCAACGGGGATCACGGAGGTAGCGGCACGGCTGGGGCGGGTGCGAATCCCGCAGGTGGCCACGACCTAGTCGGGGAGGCGTTGCGGACGGCGGGGTCGCGGCGGGAGAATGCGCGCGTGACCTGGCTCAAGGCGGAAGAAGGCAGCGCACCGTTTGATGCGGCTCTGGGCCTGCGGCCCGAGCTTCGCGACCTGTACGCGTCCTTCTATGGGAAGCTCTGGGACGAGGAACTGCTGCCCGCGAGCCTGCTCGAGCTCTGCCGGCTGCGGGTCGCGCAGTTGCACGACTGCGAGGCGGAACTCGCGGTGCGTCACGCCGAGGCGGGCGTGAGCGACGAGCAGGTCGCCGCGCTGGCGGACTGGCCGGGAAGCGACCTGTTCAGCGAGCAGGAACAGGCGGCGCTGACGCTCGCCGAAAAGATGCCCTGGCAGCACCACGACCTGACGGACGAGGAGTACGCGGAACTGAACGCGCACTTCGGCGAGTCGGGCGTGGTGGCGCTGACGATCGGGGTGGCGCTGTTCGATGCGAACTGCCGGCTGCGGCTGGCGTTCGGCACCGAGCCGGCGCCGGTCCAGGCGCCGGCGCCGGCCTCGAGCGAAGGGCCGATCTACTGAGGTCTCCGAAGGAGGATGCGATGTCGACCAAGCCACGAGTGAGTTCGGCGATACCGGGCGAGGAGCCAAGCTTCGGCACGGCGCTGGCGCACCAGCCCGGGCTGGCGGGCGCCTTCGGGATGCTCTACGGGACGTTCTGGAGCAAGGGCGCGCTCGACCACCGCACGAAGGAGGTCACGCGGATGCGGAACGCCCGCGTGACGGACTGCGGCTACTGAAAGAACGTTCGCTTCGCCGTGGCGCGTGAGCAAGGACTGACGGAACACCAGGTAACGGAGATCGAGGACGGCTACGAAGCGTCGGACCTCTCCTCCCGGGACAAGGCGGCGATCGCCCTCACGGACGCGATCATCGGGGACCCGCGGCAGGTATCGCCGGAGCTGCAGGCGCGGCTGCGGGAGCACTTCAGCGACCCGGAGATCGTGGAGATGGCGCTGGGCGTGGGGCTCTTCATGAGCCTCTCGAAGGTGCTGATCACGCTGGGCATGGAACCCGAGGAGATGGGCACGGAGATCGTTCCAACACCGGGTTCCTACTAGCCCGCGAACGGGCGGGAGCGGACCGATTCGCGTAACATCACCGCACCTCAGCGGACTGCGCGCGGGCGGTGATCGGGCGCGCGCACCGAAGGAGCGCAAGCGTGGTTGTTGAAGCACGAGTGACCGGCACGCCGATGGAGAAGGCGCCGGAGCCGCCCCTGGGCACGGAGCTCATCCCCAAGGAGCGCTACGTCTCAAAGGAGTTCATGGAGCTCGAGTGGGAGCGCATGTGGACGAAGGTCTGGAACGTCGCGGGGCGGGAGCAGGACATCCCCAATGTGGGGGACTACTTCACGACCGAGCTAGGGCCCGAGTCGTTCCTGATCGTGCGGGAGGCGCCGGACAAGGTGCGGGCGTTCTACAACGTCTGCCCCCACCGCGGGAACCAGATCCGTAACCCCGGCATGGGCCACGCCGAGAGCTTCCAGTGCGCCTATCACTTCTTCGAGTTCAACCTCGACGGCTCGAAGAAGTTCGTGCCGGACGAGGACACATTCACCCAGGGCGTTCCCCAGGAGACGGCCCTGACCGAGATTCCCTGCGACACCTGGGCGGGCTGGGTCTGGTTCAACATGAACCCGGACGCGGAGCCGCTCGAGGAGTTCCTGGGCGTGCTGCCGGAGCACATCGACCCGTATCACTTCGAGAAGATGTACATCGTCCAAGACAAGACCATCGAGTGGGACACCAACTGGAAGGCCTCGGTGGACGCCTTCAACGAGGTCTACCACGTGCAGGGCATCCATCCGCAGCTGCTGGAGTCGCTGGACGACATCCAC
>JAJDUR010000043.1 GCA_022826585.1 Dehalococcoidia bacterium
ACCGCCGAGCTGCAGGGCAAGCGCATGAACGTCGAGGAGGTCAAGGGTTTCGTCGCCCTCCTCCTCGCCGCCGGCGGCGACACCACCGACAAGGCCATCGCCAACATGTGGTACCACATGCTCTACACCCGCCCCGACCAGTTCGAGGAGGTCCAGCGAGACCACTCCCTCTGGACCAACGTCTTCACCGAGATGATGCGCTACGACCCCGTCGTCCACGGCCAGGGACGGCGCACGACCTGCGAGATCGAGATGTACGGCGAGGTCATCCCCGAGCGCGCCTCCATCTCCCTCCTGCTCGGCGCCGGGAACCGCGACGAGCGTGTGTTCAAGGACCCGGACACCTACGATGTCTTCCGGGACGACCTCCACATGGGCCGCGAATTGCGCTCCGGACGCTACCCCGATGGCCGCGCCGGCCACCTCGGCTTCGGCATGGGCCAGCACTTCTGCATGGGCTACGCGATGGCCCGCCAGGAGGCGATCATCGCGAGCACGCGCCTGTGCGAAGCCATGAAGAACCCCCGTCCCAAGTTTCCCACCCATGAGGGCATCACCGGACCCGCCATCAACGAGGGCGGCTTCCGCGCCCCTCGCGAGCTCTGGGTCCAGTTCGACGTCGCCTAGCAGCGACGCACCACCACATCAGGAGCATCTATGAAGTCCGAAGTCCACCCCCTCAGCGGCGCCACCTACACCGAGCTCGGCGATGGCAAGGTCCGCGTCGAGAAGGCGAAGAAGTACGGCATCTTCCAGTGGGACGGCATCCACCTCGAAGGTGACCTGAAGTACGCCGACCCCCACCTCCTCCAGTGGGTCGGCGGCCCCGAGCTGCCCCCGGACTTCGTCGAGAACGACCCCCGCCGCTCCTCCCGCATGGCCGCGAGCCGTGACGCCGCCGCCGCCGAGGCCCAGTACACTGGCGGCACCGCCCTCGCCGGCGAGATCGACGACACCTTTACTCGCTACACCGGCGACCCCGGCCGCGATACCCCCGCCGGCCGCCGCTCCTCGGGCATCTCCTTCATGGAGTTGCTCAACGGCGACCAGTACCCCGAGCGCATCCCCGAGACCCTCCGCATGGAGCACTCCCTCGAGGGCGGCGTCCGCAGGGTCCCGACCGAGCGCTACACCAGCAAGAAGTGGCACGACCTGGAGGTCGAGCGCCTCTGGAAGCGCGTCTGGCAGATGGCCGCCCACGTCGACGACATCCCCGAGATCGGCGACTACCTCGTCTACGACGTCGCCCACCTCTCCTGGATCGTCGTGCGCACCGGCGAGAACGAGTTCAAGGCCTACAACAACGCCTGCCTCCACCGGGGACGGCAACTGCGCGAGTTCGACGGCAAGAAGGCCACCGAGTTCCGCTGCCCCTTCCACGGCTGGTGCTGGGAGATCGACGGCTCCCTTCGCGAGATCCCCTCGGAGTGGGACTTCCCCGAGGTGCGCGAGGACGCCGGCCACCTGCGCGAGGCGAAGGTCGGCACCTGGGGCGGGTTCGTCTTCATCAACCCCGACCCCGACAGCGAGTCATTCGAGGACTTCCTCGGCGACCTCCCGCAGCACTACGAGAAGTACGACTACGAGAAGAAGTACAAGCAGATGCACGTCGCCAAGATCGTGCGCGCGAACTGGAAGGCGAACCAGGAAGCCTTCATGGAGGGCTACCACATCATCGCCACCCACCCCCAGCTCATGATTTACGGGGGCGACGGCGCCAACCACCAGTACGACTCCTTCGGCAACTGGTCCCGCGCCGTCACCGTGGCGGCGAAGACGAGCGCCCACCGCAACATCCACCCCTCCCGCGACGAGATCTTCGAGACCCGCCACAAGATGGCCGACATGATGCGGGAGACCCTGCGCGAGACCATCGGCGACCGCGTCGATGTCTACTGCGACGCCGAGCTCATCGACGGGCAGTACAACAACCTCTTCCCCAACTTCCACCCCTGGGGCTCGTTCAGCCGCATCGTCTACCGCTTCCGCCCCTACGGAGACGACCCCGACATGAGCATCATGGAGGTCATCTACCTCGCCCCCTGGCCCGAGGACAAGCCCCGCCCGCCCGCCGCCCAGATCCACTGGCTCGGGCCGGACGAGCACTGGACCGAGGCCCCCGAGATGGGCGGCCTCGCCCGCGTCCTCAACCAGGACAGCTACAACCTGCCCAAGGTCCAGACGGGCCTCAAGACCAAGCAGGACCCCTACATCTACCTGGCCGCCTACGAGGAGGGGAAGGTCCGCCACTTCCACCACCTCTACGACCAGTGGGTCGCCTACGACGACGGCGACCGGGCCTGACCCGGACGCAGCTCGTGCCCCTGCGGCGCTGCAAGTTCTGCCCCCAGCCTCCCCTCGAGGAGGTCGCCGTCTCCATGTGGACGGACGACCCCGCCGACGTGCGCCGCGACACCATCAAGCTCTGCCGCAAGCACCTGGTGCGCCTGCGCAAGGCCGGCGAGACCGGCCACGAGCACCGCGGCGTCCGCTACCGTCCCGGCTTCTGGTAGGCTCGCCTCGCTGCGGACGAGCCCGCCAGGGCCGTCCCCCGGAGGTCCCCTGTCATGCGTGAAGCCGTCATCGTTTCCACCGCCCGCACCGCCATCGGCAAGGCCTACCGCGGCGCTTTCAACGACACGCCCGCCCCCACCATGGCTGCCCCCGTGGTCCGGGAGGTCGTCTCCCGCGCCGGCATCGACCCCGCCGAGATCGACGACGTCATCGTCGGCTCCGCCCTCCAGCAGGGAACGCAGGGCTTCAACGTCGGCCGCCAGGTCGCGGCCGCCGCCGGGCTCCCCGTGAGCGTCTCCGGCCAGTCAGTCGACCGCCAGTGCTCCTCCGGCCTCATGGCCGTCTCCGCCGCCGCCAAGCAGATCATGATCGACGGCATGGAGACCGTCATCGCCGGCGGCATCGAGTCCATCAGCCTCGTCCAGAACAAGAACCAGAACACCTTCCGCGCCCAGGACCCCAACGTCCTCGAAGCCACCCCCGACATGTACATGCCCATGATCACCACCGCCGAGGTCGTCTCGAAGCGCTACAACATCTCCCGCGAGGCCCAGGACGAGTACTCCCTCCAGAGCCAGCGCCGCACCGCCGCCGCCCAGGACGCCGGCCTCTTCGCCGACGAGATCATTACCAGCAACGTCACCAAGGTCCTTGTCGACCGCGAGACCGGCGAGACCAGCACGCAGGACGTCGCCATCGACATGGACGAGTGCAACCGCCCCTCAACCAACGCCGAGGGCCTCGCCAAGCTCCCGCCCGTCATGGGCGAGGACGGCTACATCACCGCCGGCAACGCCAGCCAGCTCTCCGACGGCTTCGCCGCCTGCGCCCTCATGGAGGCCTCCGCCGCCGAGAAGCGCGGCCTCGAGCCGCTCGGCTACTACCGCGGCATGGCCGTCGCGGGCTGCGAACCGGACGAGATGGGCATCGGCCCCATCTATGCCGTGCCCAGGCTGCTCGAGCGCACCGGCCTCACCATGGACGACATCGGCCTCTGGGAGCTGAACGAGGCCTTCGCCTGCCAGGTCGTCTACTGCCGCGACCAGCTGGGCATCCCCAACGAGGCCCTCAACGTCAACGGCGGCGCCATCTCCATCGGCCACCCCTACGGCATGAGCGGGACGCGCATGGTCGGCCACGCCCTCCTCGAGGGGAAGCGCCGCGGCGCCCGCTACGCCGTCATCACCATGTGCGTCGGAGGCGGCATGGGCGCCGCCGGCCTCTTCGAGGTCGCCTGAGATGGGCCAGTGGCTCGTCGGAGACATCCTCGAACGGAGCGTCCTCCTCTACGGTGACCGCCCCGCCGTCATCGATGGCGACGTGCGCCGCACCTACGCCGAGACCAGCGGGCGCATCCGCTCGCTGGCGGCCGGCATCCTCTCCCTTGGCGTCGAGCCCGGCCAGCACATCGGCATCCTCGCTACCAACTCCCACCGCTACTTCGAGACCTACTTCGCCGCCCACTACGCGGGCACGCCCCTCGCCCCCCTGAACATCCGCCTCTCCGGCCCCGAGCTCGAGTTCATCATCAACGACGGCGAGCTGCGCACCCTCCTCCTCGGCCCCGAGTTCGTGGAGCTGTTCGAATCCTTCCGCGACCGCCTGCCGAAGCTCGAGCACGTCGTCCTGCTCGCCGACAGCGCCCCCGACGGCATGCACGCCTACGAGGACCTCGTCGCCGGCAACGCCCCCCTCGCCGCCGCAGCCCGCGACTGGGGCGAGGACGACATGATCAACCTCTGCTACACCGGCGGCACCACCGGCCTCCCCAAGGGCGTCATGCTCTCCCAGCGCAACGTCGTCTCCAACGCCCAGCACATCCAGATGACGTTCGCCTTCGAGGAGCCCGACGTCTGGCTCCACGCCGCCCCCATGTTCCACCTCGCCGACGCCTGGGCCTGCTACTCCGTCACGGCCGCGGGCGGCGCCCACGCCTTCATCCCCGCCTTCGCGCCCGACGCCTTCCTCCAGGTCGTCCAGGACCACCGCGTAACCGCGACCATCCTCGTGCCCACCATGATCAACTTCGTCGTCAACCACCCCGCCGCCCGCGACTACGACCTCTCCTCGCTGCGCGCCCTCCTCTTCGGCGCCTCCCCCATGCCAACCGACCGCATCCTCGCCGCCAAGGAGCTGTTCGGCCCCATCCTCGCCCAGGCCTACGGCATGACCGAGACCGCCCCCCTCCTCACCGCTCAGCGCATCGAATGGCTCGACTACGACACCCCCGAGGGCATCGAGCGCCTCGCCTCCTGCGGACGCCAGGTCCAGGGCGTCGCCGTCCGCGTCGTCGACGAGCACGACGTGCCCGTCCCCGCCGGCGGCAGCGGCGAGGTTGTCGCGCGCGGCCCCAATGTCATGCTCGGCTACTGGAACCGCCCCGAGGAGACCGATGCTGTCCTCCACGACGGCTGGATGCACACCGGCGACGTCGCCCGCATCGACGAGCGGGGCTTCATCTACATCGTCGACCGCTCCAAGGACATGATCGTGAGCGGCGGCGAGAACGTGTACACCACCGAGACCGAGGGCGCCCTCTACCAGCACGCCGCCGTCCTCGAGGCCGCCGTGTTCGGCATTCCCGACGAGCGCTGGGGCGAGGCCGTCCACGCCGCCGTCGTCCTGCGGGAGGGCGCCGCCGCCAGCGAGACCGACCTCATCGAGCACTGCCATGCGCTCATCGCCGGCTACAAGTGCCCCAAGAGCGTCGAGTTCCACGACACGCCCCTGCCCAAGTCCGGCGCGGGCAAGATCCTCAAGACGAACCTGCGCGCCCCCTGGTGGGAGGGCTACGAGCGGGGCGTCAACTAGGGCCTGTTCCCGCTGGCTGCAGGGCGCCTTCGGTGAGACCAGGTCGATGATGGCGGGGAAGATGCTGCTCCCAGGGGTGTACAACCACTAGCCACCAACCACTAGCCACTATCCACTAGGTCGAGAGCGGGTTCTCCCCGATCAGGTACTCCTGCACCGGCTTCCCCTCCCCCAGGTCCTCCGCGATCACGCGGTCGAGCGCCTCCCCCTGCATCCCCCCGTACCACCGCCCCTCCGGGTACACCACCGCCGTCGGCCCGCTCTCGCAGATGCGCAGGCACCCCACCTTCGTCCGGTAGATCGGGACGGCGTCCTCGCGCTTGTTCAGCTCCCCGACCCTGCTCTTGAGCCTCGTCCAGGCGGCCATGCCCTCTTCGGTCGTGCAGCAGTCCGGGCCCGTGCAGATGAACACGTGGCGGCCGTAGCCGCCCACGCCCCGCCGCTCCGCCTCGGCGCGCGCCCCTTCCAGTCCGTCGCTCGGTTCGCCGGCCATGCTGCCGAGAGCATAGGCGAATCCGCGCTGCCGGTCCCGCGCCGCCCGCGTGGCGGACAGACGGATGCCCGCCCCGGTCGCGCGGTCGCGCCGGAAGCGGGCATGAGAAACCCCCGCAAAGCGGGGGCTTCAGGTCCAGAACGTGAGGCGAGCGATTACAGGCGCAGCTTGCCGTGCGACGGCTGACGCCGGCGCTGGCGCTGCGGCAGAGCCGCTTCCTCGGCAGCCAGGTCGATCGGCGGCCGCGTCAGCACTTCGTGCACGTAGCCGCACATGATGCAGCTGCCGTAGGTGCCGTGCCAGTCGCGCTCCACGATGATGGAGCCGCCGCACTTCGGGCATGTCTGGGGCGGGGCCTCTTGCAAGGCAGGCATGGGGAACTTCTCCTGGTTCCGTGAGGCAAGAACATCTCGGCCTCGAAGCGAGCAGCCTGCTCGCCAGGCCTTCCAAGTGCATACGGGGTTAGCTGACGGGTTCGGGCGGAAGGTTGCCCTAGGGATTTGGAGAGATCCCATTCACCCCTTGTGGTGGTTCCCCCGCTGCGCCGTTGCGGCGCACTCTGCAGGTTTCGGTTTTCACCGAGCGCACGCTCCTTGCGGAGCACCACGAAGCTAGCAGCCCCGAGATCGGCCTGTCAAGGACTTTGGGAAGGAAATCACAAGTAAATCGCGAAATTCGTCGATATTCGTCCCGATGAGGGCCATATTCGCCCCCGGCATGGCCTACGCGGCCACCAGCGCGGGTGCGAGAGCCGCCCCCGACGCCCCCAGCCACACCGCCAGCGCCAGCCCCGCTCTCCCCGCCACGCCCTCGCCTCCTCCGTCCCGCGCCGCCAGGGCAAGCCCCGCGACGAGCCCCGCCAGCGCCGCCCCCGCCGCAACCTCCCAGCCCGCGTTCCCGCCCGATACCGCCCTCGCCACCAGCGCCGCCCCCAGGGGAACCCCCGCCGCCACCACCAGGGCCGCCAGCGTCCGCCCCGCCGCCCACCGGCTTCCCGCCGCCGTCAGGCCCACCCCTCCCAGCAACGCCACCAGCCCCACCAGGACCCCCACGCCGGTCAGTCCGTCGATACGCAGGGGTGGCAGCGCCGGGAAAGGCCACGGGCTGCCCGCGATCACGCGCTCGTCCGCGCCCAGCCCTTCTTCCCCGTTCCGGAGGGCGAGCAACCGCCTCGCCTCCACTTCGTCCGCCAGCATCAGCTGGGCGAGGTCCCGTCCGGCGATGTCCTGGCGGTCCAGCTGGTCGAGGTAGGCCGCGACCTCGAAGGCGGCCTGCGCCTTGAGCGCCTCGGAGTCGGGTACGACGCCGAGGTCGGCCGCCAGGTTCACGAACCGGGGTGGGTCGTTCGCGGCCACCCTCCCGAGCTCGCCGCGCACCGCCAGCAGCAGAGCCGCCACCGCCACCGCCCCCACGAGCGCCGTCCAGCCGATCCGGTGGCACCATGCCGGCGCGTTCGCCCGCTTTGCCGTAGCCGAAAGCGGACCCAGCGGCAGCGGCGCCGGGCTCTCCTCGTCGGCGGGAGCGGCTTCCCGCGCGCGTTCCGCCAGCGCGACCGCGTTCGCCGCTCCCGCGCCGAACCAGCGCACGGCAATGGTCGACGGGGCCAGCGCGAGCGCCCCCGCCGCCGCCATCGCCACCCCGTAGAACGCCGTCACCGTCGTGCCCACCCCCTCGATCTCGACCTGCCTCCCGAGAGCGAACGCCGTCACCAGGGCCGCAGCCGCCAGCAGGGCGAACGCCGCCCCCGTTCCCCGGTAGCTCGACCCGTCCCCCACGATCCGCTGCCCGGCGACGAACACCAGCACGCTCATCCCCGCCCCCGTGAGCGCCGCCCCCCCGAACCAGAGGCGCCCTTCGTCCAGCAGCACGAGCGGCATCGCGAACGCGAGCAGGGCCGCGAGCGGCGCGGCCATCCAGTAGCCCGCCACCACCGACCGACCCGCGTTTCGCAGCGACCGCGCCCAGAACGGCAGCGTGATCGACGCCAGCGTCGCCGCCCCCAGGCCTAGCGCCATCACGACCAGCGGTACCAGGACCCACACGAGTTCGTCGGTGAACTGCGCCATCGGCGTTCCCAGCACCAGCCCGGCGCCCCCGCCCGCCGCCATCAAGGCGAGCGTGTCCGCACCTCCGGCCGCCGCCGCCCCGGCCTCCGACATCCCCTCCTCGTCCTCGTCCGCATCGCCACGGTCGCTCGCCGCCAGCAATCTCGCGGTCAGCGCCGTGAGCGCCGCCCCTGCTCCCCCTCCCAGCACGAGGAAGCCCGCCTCCCCGCCCGGCACGTCCGCGAACCGGGTGGCGATGCCGTACAACCCCGCCACCCCCGCGATCGCCAGCGCCCCGCCCAGGAGCGCGGGCGCCGCCCCCGCCCAGAGTGTCATCCCCAGCGCCTGCCGCAGCGTCCGGTCGGCGGCCGTTGCCGCGCGCTCGCTGGCACGCTGCCCCAGCGCCATGCCGGCGCCCACCGTCACCGCTGCCGCGAGCGCCCCCACTACCACCGCCAGGCCCGCGACCGCGCCGGACTCGACGCCGTCGCGGTAGGCCCCCACCGCCCCTCCGAGCCCCGCTCCCGCCGCCAGCGCCGCCGTCATGCTCAGCGTGACGAAGCGCCAGGTGAACGAGCCGGCCAGTTCGCGTGCGCGTTCGGCGGCCACGGCCACGGCCTCGCCGGGCCGCGTGCGCAGGAGAATGTCCAGCGCGAACCAGATCGTGAAGAGGAGCGCGACCGCCGCTGCGAGCGCAATCGCGAGCTGCGCCACGATCACCGCTCGCCTCCTCTCCGCCCCGCCCCGTGGGGCTGCGGCCGGCGGTTACGCTAGATGAACAGCGGCCCGAACACCACCGCCACGATCGACATCAGCTTCAGGAGGATGTTGAGCGACGGGCCCGAGGTGTCCTTGAACGGATCGCCCACGGTGTCGCCCACCACGGCGGCCTTGTGGGCCTCCGAGCCCTTGCCGCCGAAGTTCCCCTCTTCGATGTACTTCTTGGCGTTGTCCCAGGCGCCGCCGGCGTTCGCCATCATGATGGCGAGCATCGCCCCGGCCGCGATCGAGCCGATCAGCAGGCCGCCCAGCGATTCCGCGCTGATCACCGCGCCCACGAAGATGGGCACGGCCACGGCCAGCAGGCCGGGAATGATCATCTCGCGCAGCGCCCCCGTCGTGGAGATGCTCACCGCGCGCTCGTAGTCCGGCTCCTCGGTGCCGTCCATGATGCCCGGTTTCTCCCGGAACTGGCGCCGCACTTCCTCCACCATCGCCTGCGCCGCGCGCCCCACCGCGCCCATCGAGAGCGCCGAGAACACGAACGGCATCAGGGCGCCGATGAGGATGCCCACCATCACCTCCCAGTCGAGGAGGTTGAACATCTGCACGCCCGTCGTGATCGAGTAGGTCGCCAGCAGCGCCAGCGCCGTCAGCGCCGCCGAGCCGATGGCGAAGCCCTTGCCCGTCGCCGCCGTTGTGTTGCCGAGCTGGTCGAGCGCGTCCGTGCGCTCCCGCACCTCGGGCTCGAGGCCCGCCTGCTCGGCGATGCCGCCGGCGTTGTCGGCCACGGGGCCGTAGGCGTCCGTCGCGAGCGTCACGCCCAGCGGCGCGAGCATGCCCACCGCCGCCAGCGCGATGCCGTAGAACCCGGCGAACTCGTTCGCCAGGATGATTGCCACCACGATCGTGATGAGCGGGATCGCCGTCGAGAGCATCCCCAGGCTCATCCCGCCGATGATCACCGGCCCGGAGCCCGTCTCCGCCTGCTGCGACAGGTTGACCGTCGGGCTGTAGCGGAACGGCCCCAGGGCGAAGCCCTCGGATGACGTAAAGCCCTCTGTCACGGTGCCGATGATCTGGCCGGCCACGAGACCCACGAGGATCGCCCAGAACAGGTCCCAGGGCAGGTCGATCACGGCGATCGCCACCGCCGCCCCCACGAGCACCAGGCCGGAGGCGCCGTACACGCCCGCGCGCAGCGCCCAGAGAAGCCGTCCCTGGCTGGCCTGCTCGCCTGTGCGCACGAGGAAGGTGGAAAGGATGGCGGCGAAGATGCCCATGCCCGCCACGAGCAGCGGCAGCATCACCGCGTCGCCCTTGAATGAGTAGGATCCCTCGCCGAAGAGTCCGATTGCGCCGGTGTACTCCACGCCCACGATGGCGACCGCCGCCAGCGCCATCGTCGCCACGATCGAGCCCACGTACGACTCGAACAGGTCGGCGCCCATGCCGGCCACGTCGCCCACGTTGTCGCCCACGTTGTCGGCGATCGTCGCCGGGTTGCGCGGGTCGTCCTCGGGGATGCCCGCCTCGACCTTGCCCACGAGGTCGGCGCCCACGTCGGCGGCCTTCGTGTAGATGCCGCCGCCTACGCGCGCGAACAGCGCGATCGAGGAGGCGCCGAAGGCGAAGCCCGCGAGCGGGACTGCGCTCTCCCAGATCAGGTAGAGAATCGCGAGGCCGAGGATGCCCAGCCCCACCACCGTCATGCCCATCACCGTGCCCGAGTTGAAGGCCACGCGCAGGGCCGGGTTCAGCCCCTCCTGCGCCTTCGCCGCCGTGCGCACGTTCGCACGCACCGCGATCGTCATGCCCAGGTAGCCCGCGCTCGCCGAGAGGATGGCGCCGATCAGGTAGGACAGCGACATCGCCGGGACGTCCTTGTCGAAGTCCCAGAACTGGCTCGTCAGCGGGTCCTTGTCCAGCACGTCCAGGTCGATGAACACGAGCAGGACCACGAACACGGCCGCGACGAAGACCGCCAGCACCGCGTACTCGCGCTTCAGGAAGGCGGCCGCGCCGAGCTGGATCGCGCGGGCGATGTTCTGCATCGTCTCGTTCCCTTCTCCTTCCCGCACCACCGCGAATACGCGGAAGGCGGAGAAGAGCAGGGCGAGCACGCCCGCGACTATGGCGACGATCAGGATCTCCATGGTTCCCCCAGAGACAGGTGCTGAGCGCACCGCGGGGCAGCCCCCACGGACGGCATTTGCAGCAGGATATGGGCCGCTGGCACTCTAGCGCCCCGCCCCCCTGCGTTCAATGTGAACCCTGTGTTTCGCGCGCCCCCGCCCTCAGTCCCCGGGCGTCGCCCGGCGCTGCACGATCGCCATTGTCAGGTCGCCCCGCGTGCGCTCCAGGATCCCCCGCGTCTGGTCCGTCGTGCGCCGCAGGCCCCCCGTCATCGCGTCCGGGAAGTCGATCGTGACGAGCAGCGAGTAGATGTCGTCCATCGCATCGAGCAGCGCCTCGCACCCCTCGAACTCGCCCTGCCGCAGCCGGTCCAGAATCGTCCGCCGCAGCTCCCCCGCCGCCTCCGCGATGCCGTTCAGCCAGGCCGCCGCGCTCACCCCCAGCTCGTCCGGGGAGGGCAGCGGCGCCCCCGAGACCAGCGCGAGCGTCGCCCGCGCCTCCGCGTACTCCTTCTCCGCGTCGTGCACGAAGCCGGCGTGCTCGATGTCGGGGTGGCCGCCAAGCCCCGCGAACCCCTCGTCCGCCTCCGCCCGCGCCGCGTCCAGCCGCGCCTCCGCCTCCGCCAGCTCCCCCCGATGCACCTGCCGGATGCTGCGCGCGCTCGCCTGGATCAGCGCCCGCGAGGCACGCAGCGCCTTCTCCCGGGCCGCGTGCTTCTCGTTCAGGTGCTCGACCACGCGCGGCGCGATCTCCGCCAGCGGGGAGGTGTCGGGCCGGGGAGACTCCCCGCCCCCGCTCACAGGTTCTTGACCGGGTCCGGCAGGTCGCCCTCGCGCGCTGCGTCGATCATCTCCCGCGCGCTCTCCGGCATATCGACGCCGTACTCGTCGAACCGCTTCTCCACCCATGATCCGATCTGCCGCGGATCCTTGATGTCCGCCTTGTCGTCGGTCGCCGGGTCGCCGTACCGCTCCAGCACGTCCTGGCGCGAGTACGTCCGCGCGAAGCTCGAGACGAGGCGGTGGGTCGATTCGCTCCCGCAGTGCTCGCAGGCGGTCGTCGCCTTCGGGTCCGGCTTCCGCGAAAAGTAGTTCGTGATGCGCTCGCAGTCGTCGCAGCGGAACTCGTAGATCGGCATAACGTGCCGATCCTAGCACGCCCCGGGGCGCTACTCGTCCGGGATCTCGAGCCCGCGGAAGTGCTCGATGTGCGCCACCGAGTCCCGCGCCCCGATGTCGAGGCTCACGAGGTCGATGCGCACCAGCTCGGGGTCCAGCCCCTGCGCTTCGCAGTACTCCATCGCGCAGCGCCACATGCGCTGCAGCTTGCGCGTGTCCAGCGACTCCGCCGCCGTCCCCCGCTCCGCCCGCCGCGTCCGCACCTCCACGAAGGCCACGTCCTCGCCGTCGCGCGCCACCAGGTCGATCTCGCCGCTGGGCGTGCGCGCGTTGCGGTCCACGATCTGCAGCCCCGCCGCCTCCAGCCGGTGCGCCGCCACGCGTTCGCCGAACGCGCCCAGCTCCTTGCGCCGGTTCACAGCTCCAGCCTGCCCTGCGCGAACGGCGCCCAGCTCACGCGGTGCGCCTCGCAGGGCCCCCGCCGCTCGATCGCGGCCCGGTGGGCTTCCGTGTAGTACCCCTTGTTCTGGCAGAACCCGTACCCCGGATAGCGCTCGCACAGCTCCGTCATCAAGCGGTCGCGCGCTACCTTCGCCACGATCGAGGCCGCCGCCACCGACACGCTGCGGGCGTCCGCCTTCGGCTCCACCCGCACCCGCGGCAGGGGCAGCGGCAGCGCGTCCGAGATGACCAGGTCGGGCTCGCAGGGCAGCGCCTCGATCGCGCGCAGCACCGAGAGCTTGCGCGCCTGCACGATGCCCTTGCCGTCCACCTCCGCGCTCGTCGCCCACCCGATCCCGAACGGGATGGACGCCTCGATCTCCGCCGCCAGCTCCTCGCGCGCCGCTGCCGTCAGAACCTTCGAGTCCCGCACCCGGCGGAACCACGGCCGCTTGTCCCCCTCCTCGAGCAGCACCGCCGCCGCCGTGACCGGACCCGCCAGCGGCCCCACCCCCACCTCGTCCACCCCCGCGACCGTCGCCGCACCTTCGCGCCACGCCTCCCGCTCCCACCGCAGGGAGGGGACACGGGATCGGGGCTGCTTCTTTCGGGGTTTCGCGCCGTTCTCGCGCGCCACGGCTAGCGCGCCACCCCGGCCCGCTCGCCGAGCAGCGCCGCCAAAGCCTCGTCCAGGGCGGGCGGCTCGGGCACGTCCTTGAACTCCGTCCAGCGCCGGAAGATCTCCGCCGCCGCCCGGTGGAATCCGTCCGGCAGGTCCGCCCCCGCGAACGTGTCCGCGATCTCCTCCATCTCCCCCGCGAAGCGCCACGCCTTGGCCGCGCTGCCGAGCGCCCGCCCCTCCCCGCTCGCCGCCAGCTCCGCCTGCGAGATGGCCCACTCGCCCCGCAGCGCCTCCGCCACCCCCTCGCGCTCGACCAGCGCGAGGATGCCCGCCAGCAGCGCCGAGGTGCCCTTCGTGTAGGCCGCGTACGCCATCTTCAAGGCCGAGGCCGCCCCCGGCTCCGGCCCGATCGCGATCGCTTCGAGGGGGCTTCCCTCGAACAGCGCCACTACCTCCTCCGCCTCGTCCCCGGACAGGTACAGCCGCGCGATCCCCGGTTTCCATGCCGGAGGCCCGATGATGCCCCCGTCGACGAACGCCCGCGCCCCGCCCGCCCGCACCGCCTCCCCGATCGCGCGTCCCCGCGCCGGCGAGACCGCGTTCGCATCCACGTACACGCCCCCGAATCCCGTCCCCGCCACCAGTTCCCCCTGCGCGAGCGCGGCGTCCGGCGGACACACGCTGATGAGCGTTCCGCACGCCTCCGTCAGGTTCTCGATGCTGCCTGCGTCTTCCAGCCCCGCCGCCTCCGCGCGCTCGCGCGTCGCCGCGCTGCGTCCTTCGCTCGCCCAGAGCACGCGATGCCCCCGCCCCGCCAGCGCCGCCCCCACCGAAGCGCCCATCGCCCCCGGGTGCAGGAGGCCGACGGCGCCGCCGAATGCCTCCGCCACGCGCTAGTTCCCGCTCTGCGGCGGCTGCCCCGGAGGGGCCGCGAGCAGCGCGTCGAGCTCCTCCGCGTTCTCCGAGAGCTGCTGGTTCAGCGTGTCGATGCGATTGAGCGCGGTCTGCACCTCGGCCAGGTCGCTCTCCAGCTCGCCTGAGGCCAAGAGCGGATAGAGCGCCTCGCCGATAGCGGTCTTCTCGCGCTTCACCCGCGCTTCCAGGCGGCTCTCCCGCATCTCGAGCTGCGCCCGGCGCGCCTGTTTCTTCGTGGCTTCCGTGGCGGCTGTCGCGGTCTCCCGCACGGTATCCCTGACCCGGTCGAAGAACGTCATTTCGCCGCCAAGTATAGGCTCACGCTCCCTCGCGTGGAGCCGCTCACGCGCTCGCCAACGACTCTTCGTAGACCTGCGCCATGCCTTCCAGCACCGTGTCCGCCAGCGCCAGAATGCTCTCCATCGCCTCCACCGCCTCGTCCGTCCCCTGTTGCGCCTCCGAGGCGAGCTGCGCGGCCGTCTCCTCCAGCGAGTGCCGCAGCGCGTTGAACGTCATCACCGCGTCCGTCAGCGTCACGCCCGCCCCCACCAGCGTGCGGCCATACTCCCCGCCGATGCCGCGTGCATCGTCGATGAACCGGTCCGGGCGCGTCCGCGACGAGACGAACCGCGCGAACAGGTCCACGAGCTGCCGCCCGATGAAGCGCAGCCGCTCCCGGCTCGGCCCGTCCAGGTCCGCGAACATGTCCATCTCGTGGCTCTGGCGCCGCCGGCTCAGGCGGCGCTTCACGCGCCCCACCGCCAGCTCGCTGATGCGGTCGGTATCCGTCGAGCCCGCCGCCTGCGTGTGCTGCGCCATGAACTGGCGCACGTCCTCCTCCAGGATGCGCCGGTGGCCGCCGCTCGTGCGGTAGGAGCGGATCTCCCCCGCGTCCGCCCAGCGCCGCACGGTCGAGTGGCTCACGCCCAGCATCCTGCTCGCCCGCCCCAGCGAGAGCCACGCTTGCGCCTGCGTTTCGTCCGTCACGAAACCTCCCAAACCTCGCCCCAAAGCATAGGCGAGCCGCCCCCGCCCTGCTACTCCCCGCCCTCCGCGATCTCCGTCGCCCGTCGCACCGATTCCTCCCCGAACCGGTCGCGCAGGGCGTTCACCGTGTCCGCCAGCCGGTCCGCCTCGAACGTCTCCCCCAGTTTGAGCTGCCGCGCCGGCTGCCCGATGTTCATCACCCCCAGCCCGATCAGCCGCACCGGGCGCTCCCCCTCCTCCCGCCAGGCCCGCTCGAACAGATCCGCCCCCGCCTCGAAGATCTCGTCCGCCAGCGTCACCTGCCCCACCCCCGTCCACGACCGCGTGAGCGTCTCGAACGGCGGGAAGCGGAGCTTCAGGACCACCGTGCGCGCCGCCAGTTCGCTGCGCGACAAGTCGCGCGCGACCCGCTCCGCCTGCGTCCGCAGGATCGCCCGCAGGCGCTTCCGGTCGCCCACGTCCGTCCCGAACGTCGTCTCCCGGCTGATCGACTTCGCCGTGCCCCGTCCCTCGAGCACCGGCGCGTCGAACTGCCCCCGCGAGCGTGCGTGCAGCTCCTCCCCCATCGCCCCGAACCACTCCCGGAGCGTGGCCGCCGGGTAGGCCGCCACGTCCCCGATCGTGCGGAGCCCGAGTTGCGCCAGCCGCTCCTCCAGCTTCGCCCCCACCATCGGCAGCTCTCGCACCGGCCTCGGCGCCAGGAACGCCGCCTCCTCCCCCGCTGCCACCACGCACACCCCGTCCGGCTTGGCCGCGTCGCTCGCCACCTTCGCGATCAGCTTGTTCGTCGCCACCCCCACCGAGGCCGTGATCCCAATCTCCTCGCGCACGCGCTCGCGGATCATCCCCGCGATCGCTTCGCCGTCCCCGAAGAGCCGCCCCGCCCCCGCCACGTCGAGGTACGCCTCGTCCGTGCCCGCCGCCTCACACACCGGCGTGAAGTCCCGCAGGATCGCGTGGAAGCGCTCCGAGGCGGGCGCGTAGTAGGAGAAGTCCACCGGCAGGTACGTCGCCTGGGGACAGCGGCGCTTCGCCTGCACCATCGGCAGCGCCGAGTGCACCCCGAAGGCCCGCGCCTCGTAGCTGGCCGTGCTCACGACCCCGCGCGGCCCGTCGAACCCCACGACCACCGGCGTCCCCGCCAGCTCCGGCCGGCGCAACAGCTCCATGGCCACGAAGAACGCGTCCAGGTCGACGTGCAGCACGCTCGGCGAACTCATCCGAACACCCGTTCGGGCCAGTCTACTGCACGTCTCCGTCGCAGTGCCCCGCTCCAACCCCTTCCCCCCTCGCGGCGGGAAGGAATTGTGGGCTCGAACGCTAGTCGTTCTCGGTATTGCCCCGCAGGAACTCCTCGATGTCACCCACGAGGTCCGTCGCCTCGGGCAGCGGGTCGTTCGCCGTCTCCTCTTCCTCCACCTCTGCCAGCGCGCTCTCGAGCCGCTCCAGGTACGACCGCATTTGCGGGTCGCCCGCGATCGACGCATCGAGCTGCTCGCGGAACCGATCGGCGGCCTCCTCCAGCTCGTTGAGGTCGAAGCTCGTGTCGAGCAGGCGTTCCAGCCGCTGCAGCACCGCCAGCGTCGCCGGTGGGCACTGCTCGCCCGTGATGTAGTGCGGCACCGTCGCCCACAGGCTCGCCGAGGGGCGGCTCGCTTCCTGCAGGGCGTAGTGCAGGATGCCGACGATCCCCGTCGGCCCTTCGTACCGCGACCGCTGCAGGTTCAGCTGCGCCGCCAGCTCCGGGTTGGCCGCGCTCCCCGTCACCCCGATGGGGCGCCGGTGGCTGGCCTCCCCGATCAGCGCCCCCAGCGACACCACCATCGACACGTCCAGCGCATCGAACAGCTCCATGAACTCCTGCGAGAACGTCCGCCAGCGCAGGTTCGGCTCGGCGCCGATCCCGATCACGTAGTCCGGCCCGTCTCCCGGCGTGCGCGCGTAGTAGAACTCGTTCCCCGGCCACGTGAGCTGCCGCTCCCCGCTCGAATCCAGCCGCACCGACGGCCGCGTCTCCGTAAACGCGTAGAACGGCTCCGTCTCGAGCGACGCGAACCGCCGCGCCCCGAGCCTTCGCACCACGAACCGCGCCGCGTTGCTGGCCGCGTTGGCCGCGTCGTTCCAGCCCGTGAACGCCAGCACCGCCACCGGCGACGTCAGCTCCGGCGTCCGCTCCATCGTCAGGTACCGCATCGGGCTCCCTTCGGGGTTCTCCCCCGCGCGGGGATTCTAGGCCCCTCGCGCGGGATTCGGATCGCGGCGTCCGCGCCTAACCCGGCCCTCCTCGTACCGCCCGCGCCACCCTTCCCCCCTCGCGGCGCCGACCAGGGGAACGCCAACACCCTGCTCCGACCCAGAAAATCAACCGGCGTATTCCCAGCCGAGTTCCTTTTCCGTCAGGATGTCGCCGCTGCGCGTCACGTCGCCGTCGAGCACGCGGCCGACGACGAGCGTGTGGTCCCCGGTCTCGACGAAGTTCTCGACCGTGCAGTAGTACCAGCCGAGCGCCTCCTCAAGGATGGGCGCCCCCTCGGGCGTGAGGAAGTAGGCGAGGCCCTCGAGCTTGTCGGTGACTGCCGCCGAGGCTGCCTCCGAGCGCCCCCGGATCTTCTTCCCCTCCGCCGGCATCACCACCTTGCGCGCGATCTCGTGCCCGTCGCGCTCGTGCAGCAGGTTCACCGTGAACGCCTTCGTCTCGCGCACGAAGCGCAGCGTGCGGGCGTCGTTCTCGATCGATGCCGCCACCAGCCGTGGCTTGAAGGACACCTGCATCACCCAGTCCGCGATCATCAGGTTCCGCTCGCCCCCAGCGCTGACCGACCCGATCACGTGCACGCCGTAGCACATCTTCAGGAGCGCCTTCTCGATCGGCTCGAGATTCAGCGGCTCGCCGGGAATGCTGGGGAACTCCGATCCGGGGAAGGGTTGCTGCTGGGTCACGACTGCCGTCCGTCCGCTCCCCCGCGACGGCCGGACCCTCCTCGGGCCGGGCTTCCGCCGCTGGAGCCGCCCGAACACTGTAGCCCAACCTGCCCCAAAGCGAGCGTTCAGAACCGCCTCCGGCGGCTGCCCGGGCGGCCCCCTCGGTCGTCGGTTGCCACTTGCCCTCTCGAACCCTACTATTGGCCGGCAAATCTCCCACACCCAGGACAAGAAACACCCAAAATGACAGTTTTGCAGCTTTTCCCGAGAAGGCGTCGTTTGCTTCTCGCCCTGTCCCTTGTGGCGCTCATGAGCGCCGCCCTCCTCGTGGCCTGTGGCGGCGACGAAGACCCCGCCCCCACGACCGCGCCCACCGATGCGACCGCGCCCACAGACACCCCGACCGCCGCCCCCACGCCTGCCGCCACCCCCGAGCCGACCGAAGCCCCCGCGGCGGAGCCGACCGAGCCCCCGCCCGCCCCCGGCTACCCCCGCGACGTGGTCGACCTCTTCGGCCGCACCGTCACCATCCCCGACCTCCCGAAGGCCATCGTCGCCGTCAGTCCCACCGCCACCGAGCTCGTCTACGCCGTCGGCGGGACCGTCGTGGGGCGCACCCAGACCGTGAACTACCCCCCCGAGGCCCTCGAGGCCACCGACGTCGGGAGCGCCTACCAGCCCAACCCGGAGGCGATGCTCGCCCTCGAGCCCGACCTCATCGTGGCCGACTACACCATCCACATCGCCCCCGCCGTTCGCGACGCCCTTGAGGGACTCGGCGTGCCCGTCATCTATGCGGGCGCCGCCAGCGTCGATGACGTGCTGACCGGGCTCGCCCTCCTCGGCGAGGTGCTCGACCAGCCCGACGCCGCAGCCGACGCCGCCGCAACCATCGAGGCCGCCCGCACCGCAGCCCGGGAGGCCCTGGCCGGACACGACCTGACCGCCGTCCTTCTTATCGGGGACCGCGACCGTGTCCTCTACGGCGCCAAGGTGACCAGCTACGCGGGCTCCATCCTGGAAGCGCTTGGAATCTCCAACCCCGCCAGCGACCTGCCCGACTCCGGCCCCTTCCCCGGCTTCACCCGCCTCGCCCCCGAGGTGATGCTGGAGTTCGACCCCGACTACATCTTCACGGTGACGCCCGCTCCCCCGCCCGCCCCCCGCTTGAGCGGCATGCTCGGCCTCTTCCCGGGCTTCAGCGGCCTGCAGGCCTTCGTCAACGGGCGCGTCGTCGAGCTCGACGTCCACCTCTTCGTGCAGGCGCCCGGCCCGCGCGTTGTCGAGGCCTTCGCCGTCGTCGTCGACACCATCGCCGGTAGCGAGCAGTAAGCGGGGGGCCACCGATGGCGGGGTTCACGGCCGAGGCGAGGGTGGGTTCGTCCCTCTCCGTGCCCCGCGGACGTCCCCGCCGCCACCTCCTCCTCGCCTGCGCGGGCGTGCTCGCCCTCGCCCTCATTGGCCTCCTCACCATGATGTTCGGCGCCGTCAATCTCTCCGCCGGCGAAGCTCTGAGCGGCCTCACCGCCGGCTCCGACTCCTCCTCCGGGCTCGTCGTCGGCCACATTCGCCTCCCCCGCTTCCTCGATGCCATCCTCGTGGGCGGTTCGCTCGGCGTCGCCGGCGCCCTCCTCCAGGGCGTCACCCGCAATCCCCTCGGCGACCCCACCATCTTCGGCCTCACCGCCGCTGCCGGCCTCGCCAGCGCCATCGCCATCTCCATCAGCCCCCAGATCCCCCAGTGGGGGATCGCCATCGCCTGCATGATCGGCGGCCTCGTCGGCGCCGGCATCCTCTTCATCGTCGCCTACCGCGGGGCCGTCTCGCCCGTGCGTCTCGCCCTCGCCGGCGTCGCCCTTTCCGCCCTCTTCGGCGCCATCACCGTCGCCCTCCTCGCGAGCGTCCGTACCTTCCTCCAGACCACCCTCGGCTTCCTCGCCGGCGGCCTCTACGGCTCCGACTGGGCCGACTTCCGCTCCATCCTCCCCTACGCCATCCCCGCCCTCGCCGCCGCCCTCGCCCTCTCCGGCCGCCTCAACGTCCTCTCCCTGGGCGACGACGTCGCCACCGGCCTCGGCGTCCTCGCCGACCGCACCCGCCTGGCCGTCCTCGTCGTCGCCGGTGTGCTCACCGCCTCCGCCGTCGCCGTGGCCGGACTCGTCGGCTTCGTCGGCCTCCTCAGCCCCCACCTCGCCCGTTACATCTCCGGTTCCGACAACCGCTTCCTCATCCCCGCCTCCGCCCTCGTCGGCGCCATCATCGTCACCGCCGCCGACCTCGTCGCCAAGCTCGTCATCAGCCCCTCCGAGATCCCCATGGGTATCATCACCGCTGCCCTGGGCGCTCCCTTCCTCCTCTACCTCGTGCGGTTCAAGGTGTAGCCGTGCGACTCTCCGCCGAGCACCTCAGCCTTCGCTACAACGGTCGCGACGCCGTCCACGACATTTCCCTCGACCTCGAGAGCGGCGAGCTCATCGCCATCGTCGGGCCCAACGGCAGCGGCAAGACCACCCTCCTGCGCGGTCTCTCCCGCCTCCTCAAGCCCACCACCGGACACGTGCTCCTGGATGGCGAGGACATCCGCAGCATCAATCCCAACGCCGTCGCCCGCCGCCTCGCCGTCCTCCCCCAGGAACACCCCGAGGGCGTCGACATCACCGTCCGGGAGCTCGTCTGGCGTGGCCGCGCCCCCCACCAGGGCATCCTCCAGCGCGCCACCCCCGCCGACCACGAAGCCGTCGCCTGGGCCATGGAAGCGGCCGACGTGCACGATGTCGCCGCTCGCCCCCTCGGCAGCCTCTCCGGGGGCGAACGCCAGCGCGCCTGGGTCGCCCTCGCCCTTGCCCAGCAGCCCCGCGTCCTCCTCCTCGATGAGCCCACCAGCTTCCTCGACGTGCAGCACCAGGTGGAGATCATGGCCCTCCTCAGCCGCCTCAACGATCAGGGCATGACGATCGTCGCCGTCCTCCACGACCTCGCCCTCGCGGGGCGCTTCATGCAGCGCGTGATCGGCATGCGCGATGGGTCCGTCGCCTTCGATGGCCCGCCCGCCGAGGTGCTCCGCCCGGAGCCCCTCCAGGAGGTCTTCGGCGTCCCCATGATCGTCCTTGAGGATCCGGAGAGCGGTCTCCCTGTTCCCCTCCCGGGCTATCCCGACGGCGCCGGTGGAGCCTGATCCCTAGGGGAAGGCGTTGTACATGCCGTCGTTGTCCCCCACCTCCAGGTCGGACGTGACCCCGCCGATCGCCGCGATCGGTTTGTCGCTCGTGATCGCCATGGCCCCGAACATGCACGCCGGGACGTCCCCCAGCCCCGTCTCGTTCTTGTCGTCCGAGGCCTGGTCGAAGAAGTACGACCCGGTGACCGTGAGCGTGGTCCGGTAGAGCCGCAGGTTCTCGCAGCCCTCCGCCCCCGAGCTAGGCGGGTTGTTGACCGCCACGATGCGCACGTTCGCCGTCCCACCGTCCGCCACGGCGATGCCCACCCAGCTGTTGTACCCGCTCGCGTTCCCCTCTCCGTGAGCATTCCGGAAGATCAGGGGGAACCTCGCGGTTTCCGCCGTGCGCCCCCTGGGCACCCCGTTCGCCGCCGCGTACGCGTGCTCCGAGCTCCCTCCCTTCGCCCGTAGCAGGAGCGCCGCCACGGGCAGCTCCGCCTTCACCAGCGCCCACCCCGAGAATCCCGCGGGAATCGCGTCACTGTCGTACACGCTGTGGGTGATGCCGCCCCTCGACGGCACCGTGAAGTCGACCGTCACCTCGACCTCCCGATTCGGCGCGCCCGCGACCGTGCCCCGGTACACGATGCTGCCGCTGACGGGCTCGCTCCACGGGTTCGTGATGGCGTACTGGGTCCAGTAGCCCCCCACACCCTTCTGCGCCAGCGGCATCACCATGTTCTTCGAGATGTCGTCCTGGTTCGACCCATCGCGGTGGATCGTGAAGCCGTTGTAGGAGCCGAGCTGCGCGTTGCCGGCGTCCCCCCGGTAGATATCGGCCGCTACCGTCACCGGCTGCGTCGATTCGACGAGGACGCTCATGAGCGAGTTCCCCGTCGACGCCGGCATGGCCAGGGCGAGGCTCTCCGCCTGCGGCGTCAGCGTCAGCTGGCCCGCCACCGGAATCTCGTGCCCGCCCTCGGGGCAGCTCTCGCTCGAGGGCGCGCTGACGACGGTCACGCCTCCCACGTCGGGAGCGCTCCCCCGGCCCGGCAGCAGCTCGTACGTGATCGTTACGCAGGCCACCTGCAGCCCGGCGTTCGCGATCGAAAAGCGCGTGTTCAGCACCTGCCCGTTTCCCCCCTCCCGCAGACGGTTCGCCACGTAGGGAAGCGCCACCCGGTTCATGCTCGCCACGTGCGCGTTGTGGATCGAGTACGACCGCACGCTGCCGGGCCCCGAGACCTCCCGCAGCAGCAGTGCGTTGAGGGGCCGGTCGCTCGAGAGCACGCCCACCCCCCGGAATCCTGGCAGCAGTCCCCGGCTCAGCTTCTGGTCGAACGTGCGCGTCGCCCAGGCGGGCACGTCCGGATGGATCTCGCTCGCCGCCGGGATCAGCACTCCCGCCGGTGTGTAGAAGTCCATCACGATCGTGGTCCTCTGGGGGCTGTTGTTCTGCACGAGCAGGCTGGTGTTCTCGCGGCTCTCCGGCGAGAGCGCGGCGTTGAGCTGGTAGGGCAGCTCCAGCTCGTGCGGCGGCCGCACGGTCGCGTTCGCGCTTCCCACGGCCAGCGCCAGCAGCGCAACCATGCCCAGCAGCAGGGCCAGGGGGCGGTGGCGGATGCGTCGACCCAGATGCCTCATGGGGCCTCCGCCGTTCGAGTGTCGAGGCGGTTCCCCGTGCCGTCAATGCGCACCAGCGGCCTACTCCAGCTGGCTCAGAACCTGAAACACGACCACGAAACAAGCCGCGGCCACGACCATGATCAGGACGAGCCGTCCCCCGCGCACCCCGCCATTGTCCCGCGAACCGCGCCTTGGCGCTCGTGGCCCTTACCGCCCCCTTCCCCGCGCTCTCGCGCATCCCCGCCCGTTCCGTCACGATAGGTCCATGCGCTGGGCCGCACTGCTCCTCGCGTTCGCCGTGGTGACGGTCCTCGTCGCCTGCGGTGGCGGCGACTCGCCCGCCCCCGCCCCTGACCCCACCCAGTCCCCCACCGCGACCGGGGACGCCACCGCGACTGAGTCCCCCGCCACCGCGACCGCCACGCCCGCGGCCGCCTCGCGCCCCACCGAGAGCCCGCGAGCCACCGCAGCCGCCGCCGGGGCGGCCACCCCCACCTCTGCCACCACCGCCGAGGCCACCCCGCAACCCGAAGCCGCCGCCACATCCACCGCGACCCCCGCCGCCACCCGCGCTCCGGAGACGACCCGCCGGGCCACCGCCACCCCCTCGCCGGCTCCCACCGGGGCCCCAGCTGCCACGGAGACCCCCGTTCCCACCCCGGAGACCTCCCCCCCCGCCGACCCAACCCCCCCCCCCCCCCCCCCCCCCCCCCCCCCCCCCCCCCCCCCCCCCCCCCCCCCCCCCC
>JAJDUR010000083.1 GCA_022826585.1 Dehalococcoidia bacterium
GCAGGCACCTGAGTACCACGGGACACGTGAAACCCTGTGGGAATCTGGGGAGACCACTTCCCAAGGCTAAATACTCCTGGTGACCGATAGTGGACAAGTACCGTGAGGGAAAGGTGAAAAGTACCCCGGGAGGGGAGTGAAAGAGATCCTGAAACCGTGTGCTTACGTGCAGTCGGAGCTCGTTACGACGAGTGACGGCGTGCCTATTGAAGAATGAGCCGGTGAGTTACGCTACGTCGCAAGGTTAAGTGACGCAGTCATGGAGCCGTAGCGAAAGCGAGTCCGAACAGGGCGAATGAGTGGCGTGGAGTAGACGCGAAACCTGGTGATCTACCCATGGGCAGCGTGAAGTCCGGGTAAAACCGGATGGAGGCGCGAACCTTCTTGTGTTGCAAAACGATTGGATGACTTGTGGGTAGCGGTGAAATGCCAAACGAACCAGGAGATAGCTCGTTCTCCCCGAAATGCATTTAGGTGCAGCCTTGGAACAATCTCCGACGGAGGTAGAGCTCTGGATGGGCTAGGGGGCTTACCGCCTACCAAACCCAACCAAACTGCGAATGCCGTCGGACAAAGTCCGGGAGTGAGACAGTGGGGGATAAGCTTCATTGTCGAAAGGGAAACAGCCCAGACCACCAGCTAAGGTCCCAAAGTTCACGCTCAGTGTACAAGGATGTTGAATTGCAAAGACAGCCAGGAGGTTGGCTTAGAAGCAGCCACCCTTTAAAGAGTGCGTAACAGCTCACTGGTCGAGTGGTTCTGCGCCGAGAATTCAACGGGGCTAAGCGTGACACCGAAGCTGTGGGTCATCCGATTAGTCGGATGGCGGTAGGGGAGCGTTCGCTTCAGCAGAGAAGGGGTAGCTGCGAGGCGCCCTGGAGTGGAGCGAAGTGAGAATGCCGGCATGAGTAGCGTAAGGTGCGTGAGAACCGCACCCGCCGTAAACCTAAGGTTTCCTACGGAAGGTCAGTCCGCGTAGGGTTAGTCGGGCCTAAGCCGAGGCCGAGAGGCGTAGGCGATGGACAGCTGGTTAGTATTCCAGCACCACGATGGTCGCGTTTTAACGCAGAGGGGGGACCCGGAAGGGTAGATCCCGCGGACCTAATGGATATGGTCCGTTTCTGAGTCGTAGGCATCCGGAGGCAGGTAAATCCACCTCCGGGCCAAGCTGAGGACTCGGGAGAAGTAGAGACTTTTGTCAAAGCGACGGGGTTAAGCCCAAGCCGGCGAGAAAAGCCTCGCTGCCAGTTGCCAACGTGCCCGTACCGCAAACCGACACTGGTAGGTGGCGGTAAGTACCGTGAGGCGAACGGGAGAACCTTCGTTAAGGAACTCGGCAAATTGGATCCGTAACTTCGGGAGAAGGATCGCCCTCGGCTGTGAACCGGCATGCCCGGTGAGCGGTAGGGGGCCGCAGTGAGCAGGCCCAGGCGACTGTTTACCAAAATCACAGGTCTCTGCAAAAGCGAAAGCTGACGTATAGGGGCTGACGCCTGCCCAGTGCCGGAAGGTTAAGGGGAGAGGTGAGAGCTTCGAACCGAAGCCCCGGTGAACGGCGGCCGTAACTATAACGGTCCTAAGGTAGCGAAATTCCTTGTCGGGTAAGTTCCGACCCGCACGAAAGGCGTAACGATCTGGGCACTGTCTCGACGAAGGACCCGGCGAAATTGAATTGGCCGTGAAGATGCGGCCGACCCGCGGCAGGACAAAAAGACCCCGTGGAGCTTTACTGCAGCTTGGCACTGGGAGTGGGCCTTAGATGCGTAGGATAGGTGGGAGGCTATGAAGCCGTGTTTGCGGACATGGTGGAGCCAACCTTGAAATACCACCCTTCTGTGGTTTGCTTTCTAACTCCTGATCAAGCAGGAGGACAGTGTCTGGTGGGCAGTTTGACTGGGGCGGTCGCCTCCCAAAATGTAACGGAGGCGCACAAAGGTTCCCTCAGGGTGGATGGAAATCACCTGTCGAGTGTATTGGCACAAGGGAGCTTGACTGCGAGACCTACAAGTCGAGCAGGGGCGAAAGCCGGTCAAAGTGATCCTACGGTACCGAGTGGAAGGGCCGTGGCTTAACGGATATAAGTTACCCCGGGGATAACAGGCTTATCTTGCCCAAGCGTCCATAGCGACGGCAAGGTTTGGCACCTCGATGTCGGCTCGTCGCATCCTGGGGCTGGAGTAGGTCCCAAGGGTTGGGCTGTTCGCCCATTAAAGCGGTACGCGAGCTGGGTTCAGAACGTCGTGAGACAGTTCGGTCTCTATCCGCCGTGGGCGCAGGAAGTTTGAGAGGCGTTGCCCCTAGTACGAGAGGACCGGGGTGAACGAACCGCTGGTGTTTGGGTTGTTCCGCCAGGAGCATTGCCCGGTAGCCATGTTCGGATCGGATAAGCGCTGAAAGCATCTAAGTGCGAAGCCGACCTCAAGATGAGACTTCCCATCCCGTCAAGGGAGTAAGACCACAGGAAGACTACCTGTTTGATAGGCGCCAGGTGTAAGCACGGCAACGTGTTCAGCTGAGGCGTACTAATGGTCGAGGGCTTGACCTCAATTGAGGCTCGCCATGAATCGACGCGGTTTCATCGCTCTTCAGTGCGAAGGTCCACCAGGGCCATCGGCGCGGGGTGGAGCAGTGGTAGCTCGTCGGGCTCATAACCCGAAGGTCGGGGGTTCGAATCCCTCCCCCGCTACCAGACCACAATGAAGGGCCTCCCGAGTGTTCGGGAGGCCCTTTTCGTTGCCCGCTACGCGGCCGCTCCTACTCGTCCAGCAGGCCGAGGATGCGCTCGCGTTCCTCCGGGGGAATGGGCTCGAGCCGCGGGAGCTGCGGATCCATGGCGCGAAGCGTGGCGGCGATGACCTCGGCGACGGCAAGGCGCATGTAGGGCTTGTTGTCGGCCGGGATGGCGAACCAGGGCGCCCAGGGACGGGAGGTGGCGTTGAGAGCGCACTGGTAGGCGTCGAGGTAGGCGTCCCAGTGGCGGCGGTCGCGCACGTCGGACATGGAGAACTTCCATTGCTTCTCGCGACCCTCGACGCGCGCGCGGAGGCGCTCGGCCTGCTGCTCGCGGGAGACGTTGAGCCAGAACTTGAGGACGGTGGTGCCATTGCGGGCCAGGTGCGCCTCGTGGTCGCGGATGGAGTCCAGCCGCCCCTCCCAGAGCTCGTCGAGGTTGTCGATCGAGGGCAGGCGCTGGGGCTCCAGGAGTTCGGGATGAACGCGGACGACGAGAACCTCTTCGTAGTAGCTGCGGTTGAAGACGCCGAGGCGGCCGCGCTGGGGTAGCACCCGGTTGGTGCGCCAGAGGAAGTCGTGGTCGAGGTCGAGGGAGGAGGGCTCGGCGAAGGCGGTGACCTGGAGGCCGGCGGGGTTCACGCCGCGGAAGACCGAGCGAATGGTGCTGTCCTTCCCGGCGGCGTCGAGGGCCTGGAAGATGAGGAGGAGGGAGCGGCTGTCCTCGACGAACAGCCGGTACTGGAGCTCATCGATCTCCTTGATGACGGCCTTGAGCTGAGAGCGCAACTCCTTCTTGGTCGGGGGAGCCTCGGGCGGGGCCGTGGCGTGGGCGCGGACATCGAAAGAGCCGTCGAAGGGGACGGACCAGCGGCTCTCGGGGGGGACAAACACGGGCACTCCTAGGTTCTACGGATACAAAGCCTAGCGGGTCCGGCCAGCGATGCTAGCCCTCCGCCCCATCGTCCAGGACCGGGAGGGTGAGGCAGGACGGCCGCTCGGCATCGTGAAACACCTGCTGGACGGCCACGCGCACGTCCTCGGGGCCGGCGAACTCGGGGCGGACCTTTGAGTTGGCGTTGCGGCTGAAGCGGGGGAAGTTGCTGCTGCTGATCTCGAGCCGGAGGGCGTGGCCCGGCTTGAAGGTGTAGGCGACATCCCAGAGGTCGATGGTGAGCTGCGTGGGTTCGCCCGGTTCGAGGAACTCGGCCTCCTCGAAGGAATTGCGGAAGCGGGCGCGGAGGATGCCGTCGGCGACGACGGCGCAGTAACCGCCCGGCTCCACATCGACAAGCTTGCCGGTGAAGTCGGTGTCGGGGGCGCTGCTGGCGATCCAGAGGTCGACGGTGATGTTGCCGGCGATCGTGAGGGGTTCGAGCAGGCGCGGGGAGGTGTAGACGAGCACGTCGTCGCGGGTCTCGACCTCCGACTGGTCGCGGACGCCGCCGGGCCCGGTGACGGTCGCGAAGACACGGCCGCCGATGGTGGGGACGGGGTCCTCGGGATCGTAGCTGTAGCTGTCGGGCACCTCGGAGCCGGGGGGCTCGGTGGAGAGGGCGCCATCACCGTGGCGCGAGTTGGCATGACCGCCGCTGTGCAGGTAGTAGCGCGCCGGGGTACTGGGGGGAGGCCAGGTGTCGCTCTCCCGCCACTCGTTCCGGTCGCCCATGAGGAACCAGCGGGCACGGGGCCGGGACATGAGGGGGGTGTCCTCGTCCTTGAGCCAGTGGTCGAACCACTGGAGGAGGATGTCGCTGACGGCGGCGACGCCGCTGATGGCCCGACCGCCGAACTCGCGGTCGCCGGCGCGAGAGAGGTTGTAGCCCATGTACGAGTTGTGGTCCCAGGGGCCGACGATGAAGCGGTGAGTCTCGCGGATGCGCTCGTCGGGGTGGTCCTGGAGGCCGAGGTTGAGGCCAAGGTGACCCTTGAGGAACTGGTCGTACCAGCCGGCGATGTGCATGACGGGCACCTGGATCAGATCGGCGCGGGCGTCGAGCTCCTTCCAATAGTCGTCGTAGCCGTCGTGGTCGATGAACTCGTGCCAGTAGGGGAGGATGTCGCGTTCGCGGAGGACGGGGGTCTCGCTGAGGGGCATGGTGCGGAGGAAGGCGGCGCGGTCGGCGGCGCCCTCGGCCATCTGGCGGCGGAGCTCGCGCTGGCGGTCGGGGTCGACGCCCATACGCATCATGGCGGGGAGGGCGCGCCCCTGGGTGTAGCCGAGGTTGAAGCTGAGCTCGAACGCCCCGCCGCTGTAGACCCAGCCATCGTGGAGGTTGGCGGCGGTGAGGTAGGCCATGGCCGCCTCGAGGTGGGGAGGGGCGGCGGCGGCGGCCTGGAGGGTGGTCACGCCCATGTAGGAGGAGCCGTAGACACCGACCCTGCCGTTGCTCCAGGGCTGAACGGCGGCCCACTCGATGGTGTCGTAGCCGTCGTTCCGCTCGTCGGCGTAGAGGGTCATGATGCCCTCGGACTGGAAGCAGCCGCGGCAGTCCTGGACGACGACGGCATAGCCGTGCTCGGCGGCGACGATGGGGTTCACCATCTGGCTGCCGATGTTCTGGGCGATGGACTTGTCGTAGGGGATGCGGTGGACGAGGACGGGGTAGCGGGCGTCGTCGTTGGGGCGGTAGATATCGGCTGCGAGGCGGACGCCGTCGCGCATGGGGGCCATGACATTGCGTTCGACGAGAATCTCGGCAGTCATCAGGCCTGTGTCCCTCCATCGATGACGAGCTGGATGCCGGTGACGAAGGAGGCTTCGTCGGAGGCGAGGTAGAGGGCGCCGTAGGCGATGTCGATGGGCTCGCCGAGGCGTCCGATGGGGATGCGGTTGGCGATGTCGAGGTGCCGTCCGTGGGTGCCCTCGCGGAGCATGGGCGTGTTGATGGAGCCGGGGTGGATGATGTTGACGCGGATGTTCTCGGGCGCGTACTGGAGGGCGGCGGAGCGGGTGATGAGCGCGAGCGCGGCCTTGGCCCCGGAGTAGGCGGCGCTCGTCATGGCTCCGTGCATCGCAAGGGTGGAGCCGACGTTGATGATGGAGCCGCCCCCGGCGCGCCGCATCTCGGGGATGGCGGCCCTCATGCCAAGGAAGCCGGCCTTGCAGTTCACGTCGAAGAGGTCGTTCCAGTTCTCGGGCGTTATGTCTTCGATGCCACCCTCGCCCCGCCAGATAGCGGCGTTGTTCACGAGGACGTCGAGCTTGCCGAAGCTGGAGACCGCGTGGGAGACCGCTTCCTGCCACTGCTCCGGCTGGGTGGTGTCGAGGAGCACGAACTCGGCGCTGCCGCCCGACTCGGCGATCTCGGCCGCGACCTTCGTGCCCTCCTCCTCGCGCACGTCGGCGACGATGACGGAGGCGCCCTCGGCGCTGAAGAGCCGGGCCTCGGCCTCGCCCTGTCCGCGCGCGGAGCCCGTGACGAGCGCCACCTTTCCATCCAACCTGCCCATCAAGGCCTCCAGACCACCGCGACCCGTCCCCGGGCCTCGGCGGGCGGTAGTCTATCGCGCCAGGGAGGTCCGCATGACGGAAGCAGGGGAGCAGCCACGAGTCTGGCTGGGGGACGAGGGGCAGCTTGGCATCCCCGATCTGACGGGCAACGGCTGGGAGCGCCTCTCGACCGCCGACTACGCGGTCCTCTTCCGCAAGGAGGGGGCGTCGGCGTTCGCCATCCGCGTGCGGGGCGCGGGGGAGGTCGACGACGTGCCAGACCGCTGGAAGCGGGTACACGACGTCGACCTGGCCGACATCACCACGACCTCGCGGACCTTTGAGGGGTACGACGCGATCGAGCACGAAGCGCCGTGCGAGGAGTCGGACCTGCTGCGGACGCTCGTCGTGAGGACGGAGTCGCACCTGATCGACATCGGGCAGCTCGCCGCGGTCGCAAGCGACAACCGGGAGGAATTCGAGGCGTTCCTGGCGAGGACGCGGCTAAAGCGGGGTGGGTAGCGGGCTCAGCCGGTCTCGAGTTCGCCGAAGACCTCATCGTTGTGCTCGGCGAGGCGGGGAGCGGGGCGGCGGAACTCGACCGGGGTCGCCGTGAAGCGGTAGCCGGCGCGGGGGTAGCGGGCGGGTTCGTCTGAACCGGGGACGGGCGCCTCGACGAAGAAGCCACGGTCGTCCCAGTGGGGGTCGTCGAGGTTCTCCTCGGGCCAGCGGACGATGCCCCAGGGAAGGTGCATCGACTGGCCACGGCGGTACAACGCCTCGGCCGGCTGGGTAGCGACGAAGTCCCGGATGACCTCGCCCACGTGCCGGTTGGCGGCAGCGGTGTCGCCTTCGCCGTCGTAGAGGGCGGCGCTGTAGGCGGGGTCGTGGAGGTCCTGGGCGCCGTCGTGCTCATCGAGCCACTCGAGGAGGAGGGGATAGAGGTGCTTCCGGCGGGGAACGCCGCCACCGAGGATCTGCATGTAGTGGCCATCACCGCTGAGGAACTGGGAAGGGGGCGTGGGGTCGGGGGCGGAGTGGCGGCCGGTCTGGCGCTTGTTGATGCGGCGGCGGTACTCCCAACTCTCGAAGGCGCCCTCCGTGGTGCAGGCGACGGCCTCGTGGATGGAGACATCGATGAGCTGTCCGCGGCCGGTGAGGGTGCGCTGCAACAGGGCGGCAACGATGCCGGCGACAGCGTATTCGCCGGTCATCCAGTAGGAGTGCTCGCCGTCGGCGCGGATGGGCGGCAGGTCGTGGTCGCTGTAGCCGGTGCTCATGGGCGGGCCGCCGAGGGCCATGCTGACGAGGTCGGTCGTGGCCCAGTCGCGGCGGGGGCCGGTGAGACCGAAGGGCGTGATCGCGCACCAGAGAAGGCGGGGGGACTCATCCGCGAGGGCTTCGTAACCGAGGGCCAGGGCGTCGAGCGCGCCCGGCTCCGTGCTATCGATGACGAGGTCGCAGCGGGCGACGAGGGCTCGCCAGCGGTCCGCGTCCTCGCCTTCCGACAACGAGAGGGTGACGCCGCGCTTGTTGGTGTTGAGGTAGGCGAAGCGGAGGCTGGCGTCCGGGTCGGGGCGATCGTCGACGAAGGGGCCGGTGTGGCGCGTGCGGGCGCCCTCCGGGGGCTCGACACGGATGACCTCGACCCCGGCATCGGCGAGGAGCTTGCCGGCTACCTCGCCACGGTCGCCGATCTCGAGGGCGGTGAGGCCGGCAAGGGGTCCGGGCATCAGACGGCTCCCTCGGCGACGAGCCCCTCGAACTCGGCATCGCTGTAGCCGAGGATGCGAGTGGCAACGTCGCGGGTGTGCTCGCTGAGGAGCGGGGCGCCACGGTCGAGGCGCCAGCGGGCGTGCGAGAAGCGCATCGGAACGCCCTCGAAGCGATGGTCGCCGAGCTCGGGGTGGGATGCGGTGGGATAGAAGGCCCGGTCGGCGAGCTGGGGGTCGCGCTCCATGCGATCCTCCATCGTCTGGACGACGCCGGCGGGGACACCACGGGCCTGGAGCGCCTCCATGAACTCGTGTGCCTCCCGCTCGGGCGTGCAGGACGCGATGGCGGCGTCGAGAACGTCCTGGTTGGCGACGCGGGCCTCGTTGGTGGCGAAGCGCTCGTCGGCGGCGAGGGCGGGAAGGCCGAGCTCGGCGCAGAGGGCGCGCCAGGAGGCGTCGTCCTCGACAGCGATGGCGATCCAGCGGTCGTCGCCGGCGCAGGGGTAGATGCCGTGGGGGGCGACGGCGGGCCAGCGTGAGCGGTTGCCGATGCGCTCGGAGGGGCGCCCGTTGACCTGGAAGTCGAGCATGTTCAGGCCCTGGATGAGCATGCCCGTCTCCACCTGCGAGAGGTCGACGTGCTGACCCTCGCCGGTCTGGGCGCGGTGGTAGAGGGCCATGAGGGCGGCGACGGCGGCGTAGTAGCCGGCGGTGTGGTCGAGGTAGGAGAAGCCCCAGCCGGCGGGGGGCTGGTCGGGGAGGCCGGAGACGGCGGTGGCGCCGGAGACGGCCTGGGCGGTGGGTCCCCAGGTAACGTAGGAGGAGTCGCGGCCGGCGTGGCCGTAGCCGGAAACGGAGAGATAGACGATGTCGGGGCGGATCTCGCGGAGGCGTTCGTAGGGAAAGCCCATGCGGGCGAAGGCGCCCGGACTGAAGTTCTCGACGACGAGGTCGGAGACGGCGATGAGGCGCTCGACGAGCTCGCGCCCGCGGGGGTTTCCGAGGTTGGCGGTGATGCTGAGCTTGTTGCGGTTGAAGTTGTTGTGCATGCCGCGGCGGTTGGGGCCGGGCTCGCCGGGCATGAGGCGGACGGTGTCGAGGTGATCCTCGTTCTCGACCTTGATCACCTCGGCGCCGAGGTCGGCGAGGATGCGGGTGGACTGGGGCCCGGCGACGATCCAGGAGAAGTCGCAGACGCGGATGCCCTCGAGGGGGAGTGAGGCAGAGGCGGTGTCGGTGGGGTCTGTCATGACCGTCCTCGGGCGGGGGCATGGTACGCGCTGGGGGCGGCGAGCGGTTTGCCCGCCACCGGCGGGGCGCGTACGTTGACGTTCGCGACAGCGTCAGAAGAGCCGCGTCCGCGCTGGTGGGGGGATTGGCAGAAGCGACTGAGCGCGACGCGCGGGCGGGTCCCGTCCGGCGGGCTGGGGGCGGCCTCGGCCAGCATACGTTCGCGGCCTTCGATCTGCGGGACTTCCGGCTGCTCTGGGCCAACAACTTCAGCTATGCGCTGGTGCAGGGCATCCTGCGGTTCGCCTTCCCGTGGCTCGTGATCGAGGCGCTGCTGGCGCGGGACTTTTTCCTGGGGGCGATCAGCTTCGCACTGGGCGTGCCAGTGCTATTCCTGGCGCTGCCGGTGGGCGTGCTCTCCGACCGCTGGGACCGGCGCGTGCTGCTCTTCGCCAGCCAGTTCCTGGTGCTGGCGTCCTCGGTGCTGACGGCGGTCCTGATCTGGGCGGGGGTGATGTCCGTGGGGCTGGCGATGGCGATGGCGCTCTTCGCGGGCGTGGGCATCGCGGTCGGGCAGCCCGTGCGGCAGGCGCTCATCCCGGCGGTGGTGCCGCCCGAGCGGCTGATGAACGCGATCACGCTCAACAGCCTCGGGCAGAACGTCTCGCAGATCGCGGGGCCGGCGCTTGGCGGGGCGGCGATCGCGCTGTGGGGCATCGGCGGCAGCTTCGGCCTTCAGGCGGTGCTGGTGGGCATCGGCGTGTTCTTCCTTATCCCGCTGCGGATCCCCGAGCGAGCGGCGGCGGCTGTGGCGAGGCCCGTAACGCCCGGCGAACGCTCGCCGTTGCGGGTGATGCTGGACGACATCCGCGAGGGCTTCCGCTTCATCGTCTTCAAGAACGCGGAGATTCGCGTGCTGTTCATCCTGTTGCTGGCCTCGGCGCTGGTGATCATGGGTCCGTGGCAGGCGTTGCTGCCGCGCATCGGACAGATGCAGCTCGAGCAGGGGGCGTTCTGGACGAGCATGCTGTTCGCCTTCATGGGCGTGGGCACGATCGTGAGTTCGCTCATCCTCGCCTCGATCCCGCGCATCCCGAACGCGGGCGGCTGGTTCAGCCTGACGCTCGTGATCGGCGGCAGCCTGGCGGTCGGCATCGGCCTCTCGGAGAGCTACCCGCTGACGGTCGTGTTCATGGTGTTGAGCGGCTTCAACGCGGGCTTCTTCATGAACCTGAACCTGACGCTGATCCAGTCGCACACGCCGGGCGACGTGATGGGACGGGTGATGGCGATCTACACGCTGATGCTGCAGGGCGGGTCGCCGTTCGGGGGGCTGCTCGCGGGCCTGGGCGCGGAGTGGACGAGCGCGGGCGCGTGGTTCGCGATTTGCGGCGCGGCCGTGGCGGCAGTGGCGGCGGTGTTCCTGATTACGCAGCCGAGCCTGCGGCGGATGCCGTCGCACCCGGAGACGCCGGTGGCGGCTCCGGCGGACGCCGGATCGGGGTAGCATCGGCGCGCGGCCACGCATCGGAGGTCTTCCGGTGGCCACGATCGGCATCGCGCAGCAGGTCCGGGGCGTTCTCACGCGGCAGACGTTCGCGGCCTTCGAGATCCGGGACTTCCGCCTGCTGTGGGCGAACAACTTCAGCTATGCACTGGTCCAGGGGATCGAGCGGGTCGCGTTTGCGTGGCTGGTGATCGAAATCCTCAAGGCGGGGGATGTCTACCTGGGGCTGATGGCCTTCACCCTGGGAATCCCGGTGTTCTTCCTCTCGCTTCCGGCGGGCGTGCTGGCGGACCGCTGGAACCGGCGGATGCTCTTGGTGGTGAGCCAGGTCATCGTGCTGGCGGGGGCCCTGCTGACGGCCATTGTGCTCTGGATGGACCTGATGACGCTGCGGCTCGCGCTGGTGATGGCGCTGTTCGTGGGGACGGGGGTGGCGATAGGGCAGCCGGTGCGCCAGGCGCTCATCCCGGCGGTGGTGCCCTCGCACCGGTTGATGAACGCGATCACGCTGAACAGTGCAGGACAGACGGTCTCGCAGATGGCAGGCCCGGCGCTGGGTGGGGTCGCAATGGCAATCGCGGGGCTCGAAGGGAACTTCGCGCTGCAGGCAATCCTGATGGGGGCCGGGCTGATCTTCCTCATCCCGCTGCGCATCCCAGCGCACGCTCTCGCTCCCGCCGTGGCGGCGGGTTCCACGCTTCGCGTGATGGCGGTCGACATCGTCGAGGGTTTCCGCTTCATCGTCAGGAACGACAACATCCGTTCGCTCTTCACCCTGCTGCTGGTGACCTCGTTGGTCATCAACGGGCCGTGGGCGACGCTCCTGCCGAGGGTGGCGCAACTGCAACTCGACGCGGATGGCCCGGGGGTGAACTGGCTGTTCGCCTACCTGGGAATCGGCCTGACGTGCAGCTCGCTGGCCCTGGCCTCGGTGCGCGGGGGGTTGCGGAACGCCGGGGGCTGGTTCATCTGCGCCCTGATGACGAGTAGCGCCTTCGCGATCGTCATCGGGTTCTCGCACAGCTACCTGCTGACGGCGCTCCTGCTCGCCCTGACGGGCCTGAGCGCGGGGGTCTTCACGAACCTGAACCTGACGCTGATCCAGTCGTACACGCCGCAGCCGGTGATGGGTCGGGTGATGGCGATCTTCACGCTGATCATGCTGGGCGGGACGCCCATCGGCGGGCTGCTGGGCGGCCTCGGGGCAGCGTGGCTCGGGGCCGGGTACTGGTTCTCGCTCTGCGGGGCGGCGAGCGTGGCGGTGGGAGCGGTGTTCCTGCTGACGCAGCCGAAGCTGCGGCGGATGCACTCGCACCCGGAGCCACCGGTCGCGTCACTGGCGGAGTCAGGACCGGGGTAGCTGCCAGGGATCGACCGGCAAGAGGGGTGCGTCCGCCCCGAGGTTCCACACGCGATCGAGGTCGCGTTCGACGAGCGAACGGAGCCTGAGGAGATCCAAACCCCAGGCAGGACCGGGCGCTTCACGGATGGTGTCGAGGGCGCGCGCCAGCAGGGCGCGCATGCCGTCGGCGTTGCCGCGAGCGGCATGGGTGTAACCCGCTCCGAGCTGGGCGAGTCCCTTGAACAGGGCCTCGCTTACCGTGCCCTTGCTCTCGATCCAGGCGGCTTCCCAGGCTTCGTGGGCGAGGAAGTACCGGCCCGCATCGAAATGCGTGAGGGCGAGCGCATTGGCCTCGGCGGCAGAGAGGCCATCAAGGGCGTCGACCGCGAGGCGGTTGTGTGAGCCCGCGGGAAGGGGACGGCCGAGTTCGTCGCGGGGGCGCTCGGGCTTATCGGGCGGCACGCGACGTTCGAAATGCGGTGTTCATTGCCGCGATCGTACCCCCTGGGATGGCCAAAGTGGCTTTCCCCGGAGTTGGCCCGCCGGCGGCTACGCTGGAAGGGTGATGGTTGAGGTACGTCCTGCCCTCCGAGGCCAGTTCCATTTGCTGATAGCGCTGGCCTCTCCGGCTGCGTTGCTTGTCCTCCTCCTGATCGCCGACCGCCCCCGGGAATACGTGGGCGGGGCGATCTTCGGGGTGTCGATGCTGCTGCTCTTCTCGACCAGCAGCGCCTATCACCTGGTCGAGCGAGGGGAGGCGATCCTGCAGCGGATGGACCGCTCCATGATCTTCGTGCTGATCGCAGGTACCTACACGCCGTTCTGCCTGGTGCTGCTGGAGAACGGCTGGGGCATTCCCCTCCTTTCGCTTGTCTGGGGGCTGGCGGCGGTGGGGGTGGCCTCGAGAGCCGTGAACCCGGCGCCTCCCCCGTGGATCAACCTGGCGTTGTACCTGGGGCTGGGCTGGGTGGGTCTGCTGGCGATCGCGCCATTCGCCTCGTCAGCGTCCTCGACCCTGTTGGCGCTACTGGTGGCGGGCGGAGTGCTCTACACCGTCGGGGGTGTCGTGCACGCGCGCCGCCGACCGGATCCGTTTCCGGGTGTGTTCGGCTACCACGAGCTCTTCCACCTGCTTACGTCACTCGCCGCCCTGACGTATTACTCGACAGTCGTCTACGCCTTCGTCTAGGGTCCGCGCGACCGGCGCACGGGCCGGGCGGGGGGACGCGATGGCGAGCACCGAGGAGCGGCTGGCGGAGGTGGAGGCGCGGTTGGGCGCGCTCGAGGACGAGCGGGGCGTGGTCGCGAACATGTACCGGTACGCGCACAGCATCGACTACGGGCTGGAGGCGGAGTGGGTCGACTGCTTCACGGAGGACGGCGCGTTCGACATGCGCCGCCCGCCGGACTTCGACAAGGTGGGGAATCGGATCGAGGGGCGGGAGGCGCTGGCGGCGTTCATCGCGACGCACACGCGGGCGCCGGAGACGTGGCACAAGCACATGATGGTGCAGCCCCGGATCGAGGTGAACGGGGACACCGCAAGGGTGGAGAGCTTCTTCACGCGGCTGGACGAGGACGAGACGGAGGAGCCGTACGTGCTCGTGTTCGGGCGCTACCGCGACACGGTGCAGCGCTGCGAGGACGGTCTCTGGCGGTTCAGGGAGCGGATCGTCGAGATTGAGGCGATCAAGGGGCGTCCGGCGCCAGACCGGAGCTAGCGGGCGGGGCTAGAATCGAGTCCGGAGGGCGGCATGGCGGAGACGTTCACCCCCTCGGAGGCGCCCTGGCGCGAGGACGACCCGTTCCTCGCGAACCCGTACGACTTCTACGCGTGGGGGCGGGAGCACACCCCGCTGCGAGTGGACACGGCCCGAGACGGGGCGTGGGGCGAGGAGGTGGGGCGCATCCACGGGCGGGTCGCGGCGCAGTTCGGGCGGGGGCACGGGGTGTGGTTCGTGTTCCGGCACGACCAGTGCGTGGAGATCTCGCGGGACCACGAGCACTGGACGATGGAGCCACGGGCGGGGCAGTACGACCTCGACCCGGAAACGGGCGAACGGCTGCCGCGCACCGTCGGGCTGCTGAACAGCGACCCGCCGGAGCACACGCGGCTGCGGTCGCTGGTGGCGGAGGCGTTCACGCCGAGAACGGTCGAGCGGCTGGCCCCGCGCATCCGCGAGATCGCGCAGGAGTTGCTCGAGACCGTCCCGGGGAACGGGCGGTTCGACCTTGTGGAAACGTTCAGCCACCCGCTGCCGGTGATCGTGATCGCGGAGATCCTGGGGGTCCCGAGCAGCGACCGGGCGAAGTTCAAGCAGTGGTCGGACGAAGCGATCATCGCGATCGAGACGCGGGGACGCGGGCCGGGGCGGTACCCGCTGGGCGGGCGCGCGTTTCCGGCCCTGCGGTCGTACTTCACGAAGCTGATCGAGGCGCGGCGACGGGAGCCGCGGGACGACCTCACCAGCGATCTCGTGCGGGTGGAGGTGGAGGGGTCGCGGCTAACGCAGGACGAGCTCATCCACCTCCTGATCCTGCTGCTGGTGGCGGGAAACGAGACGACTCGCGACCTGATCGGAAACACGGTGCTGGCGCTGCTGGAGCACCCGGAGCAGCTGGAGTTGCTGCGGTCGGACCCGTCGCTGGCGCCGAACGCGATCGAGGAGGTGCTGCGCTACAGCGCGCCCGCGCAGTACATGTCCCGGCGGGCGAAAGCGCCGACGGTTGTGGGTGAGGCGCGTATCGAGCCGGGGGAGGAGGCGGTGCTGTGGTTCGGCTCGGCGAACCGGGACGAGGCGGTGTTCCCGGAGGCGGATGCCTTCGACATCCGGCGGGCGAACGCGAACCGGCACCTGACGTTCGGGATCGGCACGCACTTCTGCCTGGGAGCGCCGCTGGCGCGGCTGGAGGGCGCGATCGCGATCGAGGCGCTGCTGGCGCGGTTCGGCGACATCCGGCGCGCGGACGGCGGGGCGCTCCTCCCGCGGATGCCGAGCCTGCAGCATCGCGGGGTGCGTTCGCTGCCGCTGGTCGCGAGGAGAGCGTCGCGCTGACGCGCGACTGAAGACAAGAAGAGCGCCGCGCTGGCGCGCGGCCGAGGAAGGCGGCGGACCGGAGCCTGTCTGAATTGGGGATTCCCGGCCTAGCCGGAGGAGCGGCGAGGGAGGAGGCGGTCGAAGGCGTCTTTGAGGCCGACGCTGATGAAGAGGAGTCCCACGAAGAGGAGGCGGCTGAGGTCGCCGTCGATGAACCAGGCGACGACGACGAGGGCGATGACGGCAGCGGCGATGCCCGCGACGGTCTGCCTGGTAGCGACGAGGGCGACGAGGCCGACGCCAAGCATGGCGACGCCAGCGAGAGGGAAGAGCGCCCAGGCGACGCCGATGGCGGGGGCAGCTCCGCGGCCGCCCTTGAAGGAGAGCCACGGCGGGAAGACGTGTCCCAGAACGACAAGGACGCCGGCGGTGAGCACGACCCACTCGTCGCTCGTGATGGCGATGACGACGGTGATCGCGACGGCGCCCTTGAGGAGATCCAGGATGGTGGCGACGAGGACGGCGGAGATGCCGCCCACCTGGAGGAGGTTGCCGGACCCGACGTGGTGGTCACCGGTGGTGCGGAGGTCGACCCCGTAGCGATAGCGTCCGATGAGCCAGGAGAAGGGTATGGAGCCGGCGAAGAGGGCGACGAGCAGAGCGACGACGTTGATAGCCATAAGCGCGCAGGGGCGATCGTACGCTCTGGCCCGCAGAGGCAGGGCGAAACGGGTGTGTTAACGCCCACTTAAGCCCCGGAGACTAGCTTCCCTCCCGACGAGAGCCGGGCGCCGAACAGCCCGGCAAATCACTCAGGGGGCATCACACGTCCGTGACCTTGCAGAAGAAAATCCTCAGCTCGGCGCAGCGGCGATGGCTGCTGCTGCTCATCACCGGCCTGGCAGCCTTTGCGCTCGTCACGGTCGCATGCGGCGACGACGACGAAGGCGAGACTTCCGAGCCCGCGGCAACAGAAGCCGACGAGGCGCCTGCCCAGGCGGCGGAAGCGGATGACCACGACCACGAAGGGGACGAAGCGTACGCCGATCTCTCCGGCGAGATCCGCATCGACGGTTCGTCCACGGTCTTCCCCATCGCCGAGGCGATGGCCGAGGAGTTCGGGCACGTTTCCGATGTGCGCGTGAACGTCGCCTTCTCCGGCACCGGCGGCGGCTTCGAGAAGTTCTGCCGCGGCGAGACCCAGATTAGCGACGCCTCCCGCCCCATCAAGGATTCGGAGCGCGAAGCCTGCGCCGAGAACGGCATCGACGACATC
>JAJDUR010000126.1 GCA_022826585.1 Dehalococcoidia bacterium
ACGAGCACGGCCACGCCCATGGCGAATTCGACCCGCACTTCTGGATGGACATCGACCTCACCATCCAGGCCGTCGAGGCAATCCGCGACGAGCTGTCACGACTCGATCCCGACGGGGCGGACTACTACGCCGAGCGCGCGGCCAACTTCATCGCGGAGCTGCGCGAGCTCGACGACGAGATCCGCGAGAAGCTCGCCGGGCTGCCGGAGGAGCGGCGTTACCTGGTGACGTTCCACGACGCCTACGGGTACTTCGCGGACCGCTACGGTCTGACGATCCTGGGCTTCGTCGTGGAAGGTCCCGAAGAGGAGCCGAGCGCGTCGGCAATCACCGAGCTGGTGGAGAGCATCGAGGAACTGGGGATCCCCTACATCTTCAGCGAACCACAGTTCAGTGCGCGCGTGATCGAGCAGATCGCCCGCGACACGGGCACGACGGTCCGCACGATTCCCTCCGGGGCGCTGGCCGAGGAGTATCCAACGTACGTGGAGTTCCTCCGAGCCATCGCCAACGGCATCGCGGATTAGCGCGAGGTGGTTCCCGCCATCGAGGTCAACAGCCTGACGACGGGCTACCGCGGGCACAGGGCCATCGAGGACGTGACCTTCTCGCTGCCGCAGGGGAAGGTGATGGGGTTGCTGGGGCCGAACGGCTCGGGCAAGACCACGCTGATCAAGACGCTGATCGGCCTGATCGAGCCGTGGGAGGGCGACGTCTGCGTCCTCGGCGGCGCGCCGAGGGCAGTGCGGCGGCAGATCGGCTATATGCCCCAGGCGGAGGACATCGACTGGAACTTCCCCGCGACGGTGCGGGAGGTGGTGGCGATGGGCCTCTACCGGAGGGCGTTCGGACTCGACCGGTTCCGGCGCCGGTCGGAGGAACAGGACCGCATCATGGCGGCGCTCAAGCGGCTCTCCGTCGACCACCTCGCCGACCGTCAGGCGGGCGAACTGAGCGGGGGGCAGCAGCGCCGCGTGCTCTGCGCGCGGGCGCTGGTGAGGGAACCCGAGCTCTTCCTGCTGGATGAGCCGACCGCCGGCCTCGACGCGCGCTCCGAGCAGGAGCTGATCGACCTGGTGGGCGAGCTGGCGGCCGACGGCGCGAGCGTCTTGTTCTGCACCCACGACATCGGCTGCGCGGCAGAGTGCTGCGACCTGACGCTGTTCCTCAACCGGCAGGTCGTCACGTACGGACCGCCCGCGACGACGATCACGGAGGAAATGCTCAACCGGACGTTCGAAGGGCATGTGCTGGTGATGGGGGCGGAAGGCCGCAGCCTGGCGCTGTCGCCCCACGACCACCACGAGCACGAAGACCCCCACGGGGACCACGAGCACGGCCGCGTGTAAGGACGGGCATGGACTGGCTTGCCGACGCCTGGCTAGTGGCGGGTATGGACTGGCTGACCGACCCCTGGCAGAAGGAGTTCATGCGGCGGGCGCTCCTGGCCGGGGTGCTGGTGGCGCTGGCTTCCTCCGTCGTCGGCGCGTTTGTCGTGATCAAGGGGCTGGCGTTCCTGGCGGATGCTGTCGCGCACACCTCGATTGCGGGGGCGGCGATCGCCTTCGTGGCAGGCGGCGGGTCGATCGCGATCAGCCTGGGGGCAGCGGGGGTGGCTGGTGCGACGGCGGTGGGGGTCTCGCTCCTGACGCGCGCACGCCTGCGTGAGGACACGGCCATCGGGCTGCTGTTCACGGGGCTCTTCGCCCTGGGCGTGCTGCTGATCAGCGGAACGCGGAACTACACGCTCGAGCTCAGATCCTTCCTGGTGGGCAACATCCTGACGGTTCCCACCGAGGACATCATCGTGATGGGGGCGCTCGCCGCCGTCGTCGTCGTGGCGGTGGCCGTCTTCTACCGGGAGCTGCTGTTCGTGGCGTACGACCCGACGATGGCGGCGGCCGCGGGCGTGCCGGTGGCGCTCGTGCGGACGGGGATGATGGTGCTGGTGGCGCTGGCGGCGGTGGCAGCCTTCCGGCTGGTGGGGGTGGTGATGGTGCTGGCGATGCTCCTCGCCCCGGCCGCAACGGCCGCGCTGCTGGTCCGCCGGATACCGTTGATCATGCTGGCGTCCGCGGTCCTCGGCGTCCTGGCGGTGGTCATCGGGCTGTACTTCTCGTTCTACGTGGACGTGGCCACGGGGCCATCGATTGTGCTGGCCTCGGTCCTGATGTTCGGGGTCGTGTTCGCGCTCTCGCCGCGAGGGATGGGAACGATGCTGCGGAGGTCGTTGCGGAGGCTCGTCGCAAGCTGACCGGGGCGCTCGAGGCCGTGCTAGGCTACCGCGCGCACGAGCGACTCCCGTGCCGCAAGGAGGCCCCCGCATGGCATCGACCGCACCCCTGACCGTCGAGGAACTACTCGAGGTGGAGGCGATCAAGCGCGTCCGCATCCTCTACTCCCACTATTTCGACATGGCCGACATCGACAGCCTCATGGACCTGTTCACGGACGATGCCGTCTGCGAGTTCGGGCCGAACTACGGCGGCGACTGGGTGGGCAAGGAGCGGATTCGCGCGGGCTACGAGGAGTTCAGCGGCGACGCCGGCCAGTTCACGGGCGCGATGCACGCGAACACGAACGAGTGGATCGAACTGACGGGCCCCGACACGGCGAAGGCGCGCTGGTACCTGCTCGACCTTTCGCTGAGCGGTCCGGCCGACCAGAACCCGCTGATGCTGATGGGCATCTACGACGACGTGTACCGCAAGGTGGACGGCGAGTGGAAGATTGCGCGCACGTACATCGACTTCGTCTGGCCCAACCGGCAGTACCGGGGGCCGCGGGAGGGCTGACATGAGCGACGCCGACGCCCTGCGCGACCTACTGGACCGCGACGCCATCCAGCGCCTGATGGTGCGCTACGCCGACCGCATCGACGCGAACGACCCGGTGGGGGCAGCGGCCTGCTTCGCTCCGGACGGGCTCGGGGTGTACTGGGGCGACTACCGCGGCCGCGAGGCGATCGCGGAGCGGCTGACGGGCATCCTCGCGGGGTTCCACGCGACCAGCCACCACCTGTCGAACGTGCAGATCGAGCTCACGGGCGCGACGACGGCGCGGGCGCAGTCGTACGTGTACGCCTTCCATCGCATCAAGGGCTCCATGGAGCACACGCACTACTGGGGACGCTGGGTGGACGAAGTCGAGAAGGTCGACGGGGAGTGGCTGTTCGCGCGGCGCGAGGTGGTGGGCATCGGCAGCTTCACGCCGGGCGTCGAGGCGAGCCCGGATGACCATCCGGGGCACCCCGGGCGGCTGTAGCTACTGCTCCCACTCCCCCGCGGGCGGGGACTCGATGCGGTCGGGGCAGTGCGTCTTGCTAATGGGGCAGTAGCGGCACTCCTGCCAGCTGGGCACTCGCATGGCGGCCTCCTCGGGACCACCGAGGACCTCGAGAAAGTACGGGAGTTGCTCAAGGATGTCGTCGGCCTGGCGCTGATCGAAGTCCCTGACGGCGCCGTCCTCGTAGACGAGGCGGCCGCGGAAGCGACGCTCACGGTGCTCCTCCAGGTTCGACTGGGGGAGAAGCGCCATCGGGATCAGAACCTGGAACTCGTGCCAGTCGTGGGCCCTGCCGGTCTTGGTGTCGAGGACGATGTTGTCGTGCTCGCCCAGCGCCACGAGGTCGGGCTTCCCACCAACGACTACGTCCGAACGCTCGTGGCGATAGGTGAACCGGTTCTGGTTCTCGCGCTTCACCCGGTAGCCCTCGGCGTTCAGCGCGCGATGAGTCTCGCGCAGGAGCTTGGTGTGGCGAGCACGATAGGCGGCCCAGTCCGTCTCATCCTCGACGCGCTCATAGTCAAGCCAGTGCGCCTTGAACCAGACAGCCCACTCACAGGTGTTCTGCCCGCTCATCCACTGAGCGAGCCAGGTGAGCCAGACGTAGGGGCCATCCCTGGGCTCGGCCACGGGGCCGGAGCTCAGGAGGCGGCGGCCGGGAGGACGGCGTCCTCGAGCCCGCGGGGGACGCCGGACACCTCGACATTCTGGATCTCGCTGAGGATGTGGGCGAAGCGCTCACGCTGCTCGGGCGTGTTGGTCGGCATACCGAAGCCGACGCGGCTGGCGTACTCGCGGTTCTCGCGGATGAAGTTGGGGAGGTTGTCGTAGGTCGAGGTCTGGGCGAAGCCCCGGAGCACATCCTCGGGGATGACGCGGCGCATCTCGTCCCACTTGCCCGCGAGAGAGAGGGAATGGAGCTCCATGCCGAGGTCCTTCCAGCCGTGGATCTCGAAGACATCGTGGTAGCTGCGGGTGGAGCCGTAGAAGGAGATGGGCTGGCGCAGGGCCTCGAGGCCCTGCTCGATCTCGGACTCGTTCTCGCCGAAGACGGTGAAGCCGCCGCCGGAAAGCTCGATGTCTTCCCACGTGCGGCCGGAGCGGCGGAGGCCGATGGCGATGTTGGGGAGGACGACCTCGCGCATGTACTTGTCGGTCATGAAGCCGTGGGGGTAGACGCCGTCAGCGACCTCGCCGGCGGCGCGGGCCATGCCGGCGCCGACGCAGGCGAGCATCACCTTGGGTTCGGGGTACTCGATGGGGCCGGGGTTGAAGTTGGGGTTGATGAGGGTGAACTGGTAGTGCTCGGTGACGTGGTCGGGCTTCTCGCCGGTCTGGAAGGACTTCCAGATGGCCTTGAGGGTGCGGATGTAGTCCTTCATGCGGGGGGCGGGGGGCACCCAGGGAACGCTGAAGCGGCGCTGGTTGTGACCCTTCACCTGGCTTCCAAGGCCGAGGGAGAAGCGGCCCTTGCTCAGGTGCTGGAGGTCCCAGGCCTGCATGGCCAGGATCATGGGAGCGCGGGGGAAGGCGATCGTGACGGAGGTGGCGATCTCGATGCGCTCGGTGGACCTCAGGGCGAGGGTGGAGGAGAGGATCGAGTCGTGGGCCGTCTCGGCGACGTTCGCGAAGTCGAATCCAAGTTCTTCGGCGCGGATCGCGCCCGTTTCTACGTCCGTGAGCCAGCCGCCGCCGAACCCGCTGCCAACCTTCATGTGTCCTGTGTCCTTTCGATCCGCCCCATCGCAGGGCGCCGACCGATGATTGTACGCAGGACCGTGCTTAGTGGCGGCGGCGGCTCTTGCCGCGCGGCCGGGTCCGCTTGCGGCGAGCCGGGGTGGGGGCGGACCGCGGCGGCGAGTCCAACAGGGCGGCGACGGCGGCGAGCTCGTCGGGGGTATTGGCGCTGCGGAAGCTACGGAGGTCGGGGTCGACCCGAGCCAGGGAGTCCTCGGCGAGGGTGAGCGCATCGAGAGCGGCGAAGGCGTCGATGACCTTGTTGCCTCCCCTGGCGAGCGCAGCCTCGGCGGCAGCCAGCGATGGCTCGCGACGATAGGCGGCCGCGAGGGGTTGCTGGAAGCCGCCCACCTCGGGAAGGACCGCGTCGTGGTCGCCCAGGGAAGCGACGACGTGCTCGACGACATCGGTGCGCAGGAGAGGGGCGTCGCAGGAGGCGGCGAAGCAGACGGGCCAGGCGGCGGCCGCGAATCCGGCGGCGAGGCCGGCGAGGGGGCCGCGCTCCGGCTCGCGATCCTCAACGACGGTGACGGGGATGGCGGGGTGCATGGGGGGAAGCGCCTGCCCGGCGGCGGTGACCACCACGATCTCGTCCGCGACGGGGGCGAGGGCGTCGCGCACCCACTGGAGGAGGGGTCGCCCGCGCAGGCTGGCGGAGGCCTTGTCGGAGCCGAAACGGCGGCTCAGGCCGCCCGCCACGATGATGCCGGTGACGCGTTCGCGCATGGGCTCAGGGTACGCGAGCGGCGCTCGCTATGATGGCGCGATGCGTCTCTTCCGGCGGCGGCCGCTGATTACCGAGGAGAACTACGGGCGGCTGATGACCTCGTTCGGGCGGACGGTGGACGCGGACCCGCTGGTGGCGGGGCCGGCGGAGGCGCTGGCGGAGCGGGTCACGGGGGAGCTGGCGGTGGAGGCGGCGGAGGCGGACAACAAGCTGTACCGGGGCGCGGCGGCGTACCACCTGCGGCTGCTGGCGGGGGCGTGGATCCTCGCGAGCGAGGGGGGCGTGCCGACCGAGACGGCGGAGGTGTTCGAAGAGGCGGTGGCCTGGCGTTTCGGGGCGCGGGAGCTGCCCGAACGGCTCGGGGAGCTGGCGCGCGGGGAGGTGGAGCGCGACCTCTCGATGGATGGGGAGTAGCGGCTAACCCTGGCCGTCGCGGGTGGCGAGCCAGGCGCGGCCGCGGGGCGACAGGCGGTATCCGACTTCGAGGCTCTCGGTGAGCCCGAGCTCCTTGAGCTTGCGGACGTCGCGCTTGAAGGGCTGGGTCTCGCGGCCGAGGGAGGCGGCAAGGTCGGGGGCGCGCGTGCCGGGCGAGTCCGCGATCAGGCGGAGGACGGCCTCGGTCCAGGGGCCGTGCCGGCTGGAGCGATCGAAGCGGTCGAGCCGCTCGGCGATGGCCGCGACGGCCTCCGCGTCGAGGGTGTCCTGTTCCCGCAGCCCCGCTCGAGGGTCGTCGCCGGCGAGGCGGAGGGCGACGCGGTAGAGGTCGCCCTCGGTGCGACGGTTCAGGTCGGCGAGGAGCGCGTCTCGAGCGGGGTAGCCGGCGCTGCGAGCGTCACGTTCTGTTATGTCGCTTTCTACGATGGGATCCACCGCGTCGATGCCGAGGACGCCGATGGAGGTGCGCAACTCGCCGCCGGCGCGAACGGTGGGGCGCTTCCAGCGGCGGAAGGCAAGGGTGATGCCGCCCTCGGCGATGCCCTCAAGCGTCGCGCGCTTCAGGAGCACCGGTACGCGACCAGCCCGGCTACTTCGAGACGGCGGCCGCCGCGGCCGCCATGCCGCTGTCGACGCCGTTCTCGGCGAGGAGGGCGTGGATCTTGCGAGCGTGGGTCACGATGCGGCCCGCCTCCTCGCGCACGGCCTGGCGACCGTCGCAGAGCGCCTCTTCCGGGTTGCAGTGGATGTCGAACTCGAGCCCGTTCGCACCCGCCGCTACGAAGCCGTAGGAGACGCGCTCGACGAGCGAACGGTCGCCGGAGCTGTGGGAGGGGTCGGCGATGAGGGGCAAGTGCGACTTGCTGCGAACCACCGGAATCATCGAGATGTCCGCGGCGAACCGGGTTTCGGACTCGAAGGACCGGATGCCGCGGTAGCAGAGGATGACGTTCGGGTTGCCGGCGCCGGTGTGGTTCCCCGCCCGATCGAGGCCGGACATGATGTAGGCGGCGGCGCAGAGCCACTCGTTCAGGTCGTTGCCGAAGCCGTGCTTGAGCACAACCGGGGTGCGGATGCGGGAGAGTTCCTCGAGCAGGGGCGAGTACTGGGCGCTGCGGGCGCCGATCTGGATGACATCGATACCGGCCTCAAGGAACGCCTCGAGGTGGCGCAGATCGATGAGCTCGCAGACCACGGGAAGGCCCGTGGCGGCCTTCATCGACTTCACGATGTCGAGGCCGCGGGCGATCTCGAGGCCGCGGTAGTCGTAGGGGCTCGTGCGGGACTTGTCGACGAAGGCGCGGAGGATGTCCACACCGGCGTCGCGGGACATGAGGGCCGACTCGACGGCCTGGTCCTCGGTCTCGATGGCGCAGGGGCCGCCAAAGATGGTCAGGTTGCCGCCGCCGACCAGGGTCCCGTTCACGTCGACGATGGTGTCCTCGTGGTGGAAGTTGCGGCTGGCGTCCTTGTACTTCTCGGTAATGCGGATGACGCGGTCGACGCCCGGCAGCTCGGTGACGCGGCCCTCATCGATGATGCCGGCCATCCCCTTGACACCGATGACGATGCTCCCCGCGCCAACCATCGTCTGGCACTGGAGCCCGTAGTCGCCGACGATGCGATCGATCACGCGTTCGGTCTGCTCGTCCGTAGCGCCTTCGACCATGTGAATGATCATAATTTCGGGACTCTCCGTCACTTTCGAACGCCCATCTTCCTATGTGGGCCTTCAATAGACCAGTGCTTCGGACGCCTCGCGGAAGGGGCGAGGCAAGCCGAAGCGCGAGAAGAGCGGCGGCTCCTAGAAGAGGAGCTGGGTGAGGCGGCGCTGGTACTCGCGCACGAGGCTGCTCTCGAGGCCGAGGATGTCGAACACGGCGAGAACGGCCTTGCGCGCGGCATCGTCGGCAAAGCGCCGGTCGAGGCGGACCGATTCGAGCAGCTCGTCGAGGGCCTCCTCGTAGCGTCCGAAGGCGGCCAGCATCACGCCCCAGCGGTAGCGGGCACGGGGGTCGTCGGGGTCGAGCCGGGCCTCCTGCTCGAGTTCGGCGGCATCGTGTTTCGCGGCGAACTCCTCGAGGAAGATGTGGTGGCGCAGGGCCTTGGCGCGGCGGTCGTTGCCGGCGCGCCCGATCAGCTCCTCGGCCTCCTCGCGGTCGCCCCGTTCGAGGAGGATGACCGCAAGACCGGTGAGGGCGTCGGCGTTCTCGTCGTCCTCCTCCAGCATCTCGCGGTAGCGGGCCTCGGCTCCGGCGAGGTCGCCGGAGGCGGCGAGGTCCTCGGCCTCGGCGGCGGCCGCCTCGGCGGGCGAGGTGACGAGCTGGGCGAAGAAGGCGCGGACGTGCTCCTCGGGAAGGGCGCCAGCGAATTCGCTCGCGACCTCGCCATCGACGAACGCTTTGACCGCGGGGATGGCCTGGATGCGGTGAGCGGCGGCGGTGGCAGGGTTGCGGTCGGTGTCGAGCTTGGCGAGGAGCACGTCCTCGCCGAACTCGGCGGCGACGGACTCGATGATGGGGCTGAGCACGCGGCAGGGGCCGCACCAGTCGGCCCAGAAGTCGACGACGACGGGGCGGTTCTTCGACTCCTCGATGACGGCCTCGGCGAAGGTCTCGTCGGTGACTTCGAGGACGGGCGAGGGGGCGGTCATGGCAGGGCCTCCGGAGATTTGCTGGGAATGGGCGGGAAGGCTTCGTCGATCTGGGCGCCCAGCTCGTCTGGGGAGCCGGCGGGAAGCTGACAGACCATGTTCTCGCAGAGCCATGCCGTAGCGCCTCCCTCCGGCGCCTCGCGACCTTCGAGCAAGGGGAGGCCATCGGGGGCGGCGGCGGAAGCGAGAACAAGGCCGGGAAGGAAACGATCGGCGGCGACGCGCTCGAAGGGCGCGCGCGCCGCGGGCTCCCCGACGATGGCGAGCTCACGGGGTGACGAGGCGAGCAGGTCGATGCCCTGGAGGGTGGCCCCGAACCCGGTGGCGGCATCGAGGATGAGGGACTGGACGCCGGCGACCACCTCGCGGGCGATGCTCTCGCCGTCGGTACGGAGGCCGTAGCGCTGGAGCGTGAGCGCGAGGAGTCCCGTGGAGGAGGCGGCGCTGGGCGTGGCCTGGTCGAAACGGGGCTTCTGGCGGAAGAGCAATTCCTCGGCGCCGTCCGCGGTCTCGAAGAAGCCGCCGTTCTCGTTGTCGTGGAAGCGTGCGACGATCACATCAACGAGCTCGTTGGCCCAGTCGAGGTGCTCGCGTTCACCGGTGAGCCGGTAGAGCTCGACGAGGCCGAGGCCATAGTAGGCGTAGTCCTCTAGCATGCCCTCGATGCGCGCGACGCCGTTCTTGTAGGTGTGGAGGAGGACGCCATCGGACCACATGCGCTCGCGGACGAAACGGGCGTTGGCCTCCGCTATCTCGCGCAGGCGGGGGTCGTCGAGGACGCGGGCGGCTTCGGCGAAGGCGGCGAGGGCGAGGCCGTTCCACGACGTGAGCACCTTGTCGTCGGTCGCGGGCGGGATTCGCTTCGAGCGCTCCTCGAAGAGCGTGCGCCGCCACCCCTCGATGCGCTCGGAGAGAGCGTCAGCGGCGAGGCCGCCCGCCCCGGGAACGGGGTCGGTGCGGCGGGAGAGGACGTTGCGCCCCATGAGCTCGGGGTTGTGCGGGTCGTAGAAATTGCCCTCGCGCGTGACGCCGAAGAACTGGCTGAAGGCTTCGGCCTCGTCGCCAAGGAGACCGGCAACCTGGTCGACCGTCCAGAGGAAGAACTTGCCCTCGATGCCCTCGCTGTCGGCGTCCTGGGCGCTGTAGAAGCCGCCCTCCTCGTCGAGCATCTCGCGCTCGAGGTAGGTGAGAGTCTCGCGCACGATGCGGGCGTGATCGGGGTTGCCGAAGAGCTGGTAGGCGTGCAGGTAGACGCGCGCGAGGGCGGCGTTGTCGTAGAGCATCTTCTCGAAGTGGGGAACCAGCCACTGAACATCGACGCTGTAGCGGGCGAATCCGCCGCCGATCTGGTCGTACATGCCGCCGCTGGCCATGCCCCAGAGGGTGCGCTCGAGCATGGTGCGGATGCGGCCGTGGTCGGGGTCGTCCGCGCGGGCGGCGCGGGCGAGGAGGAACTCGAGATTAGCGGGGGCGGGAAACTTGGGCGCCGTGCCGAAGCCGCCCCAGACCTCGTCGGCCGAGCGCAGCATGGCCTGCACGGCGCCGCCGGCGACGGCTGCATCGAACGGCTCTTCCGGGGCCGAGCGGGTCGCCGCCTCCGCGAGCTGTTCGCCGATCGATTCGGCAGAGTTGACGATGTCCTCGCGGCGCTCGTCCCAGGTGGCCCTGATGGTCTGGAGGAGGCGGGGGAAGCCAGGGCGGCCGTGGGCGTCATCGGGGGGGAAGTAGGTGCCGGCGAAGAACGGCTTCTGGTCGGGGGTCATGAAGACCGTCATGGGCCAGCCGCCCTGGCCGGTGAGAGCCTGGACGGCGGTCATGTAGACGCCGTCGATGTCGGGGCGCTCCTCGCGGTCGACCTTGATGTTGACGAAGTGCTCGTTCATCAGGCCGGCGATCTCGTGCGACTCGAAGGACTCGTGGGCCATCACGTGGCACCAGTGGCAGGTGCTGTAGCCGACCGAGAGGAGGACCGGCTTGTCCTCGGCGCGGGCCCTGGCGAAGGCCTCTTCACCCCAGGGGTACCAGTCGACGGGGTTCTCGGCGTGCTGCAGGAGGTAGGGGCTGGTTTCGCCGGCAAGACGGTTCGGCATCGAAGGTAGTGTACGTGGGCGCCGCCTTTGGCGATTGCCCCGATGAAGCGGGGCCCCCACAGTGGGGCGGTGCTGGAGCGGGAGCTGGAGGTGGCGGTCGAGGCCGCGACGCGTGCGGGCGAGGACGTCGCGCGCATGCGGGAGGAGGGGCTGCGCTACGGCCGCAAGGGCGGCTACGAGCTCGTCTCCGAGGCGGACATCCACGCGGCGGAGATCCTGCACGAGGCGCTCACGGGCGCGTTTCCCGACACGGGCTGGCTGGGCGAGGAGCACCACGACACGGCGGAGCGGCTCGACCGGGAGCGGGTGTGGATCGTCGACCCGATCGACGGAACGCGGGAGTACCTGCAGGGGCTCCCCGAGTACGCCATCTCGGTGGGGCTGGTCGTGAGGGGACGGCCCGCGCTCGGGGTCGTGCACAACCCCGCCACGGGGGAGATGCACACGGCGGTCTGTCCGGACCCACTTCCGGAAGCCGGCCCCGGCAGCGGGCAGCAGGGAGAGTACCTCGCGCTGGTGGGTCGCGGGGAGGACCGGCTGGGGGAGGTCCCGCCGCTCCCCGGGCAGGCGCGGACGCGGGGCGTGGGAAGCGTCGCCTACCGGCTGGCGCTGGTGGCGGCGGGGAAGGGAGACGTGGTGGTGACGTGGTACGCCCGGCAGGAGTGGGACGTGGCGGCGGGGGCCGCCCTCTGCCTCGCGCAGGGGCTGACGGTGACCGACGTGCTGGGGCAGCGTATCGAGTTCAACCAGCCCAACCCGCTGGTCCGCGGCCTCGTGGTGGCGGAGGCGGGGCTGCACGCTCGCATCCGCGACTACTTCCAGCGCCTCTCGCGGTAGGAAAGCGCGCAACGGGCTAGGATTCGCGCGGAGGCATCGCGATGAGCGTACGGATCGGGCTGGGGGCGGCACTGCTGCCGGAGACGACACCAGCGTCGTTCTTCCGCTGGCTGGACCTGTGCGAGGCGAGCGAGGTCGACTCGATCTGGTTCAGCGAGCGGCTCGCGGGGCCACAGATGGCGCTCGAACCGATGACGGCGATGGCGGCCGTCGCCGGGGCGACGGAGCGCATCAAGTTCGGCATGAACGTCGTGCTGCTGCCGTTGCGCGACCCGCTGGTGCTCGCGAACGAGTGCGCGACCATCGACTATCTAAGCGACGGGCGACTGCTGCCGGCGTTCGGCGTCGGGGCCCTGAACGCGCCCGAGTGGCGGGCGACGGGACGGGAGCCGCGCGGCCGCGGGGCCATCGCCGACGAGATCATCGATTTGATGGTGCGGCTGTGGGAGGAAGACGAGGTCACGTTCGAAGGGGAGCACTTCCAGTACGAGGCAGCCTCGATCGCGCCGCGGCCGGTGCAGCGGCCGCTGCCAGTGTGGATCGGGGGGAGCAGCGACGCAGCGATCAAGCGGACGGCGCTGCGGGGGACGGGGTGGCTGGCCGGCATCCAGACGCCGGCACAGGTGGCGCCGGTGGTCCAGAAGATCAAGGCGGCGGTAGCCGAGGCGGGGCGGTCGATCGACGAGGACCACTACGGGGCGGGCTTCCCCTTCCGCTTCGGGAGCTGGGACGACGAGCCGATCGCGCGTACGGCGAAGGCGTACGGCCGCTTCGCCGCGCTCGACCCGGAGGCGCTCTTCGCCGTGGGCGGCGCGAACGAAATCGTGGCGCGTGCGCAGGAGTACGTCGCCTGCGGCATCAGCAAGTTCGTCCTGCGGCCACTGGCCGACTCCGACGAGGACGCCTATGCGCAGACGCAGCGGTTGATTGAGGAGGTCCTACCCGCCGTCCCCACGGGGTAGCGCAGCGACATCCGCGCGGGAGGCTCGCCATGAAGCTCATCGTGTTCGGCGCCACCGGGAAGACCGGGCAGCACGTCTGGCGAGTCGCGCTGGATCACGGTCATGAGGTGACCGCCTTCACCCGCTCGCCGGACAAGATCGACGCAGAGGCGGGCGTGCGTCTCGCACAGGGTGACGTCAGGGACGGGGATGCCGTGGCCGAGGCGATCGCCGGCCACGACGCGGTCATCGTGGCGCTGGGGAGCAACGGGCTGCGCGACAGGACAACGCTTACCAGCGGCACGAGGACGGTAATGGAGGGCATGGCCCGCCACGGCGTCGAGCGCCTGGTGGTCCTGTCCGCTGCGGGCGTGGGTCACAGCCGGAGCCAGATCCCATTGCTCTCACGTGTAATGTTCAAGACCTTGCTGCGCAACATCCACGCCGATCACACGGCGCAGGAAGCGGCAGTCAGGGCGACGGGGCTCGACTGGACCATCGTCCGCGCCGCCATCCTCACCGATGACCCATCCTCCGGTGACGTGACCGCCACCAACACGGGGAAGGTCACACGCATTGGGCGAGCCGACCTCGGTGGCTTCCTGGTGCAGGAAGCCACGGAAGGGACCTACAGCAGGCAGGCGATCTCCGTTACGTCCTAGCGGAGTGCTAGCCCTCCTCCACGCGTGGTAGCGGGGAAGGAGGCGGCGGCGCGACCCGGAAGTAGTAGCAGTCATCGGCTTCGCCGCCATCAGCAATGGCGACGTTCGCGCCCAGCACCGCGACGACATCCTCGAGGCCCGCGAGCGCGACGAGGTCGCCTCGCTCCCACACCGGAACGCGAGCGTTCTTGAGGATGCCGCCGACCTTGCGACGGTAGCCCCGGTACTGCATGCGGTCGCCGGGGGCGAGGGGGCGGAGGCGGAGGGCGCCCTCGATGCGGTCGGCGGGGACGGCGGCGGCGGGGGGCGCGGTCGGGTCGTCGGGGAAGGGGTCGGTGGCGGCCTGGAGGACGCGCTCGCCGGCCCGGGTGACGCCGGGGATGTTCACGAACTGCTCCTCGAACGGAACGACTTCCTCCTCGCTCCCGCCGGAGAGCCGCGCGAGACCGGCGGAAACCTCGACCGTCACGCCCCCGAAGGTGACCCGACCGGTACCCCGGGAGAGGACGGCATCGAGGTTGTGGAGGCGAGTGCGGTTGGCGTCGACCTCGGCCTTAAGGAAGGTCGCCTCGCGCTCGACCAGGAGCAGCCGGGCTTCGCTGCCGAGCGAGCGCAGCGCCTCGCGCTCGAAGACGACGGAACCGGGGGCGCGGTCGCGGGGCTGGACGAGGTCGACGGCCCGCTCGACGGTCCGGAACATCTCGCGCGCGCTCTCGGCGAGCCCGAGGATGGCGGCGTCCGCCCCCGGGTTCTCCTCGCGCAACCGGGGCAGGACCACGTGGCGGATGCGGTTTCGGGTGGCGTGAAGCTCCGCGTTGGTCGAGTCCTCGCGGTAGTCGATGCCGGCGGCGTTGCAGACGGCGACGGTGTCGGTGCGGGGAAGGGGGAGGATCGGGCGGATGAGCTGCAGGGAGGGCATGCCGGGGAGGGGCGCGCTGGGCAGCATGCCGCGCATGCCGCGCACACCGCTCCCACGCAGGAGGTGGTGCAGCACGGTCTCGACGTGGTCATCGGCGGTGTGGCCGGTGGCGACCGCCCCCGCACCCTGGCGCTCAGCGGCGAACGCCAGGAACTGGTAGCGAAGCCGCCGGGCCGTCTCCTCGATGCCGATACGCATCTCGGCGGCGGCGAGGGGCACATCGCCCTCGCCGGTCATGCAGGGAACGTCGAGGTGCTCACAGAGGTCGCTTACGAACGCACGGTCTCCAGCGGAGTCGTCGCGCAGGTGATGGTCGAAGTGGGCGGCGACGACCTCGAAACCGTGCTCCTCGCCGAGCCTTCGCAGGAGCAGAAGCGCGGCGACAGAGTCGGCCCCGCCACTGACGGCAACGACGATCTTCTCGAGCCGGCGAAAGAGCCGCTCGTGATCGGCGAAGCGCCGGACACGGTCGAGGGCGGAGGACGTGCGGGCAGGCACTACTTGGGGAAGAGGCGTTCCCACCACTCGCCGGACAGGTGCTCGTCCGAGGGTGGAAAGGGGCTCAACACGATGAAGGCAGTCTCGCCTTCGCGGACGTACCCGAGCTCGCGTCGCGCCGCCTGCTCGACGTAAACATCGGAGACGACGTAGTCGTACACGGCGAGGAGATGGTCGCGCCTGGAGCGGAGGTCCTCGATCTCGGCGAGGGCGGCGTCGTGGTCCTCGTTCTGCTGGCGCTGACGGACGGTCCCGGAGGAAGCGGTGTACACAAAGTAGCCAGTGAGGAGCAGGCAAACCACGAAAAACAGGGTGGTCTTAGTGAACACCGGGATAGGCATGTGACCAAATTAGGCGCGCCCTGTTCAAGATTCAAGCTCGCGTATCCGGGTCCGGGGGCAGGTGGCAGCGGTTGTTCAGGGTGCGAAGGGAGGCCCGGCCGGCCCGAAGAGAGAGCGTTGAGACGGAGGCCAGATCAAGGCTGAAGGCGCGGAACGCGGGGACCTCGAGGCCCAGCAGCCGGCAGATCAGCAGGCGTACGACGAAGTTGTGGGAGACGGCGACCACGGTTTCCTCATCGGGGAGCGCGTGCAGCTCGGCGGCGAGCGGTTCGAGGCGTTCGGCGACCTGCGCGAGGCTCTCGCCGCCGGGCATGACGACGTCCGTGGGGTCGGGGGCGCGCCAGGCTTCGATGAATCCCGGGAAGCGCTCCCGCATCTCCCGGAAGGGGAGGCCCTCGGTCTCACCGACGTCCATCTCGATCAGATCCCCGCGGGTCTCGAGGGGCGCGCCCGTGCGCTCAGCGAGACCTCGGGCGATGGCGGCCGCGCGTTCCAGGGGGCTCGTGAGGATGCGGTCGACGCGCTCGCCGGCGAGGCGCTCGACGGCGGCGGCGGTCTGGCGCAGGCCGAGGTCGGTGAGGGGAGGGTCTTCACGACCGAGCCCGAGCCCATCGCGGTTGTAGGTGCTCTCGCCGTGGCGAACGAGGTAGAGCCTCATTCGTACTGCCCCTTCTCGCGCCAGGCCTGGAGGGCGGCGGACGGCTCCTCGAGCACGAGTCCCGCGCGCACGTAGCGATCGACCGTCGCCGTCGGGAAGAGGGCTGCGACGAGCTGCTCGGGGCGGACGGTCAGCTCCTGCCCGCAGCTCAGGCGGGCATCGAGGGCCGCGGCGCCGTCCACATCCTCGGTGATGAGTGATGCCACGCCGGTCCTGAGGTCGTACTCGCGCGCCTTCTTGCCTTCTCGTTCCTGGCGCCAGGGGAAGGTCTCGGTGGCGAGAAAGGCGTTCACGGATTCGACGGCGTGCTCGGGGGTCACGCCTTCGAGGGCGATGCGGTAGTCGGCCCAGCGCAGGAGGGTGGGGAGCGCGGGGAGGCCAAGGGCGACCTCGAACGCCTCGCGGACCTCGAGGTCGGGGGTGGACTGGGTGCTCAGGTCGGCAGCGAAGCGGTCGAGGGGCACCCGCTCCTCGAGGAGCACCTCCATGATCTCGCCCTCGCCGATGAAGCCGAGAGGAAGGGGCGCCGCGAAGGCGATCCTGGGGTGCGGTGTGAAGCCCTGCGAGTAGCAGAGGGGCAAGCCGGCGCGGCGGATGGCGCGCTCCCAGTAGCGGAGGACGTCGAGGTGGGAGATGTGGCGCACGCGCTCGCCCTTGCGGAACCGGGCACGGATGCGCTGCCGGGCCTCGCTCACACGAGTTCGCCCTGTTCGACCAACTGCTCGGCGGCCGTGTGGGGGTCGAGCCCGCGTCCGGCGACCTGCGCCACGAGGTCGGCAAGGACGTCCTCGGAGGTCTCGCGGCGGATGCGCTCGAGGAGGATGCGCTGGGCGACCGAGAGCACCTGGTGGCGCGCCTCCTGGCGCCGGTGCTTTTCGAGCTCGCCGGAGCTGTCGAGCCAGGCGCGGTGTTCGTCGATGGCGTCGACGAGCTCGGGCACGCCATCGCCGGTGGTGGCGACGGTCGAGAGGATGGGCACGTCGCGACCCTCGCTCGGAGCGAGCGAGAGGAGCGCGCGCAGCTGGCTCATGAGCACGTCGGCGCCCGGGCGGTCGGCCTTGTTCACGACGAGCACGTCGGCGATCTCGATGATGCCCGCCTTGAGCGCCTGAATGTCGTCGCCGGTGCCAGGGTTGTTGACGAGGACGGTGGAAAGGGCCGTGCCGGCGATCTCAACCTCGTCCTGGCCGGCGCCGACGGTCTCGATGAAGACATAGGGGAAGCCGAAGGCGTCCATGACGGCAACCACGTCGTCGATGGTCGGCGCGAGGCCGCCAAGGGCGCCGCGGCTGGCCATGCTGCGGACGAAGACGCCGGGGTCGAGGACGAGGTCCTGCATGCGGATGCGGTCGCCGAGGATGGCGCCCTGGGTGAAGGGGCTGGAGGGGTCGACGGCGATGATGCCGACCTCGTGGCCGCGCTTCCGCAGCTCGGCAGCAAGGGCGCCGGTGAGGCTGCTCTTGCCGGAGCCGGCGCTGCCGGTGACACCGATGGTGTGAGCGCGTCCGGAGCGAGGGTAGAGCCGGCGCAGGTACTCGCGGCCCTCGGGCGTGCCGTTCTCGACGCGCGTGAGGATGCGAGAGAGTGCGCGGCGCTCACCCGCGAGGAATCGCTCGATCAGGTCGCTCACTCGGATGAGGCGTTGTCGTACACGAACGACACGATGTCGCGGGTGTTCGTGCCGGGGCGGAAGATGGCGCTGAAGCCCATCGCCTCAAGGGCGTCGGTGTCTTCCTCGGGGATGATGCCCCCGCAGAAGAGGATGACATCGTCGAGGCCGCGGGACCTGAGCTCCTCGACGATGCGAGGGAAGAGCTCGAGGTGGGCGCCGGAGAGGATGCTGAGGCCGACGACGTCAACGTCTTCCTGGAGGGCGGCCTCGGCGATCATCTGGGGCGTCTGGCGGATGCCGGTGTAGATGACCTCGCAGCCGCCGTCGCGAAGGGCGCGCGCGACGATCTTGGCGCCGCGGTCGTGGCCATCGAGGCCGGGCTTGGCGATGAGGACCCGGATCTTCTGCCCGGTGGAGGTGTCTGGGGATGCCGTCATGATGCTGCTCCTGTGTGTCGTGGGGTCAGGATCGCTCGACCAACTGCAGGTTGACGCCGAAGGACGAGCGGGGCGAAACGAAAGCGACCGGGCCGTTGGGGTCGCCGGCGCGCGCGCCGGAGGCGCGAAGCGAGTCGACGGCACCCTGGACGTCGGAGACGGCGAGCGAGAGAAGGAACGAGCCTTCGCCTCGCTCGGAGGCAAACTTCGCGACCGGCCCTTCCTCGGTGGTGGGCCGGATGAATTCGAGGTGAGCGTTGCCGGCGAGCATGAAGGCGTTCTCGATGCCGAGGGCGTCGTTCTGGCCGCCGAGCTCGGGGTCGAGACTGAAGCCGAAGTGCCGCTCGTAGGTGGCGGCGGCGGTGGGGATGTCCTTCACCACGATGCCGATATGGTCGATGCGCTGGCCGATGGCCTCGTCGCTGGGGCCGACGTGGGCCTCCTCGACGGGCGTCGCGTATTCGATGAGGACGCCGTGGTTCGACTTCGGATGGAGGAAGCCGATCATGCCGGCGAGCCCGGCGCGAGGGGCCTCGTCGATGAGCTGGACCCCGGCACCGGCGGCCGCGCGCAGGTCGGCGCCGCAGTCATCCGACTCGAAACAGACGTGGTGCATGCCTTCCCCACGACCCTCGAGGAAGCGCGCCACGCCGGTGTCGTCGCGCGTCGGTTCGAGCAATTCGATCTCGGCGGTGCCGCAGGGGAGAAGGACGCCGCGGACCCCCTGGTCCTCGATAACGCGGTCGACGCTGACGGGCAGGCCGAGCGCGTCCCGGTAGAAGCCGAGCGCGTCGTCGGCGCTGCGGACGACGATGCCAACGTGATGGACCTTGCTGAGCATGGGGCTCCTCTGGGTGCTAGTTGGTACCGGCGGCGCTGGCTTCGCGCACACCGGGCATACCGGCGAGGTAGGCGGCGATGATGTGCCAGTGCTCGCGGTCGTGGTTCGCGACCACATGGAGGAGCTGGTTGGGAACGCGCCCCTCCTCGCCGATGGCGGAGTCGTCGAACTGGGCGACGGTGGCGAGCAGGCGCTCACGCCCCGCCTTGAGCTGCTCGAGGACGCTCCAGAAGGTGAGGCTGCGCTTGCGCTCGACGTGGTCCTGGTTCCAGGCGTCCGTGCGCGTTTCGTCGAAGTCGAGGATGGCGGGACGACGCCCCTCCTGGATGTCGAGCAGGGCGCTGACGACCTCGGCCTCCCAGCTGGCGACGTGGCCGATGATGTCCTTGAGGGACCACTCGTCGATCATGGGGCGCTCGATGTCGCGGATGCGGCAGGTCTCGATGTTGCGCAGGAGCTGATTGCGCTCCAGCTCCAGCTCGCCCAGCAAGCGGCGGCGGTCGTCGGCGAAGCTGCGGGTGTCGTCCTCGGGCATCAGACGACCACGATCTCGCGGTACTCGCCCCAGGCGCGGCGCAGGGCGTGGCTGATCTCGCCGAGCGTGGCGCGCGCCTCGACGGCGGCGACGATGAGGGGCACGAGGTTCTCGGTGCCGCGGGCGCCCTCCTCGAGGGCGGCGATGGCGGCATCGGCGGCGGCGTTGTCGCGCTGCGCGCGGAGGGCCTGCAGGCGCTCGACCTGGCGCCGGCCGATGGAGGGGTCGACGCGCAGGAGCTCGGGCGGCTCCTCGCCGCTGACGGTGAAGTCGTTGACGCCGACGATGACGCGGTCCTTCTCCTCGATCTCGCGCTGGTAGCGGTAGGAGGCCTCCTGGATCTCGCGCTGCTGGAAGCCCTGCTCGAGGGCGGCGGGGGCGCCGCCGAGGTCCTCGATGGTCTTCAGGTAATCGCGCGCCTCGGCCTCGAGGCGGTCGGTCATGGACTCGATGTACCAGGAGCCGCCGAGCGGGTCGATGACGTCGCCGGCGCCGCTCTCGAAGGCGATGACCTGCTGCGTGCGGAGGGCGATCTGGACGGCGTTCTCGGTCGGCAGGGAGAGGGCCTCGTCCATCGAGTTCGTGTGCAGCGACTGGGTCCCGCCGAGGACGGCGGCGAGGGCCTGCAGGGTGGTGCGGACGATGTTGTTCTCGGGCTGCTGGGCAGTGAGGGTGGCGCCGCCGGTCTGGGTGTGGAAGCGGAGCATCATGGAGCGCGGGTTCTGGGCCTCGAAGCGCTCCTTCATGATGGTCGCCCAGATGCGGCGGGCGGCGCGGAACTTGGCGACTTCTTCCAGCAGGTTGTTGTGGCAGGCGAAGAAGAAGCTGAGGCGGCCGGCGAAGGCGTCGACATCGAGGCCGGCGGCGACGGCGGCATCGACGTAGGCGATGCCGTTCGCGAGGGTGAAGGCGATCTCCTGGGCGGCGGTACAGCCCGCCTCGCGCATGTGGTACCCGGAGATGGAGATGGTGTTCCAGCGGGGCACGTTCTCCGAGCAGAACTGGAAGACGTCGGTAATGAGCCGCATGCTCGGCGTAGGGGGATAGATCCACGTCCCGCGGGTGATGTACTCCTTGAGGATGTCGTTCTGGACGGTGCCGCCGAGCTTGTCGAGGGGCACGCCCTGCTCCTTGCCGACGGCGATGTAGAGGGCGAGGAGGACGGCGGCGGTGCCGTTGATGGTCATGGAGGTGGTGACGCGGTCGAGGGGAATCTCCTGGAACAGGGTGCGCATGTCATCGATCGAGTCGATGGCCACGCCCACCTTGCCGACCTCGCCCATGGCCATCGAGTCGTCGGAGTCGTAGCCGATCTGGGTGGGAAGGTCGAAGGCGACGGAGAGGCCGGTCTGGCCCTGGTCGAGGAGGTAGCGGTAGCGCTCGTTCGACTCCTCGGCCGTGCCGAAGCCGGCGTACTGGCGCATCGTCCAGAGGCGCCCGCGGTACATGGTGGGCTGAACGCCGCGGGTGAAGGGATACTCGCCGGGGAAGCCGAGGTCGCCGTTGGCGGGGGCGTCCTCGGGGGTGTAGACGGGGTCGAGGACGGTCTCGCCGGTGGTGCGGAACGACTCGGCGCGCTCGGGGTTGCGCTCGACCGCCTTGCGATAGGTTCCTTCAAGCCATTCCTGCTTCGATTGGCTGGGCATGTCGCTATCCGTGGTCCTTCAGGGCGTGTTCTCGCTCGCGGAGTCTGCGGCGAAATCCGCGCAGGGCAGTATAGCCCGCGGGGGAGTTATGGAGGCTGGGTGGGGTTGTAGCTCTCAGCGCACCTGGCGGAAGAAGGCGCGGATGTCGGCGAGGAGATGGTCGGGCTCCTCGAGGGCGGCGAAGTGGCCGCCGGCGGGCATCTCCGTGTAGTGCACGAGGTTGTAGGCGGCTTCGACCCAGTGGCGGGGCGACTGCAGGATCTCCCCCGGGAAAGCGGCGAAGCCGCTCGGGACGGCGATGCGCTCGACCGGAGGAACGCGGCCGCCGACGCCCTCGGCGCGGGCCTCGTAGTAGATGCGGGCGGCCGACGCGATGCTGTTGGGCGCCCAGTAGAACATGATGTTGGTGAGCAGGGTGTCCTTCGAGTAGCGCGACTCGACGTCGCCGTCGCAGTCGCTCCAGCTGCGGAACTTCTCCGTGATCCAGGCGGCGATGCCGGCAGGGGAGTCGGCCTGGGCGATGCCGAGGGACTGGGGTTTGGTGCCCTGCACGTTGCTGTAGCCGGTCTCCCGAGCCTGGAAGGCGCGCCGGGAGGCGATCCCGGCCTCGTCCGCCTCGGTGGGTGGGTCGGGCGGACCGGCGAGAGCCATGTTGAGGTGAATGCCGCTGAGGTTGTCGGCGTGGGCAGCGCCCAGGCGCGTGCTGATGATGGCGCCCCAGTCGCCGCCCTGGGCGCCGTAGCGCTCGTAGCCGAGCTCGGCGGTCATGAGGTGGTCGAGGGCGGCGGCGATGCGGGAGGGGCCCCAGCCGCGCTCCGCCGGCTTGCCACTCCAGCCGAAGCCGGGGATGGAGGGGATGACAACGTCGAAGGCGTCGGCGGGGTCGCCGCCGTGGGCGGCGGGGTCGGTGAGGGGTCCGATGAGGTGGAGGAACTCGAACATGGAGCCGGGCCAGCCGTGCGTCAGGAGGAGGGGGTGGGCGTCGGGGCCGTTGCCGCGGACGTGCCAGTAGTGGATGTCGACACCGTCGACCTCGCAGAGGAACTGGGGCCAGGTGTTGAGCGCGACCTCCTGGGCACGCCAGTCGTACCCGTTGCGCCAGTAGTCGCAGAGCTCGCGAACGTAGGCGACATCGGCGCCATAGTCCCAGCCGGTGTCGGGAATGGCATCGGGCCAGCGGGTGCGGTCGAGGCGCTCGCGGAGGTCGTCGAGGACGGAGTCGGGGACGTCGATGCGGAAGGGTCGTGGAGGCATGGGGGGACTATAGCGGGCGGGCTGTTGGCCGTTGGCTCTTGGCTGTTGGGGGAGCGGCCTCAGCCTGGGAGGGAGACGAGGGCGCCGGCGACGGTCTCGTAGAGCGTGCGGTCGACGACCTTCGTCTCGGTAGTGAGGTCCGCGATGGGAGCGAGGCGGATCTGGCCGGCCTGGAGGACGGCGGCCATGCCGGAGTGCCCGTCGTGGACGGCGTCGATGGCAGCGATGCCGAAGCGGGTGGCGAGGACGCGGTCGAAGGCGGTGGGGGTACCGCCACGCTGGACGTGGCCGAGCACGGTGAGGCGGGTCTCGAAGCCGGTTCGGGCCTCGATCTCGTCGGCCACGAGGCGGCCGACGCCGCCGAGACGCACGTGCCCGAAGGCGTCGCGCTGGTCGCTCTGGACGACGATGTCGCCGTCGACGGGGCGGGCGCCCTCGGCCACAACGACCACGGAGGAGGAGGTGTCGCGGCCGTGGTGGGCGCGCAGGCGCTCGGAGACGGCGGCGATGTCGAAGGGCTCCTCGGGGATGAGTATCTCGGTGGCGCCGCCGGCGATGCCGGCATAGGTGGCGATCCAGCCGGTGTCGCGGCCCATCACCTCGACGACCATGACGCGGTGGTGGGACTCGGCGGTGGTGCGGAGCCGGTCGATGGCCTCGGTGGCGGTCTGGACGGCGGTGTGGAAGCCGAAGGTGACCTCGGTGACGCCGAGGTCGTTGTCGATGGTCTTGGGGACACCGAGGACGATGACGCCCTCGGCCGCGAGCTGGCCCGCGACGCTCAGGGTGTCGTCGCCGCCGACGGCGATGAGGGCTTCGACTCGCTCACGCTGGAGGGTGGCGCGGACGGCCTGGGCGCCGCCCTCGGTGGCGTAGGGGTTGGCGCGGGAGGTGCCGAGGATGGTGCCGCCCAGGGGCAGGATGTCGCGGCAACGCTCGGCGTCGAGGGGCATGACGTCACCTTCCATGACGCCCGCCCAGCCGTTGCGGAACCCGACCACTTCATCGCCGTACTGGCGCTCGCCCTTGGTGACGACGGCGCGAATGACGGCGTTCAGACCCGGGCAGTCGCCGCCACCGGTCAGGATTCCCACACGCACGGCCATGCCCTCCCCGCAAGAGGTGTGCAACGACCGTAGCGCGGAACCGTGAACGGGACGAGCGGCAACGCCTCTTCCCGGTTACGGGCGCGAAAAGAAGCGGCCGGCGTCAGGCGAGGCCGCGGGCCTTGAGCTCCTTCTCGAGGCGGACGGCATCGGAGTTGAGCATGGGGCCCTTCTTGTCGTCGGGGAGCACCCCGGCACTGGCCATACCCATCTTGGCGCCGTCGAAGGTGATCCACTTCTCGGGCACGAGCTCCATGACGACGCGCAGGGGCGAGTCGAGGGACTTCTCGAAGGCGGCCGCCTGCTCGGGATCGGCCCCGGGGCGGAAGGCGAGGGCGTGGTAGAACCAGTCCTTCGTCTCCCGGTCCTCGTACATGACGCAGCGGCACTTTGCCGTGATGGTCTTGCCGCCGCCGAGGTGCGTGCCCGTGCTCGTGAGGACGACGGAGCAACGCGGGTCGCGGCGAAGGGCGGCCATGCGGTGGCGGTGGGCGGCGGCGGTCATCCAGAAGGAGCCCTTGGCCCAGACGACGGCGTGCATGACGCCGACGGGCCAGCCGTCCTTCGTCGACCAGTTGAGGACGGCCTCGCCAACGGTGTTGAGCAGCTCCTCCTTGACGTCGTCGTCGAGGGGGTAGATGGAGACGGTCTCGTGATCCTTGGTGGGGTCGGGCGCGTAGGCCTCGTCGGCCATGGGGGTACCTCCGGAGTTATGTGCGCGCACGTTGCCCGCCGCGACGCTCCGTGTCAATACAACGTGCTCCTTCGACTGCGCCGCTTCGCTACGCGCTCACTCGCGACGGCTTGCTCACTCGCGGGACTGGCTCCTTGCCCGGGGCGTCGCGCCGAGGATGCGCTTCCGCAGGCGGATGCTGCGGGGGGTGACCTCCACCAGTTCGTCGTCGTTGATGAACTCGATGGATTGCTCCAGGTTGAGGAGCCTGGGGGGAACGAGGCGGAGGGCCTCGTCGGCAGCGGCCGCACGCATGTTGGTGAGCTTCTTTTCCTTCGTGACGTTCACGTCCATGTCGTTGGGGCGGGCGTTCTCGCCGATGATCATGCCCTCATACACCAGGGTGCCGGGTTCGATGAATATCTCTCCGCGCTCTTGCAGGTTGTGGATGGCGTAAGCCGTGGCCGTTCCCGCCCGGTCGGCCACCAGCGCCCCGCTTGGGCGCCCGGCGATCGGTCCGTTCCAGGGCTCCCAGCCGGCAAAGAGGTGGTTCATGATGCCGGTGCCGCGGGTGTCGGTGAGGAACTGGGAGCGGAACCCGATGACCCCGCGCGTGGGGATGAGGAACTCGAGGCGGACGCGGCCGCTGCCGTGGTTGACCATGCGGGTCATCCTCGCGCGGCGTGCGCTGAGCTTCTCGATGACGGTGCCCTGGTAGTCCTCCGCCACGTCGATGACCAGTTCCTCGAACGGTTCCTCGACGCGGCCGGCTCGCTCGCGGGTGACGATCTCGGGGCGGCCGACCTGAAGCTCGTAGCCCTCGCGCCGCATCATCTCGATGAGAATCGAGAGCTGCAGCTCGCCACGGCCGATCACCTGCACCTGGTCGGCCGAGTCCGTCTCCTCGACGCGAATGGAGACGTTGCTGACCAGCTCCCGCTCCAGCCGCTCACGCAGCTTGTTGGAGGTGACGTGCTGGCCGTCCTGCCCGGCCAGCGGCGAGGTGTTCACCCCGAAGACCATGGAGACCGTCGGCTCATCGACGTGCATGGGAGGGAAGGGGCGGGGGTCGTCGGGCGCGGTGATGGTCTCGCCGATGGTGATGTCGTCCAGACCGGCAAGGCAGATGATGTCGCCGGCGGCGGCCTGCTCGACCTCGGCCCGCTCCAGGCCGTTGAAGACGAACAGCTTGGTGACGCGGGTGGGCACGACCGAGTCGTCGAGCTTCGAGACGGCGATCTCGTCGCCCAGGGCCACGCGACCGTTGACGATCCGGCCGATGGCAATACGGCCCAGGTAGTCGCTCGCGTCGAGATTCGCGACCCGCATCTGGAGGGCGGCCTCGGGATTGCCGCGAGGAGGCGGCAGCTGGTCGATGATGGCGTCGAGCAGGGGAAGCAGGTTCAGTCCTGCCTCGTCCGGGTCCAGGCTGGCGACCCCCGCGCGGGCGTTCGCATAGACAACGGGGAAGTCGATCTGCTGCTCGGTCGCTTCGAGGTCGATGAAGAGGTCGTAGATTTCGTCGAGCACTTCCGCGGGCCGTGCATCTTTGCGGTCGATCTTGTTGATGACGACGATGGCGGGGAGGCCGTGCTCAAGGGCCTTCCCCAGGACGAACCGGGTCTGGGGAAGGGGTCCCTCGGATGCGTCGACGAGCAGCAGCACGCCGTCGACCATCGTCAGCGTGCGCTCGACCTCGCCACCGAAGTCGGCGTGGCCGGGCGTGTCGACAATGTTGACGACGCAGTCGCGGTGCTGGATGGCCGTGTTCTTGGCCATGATGGTGATGCCGCGCTCGCGCTCGAGGTCGATGTTGTCGAGCGCGCGTTCCTCCACGCGCTCGTTCGCCCGGAAGACCCCGCTCTGGTGGAGCATGGCATCGACGAGGGTCGTCTTGCCGTGATCGACGTGCGCGATGATGGCGATGTTGCGCCGCAGGGCGTTGGCGACCTCAGACTCGGCTGTCGCGGTCATGGGGTGTAGGGCTCGGGAGCATCAGTCATTGGTTCAGCGGAAGCGGTGCGGTCCTGGTGTCCGGCTGAGCGCCGTCGCCAACGCGACTTCGCGTGTCATGAACGAAGGCGCCGGCGGGAACCGTCCAGACGATTCTCCCCAACAACGGGGTAACGGGCGATTCAGGCTTGCCCGGCGATGGCGCGGTTGGCGCTCAATCGGCCTGGAAGGCGGGGATGACCTCCCGCGCCCAGGCTTCGAGCGCTTCCCAGTCGAGGGGTGGGCGGATGGCGATGTTGAGGAGGTCGCAGCCGAGTTCCTGATACTCGGCGACGAGCTCCTTCGCCTCGTCGGGGGTGCCCATGATCAGGCCGCGCTCGCGCCAGGTATCGATGGCGTCGCCGAAGACGGTGCGCGCGTGCTCCTCGGCGCGTGGACGGGCGGCCTCGCTGGCGGCCAGGTGGAAGCTGAGATTGACGCTCTTCTCGATCTCGTCGAAGTCGCGCTGCTCGCGGTCGCAGGCCTCGCGCAGGACGCGGGCGAGGTGGCGGAACTGCCAGGGGGTCAGGTAGGGCCCGTTCCAGCCGTCGCAGAGGCGGGCGATCATCGGGAGCGTGCGCTTGCGCCCGACGCCGCCACCCCAGATGCGCAGGCGCTCCTGCAGGGGCTTGGGGTTGCAGCAGGCGTCTTCGAGGGTGAAGTGCTCACCCTCGAAGTTGACGTGGTCCTCGGTGAGGAGCAGGCGGATGACCTGGATGCCCTCCTCGAGGATATCGAGGCGCTTGCCGAGGGAGGGGAAGGGGATGCCGTAGGCGCGGTACTCGTCCTCGTACCATCCGGCCCCGATGCCCAGCTCGATGCGGCCGCCGCTGAGGTGGTCCATGGCGGCGAGGGCGTTCGCGAGGACGGCGGGATGGCGGTAGTTCATGCCCAGCACGAGCGAGCCGATGCGGAGGTTCTTCGTCTCGCAGGCGAGGGCGGTCATGATGGTGGTGCCCTCCCAGTAGTCGCCGTGGTTCTCGTGGACGAGGGGCGCTTCATAGAAGTGGTCGGAGGCGTCGATCCAGTCGAAGCCGGCGGTATCGGCCCAGGTCCAGAGGCGGCGGAGCTCCGCCATCTCGATGTTCTGCTGGATGAGATGTACCCCGAACCGCATGCCGTACTCCTTCGCGGCCCCGCTCGCGCGTGCTCGCGGCAGTCTAGCCAGTTCCGTTGCGCGCCGAGCGGATAGGATGCGCGCGGGAGGACGGGATGACCGAGATTACGCACCGGTTCGTGGAAACGAACGGGATTCGCATGCACATCGCGGAGGCGGGGGAGGGGCCGCTGGTGGTGCTGTGCCACGGCTTCCCGGAGTCATGGTACTCGTGGCGGCATCAGTTGGTGGCGTTGGCGGAGGCGGGGTTCCACGCGGTCGCGCCGGACCAGCGCGGCTACGGCCAGACGGACGCGCCCGAGGACATCGGCGCGTACACGCAGCTCCATCTCATCGGGGACATCGTCGGGCTGCTGGATGCGCTGGAGGAGGAGCAGGCGGTGGTCGTGGGGCACGACTGGGGCGCCCCCGTGGCGTGGAACACGGCGATCCTGCGTCCCGACCGCATCCGCGGCGTTGCCGGGCTGAGCGTGCCGCCGAACGCCTGGTCGGGGAAGATCCCGCCGACGGAGGGGATGAAGCAACGCTTCGGCGACCGGTTCTTCTACCAGCTCTACTTCCAGGAGCCGGGCAAGGCGGAGGCGGAGCTGGAGGCGGACGTGCGCACGACGATGCGGATGCTGCTCTACACGGCCTCGGGCGACTGCCCGCCCAATCCTGCCGCCGCCGAGCTTCCGAAGACGGCCGGGTTCCTCGACGCCATGCAGGATCCCGGGGACGACCTGCCCGGCTGGCTGAGCGAGGCCGACCTCGACGTGTTCACGGGCGAATTCGAGCGGGCAGGCTTCCGAGGCGGGCTGAACTGGTACCGCAACATCGACCGCAACTGGGAGCTGATGGCGGCGTTCAACGGAAAGAAAGTGACGCCGCCCTCGCTGTTCGTGAGCGGCGACCGCGACCTCGTGGTGTCGCTGATGGGGCCGAACTGGCGCGAGCAGATGCAGCAGGCAGCGCCCAACCTGCGCGACGCCGTAATGATTCCGGGCGTGGGCCACTGGACGCAGCAGGAGGCGGCGGAGGCCGTGAACGAGGCGATGATCGCGTTCCTGCGCGGGCTGGAGGGGTAGCGGGCGGCTACTCCTCGGGGTTGTGGCCGTTGGAGCGGGGGCAGACGTGCCCCTCGGGGTCGACGGGGGCGCCGCAGAAGGCGCAGGGCGGGCGGCCCGCGGCCACGACCTCATTGATCTGGGCGCGCAGGCGGCGGGCGGTGTCGAAGTCGAACTCGAGGGAGACGGCCTCTCCCTCGGTCTCCGTCGGAGCCTCGGCGCCGACGATGACGATGCGGCGGGTCTCCTCGTTCAGGCCGAGCGAGAGGCGCCCGGCGCGGACGTCCAGGTCGAGATTGGCCTCGAGGGGGAAGACGGGCTCGGGCTCGGGAGGACCGGCCGGCGCGAGTGCGACCTCGGCGTGCTCGAGAGTGGTTTCGATGGCCTCGCCGATGGCGGCGAGCTGCTCCTTCTCCATCCAGACGAAGGCGTAGGTGCCGCCCTGGCTGATCGCGCGCAAGCGAAAGCGGCGCTGTCCCGGCTGGCCCACGGCATCGGCGGAGAGGTGCTGGACGGGGCCGAATTCGGTGAGGGGCATCGCTCCCGATCCTACGCAGGGGGCGGGAAACGCGCCTACTGCGTGGGGAGGGGCGACTGCCACCAGCCGGGGCGCTGGCTGACCTCGATGCTGACGACCCACTTCACCCAGTTGTAGCCGCGGCGGCCGGGGGCGACGAGCCGCACGGGGAAGCCGTGCCCCGAGCTGAGTCGCTCGCCGCCGACCTGTGTCGCGAGGAGGAGGCGAGGGGCCGACCCCAGTCCGAAGCGGCGGCTGAAGCCCGTCTCGGAGGTGACGACGACGCTGCGAGCGTCGCCGGTCAGGCCGGCGCGTTCGAGGACGGCGGCGAGGGGGACGCCGCTCCAGTCCTGGACGGTGTACCAGCCGCCCGTGCAGTCGAGGGTGGCGCGGCGAGTGCGGTCGGCGAGGGCGGTGAGCTCGTCGTAGTCGAGCGTGAGGGGCTCGCGCACCTCGCCATGGACCGCGAGACGCCACTCGTCGACAGGGATGCGCTGGCGGTTGTCGCCGAGCCAGTTGGTGACGGGGTGGCGGTTGCCGGTGAAGCTGGCCTCCTCGCGCGACCCCGTGAAGCGCCGGTCGGGGCCGGTGTGGGGAGCAGCGATGGCGAGTCCGCGGGAGACGGCCAGGCCGGCTCCTCCGACTGCGAAGAGGCGCAGGACGGCGCGGCGGCTGGCAAAGGCGGCGGCTGGGCGCCGGGGCCAGCGCAGCAGCACGTGCAGGGCGAAGAGCGGCACGAGTGCGAGGGCGAGGATGGTGTGGAGCACGAGCGGGCGCATCTCGCCGTAGAAGGGAACGAGCAGGGTCCCGCGCCCGACGAGCAGCCACCAGAGGCCGGTTACGAGGATTCCCAGGAAGAGGACGCCGAGAAGCGCGGGGGCGAGCGACCAGATTCCCGCGCCACGACGGGCGAAGGAGCGCACGACGATGCGCCACTTCCAGACCAGGAGGACGACGATCGAGAGTCCGCCCGCGCTGTGCAGCCAGAACACCCACCGGCCCTCGGGGCTGCCGACGAGGAAGCTGGCCAGGCCGGAGATCAGCTCCAGCAGGAGGAGGGCGAAGAGGGCGAGGTTCGTGGCGCGGGCGTTCATGGAGTCCCCTGCCGGGTCCGCTCCAGCGTACACCCGCGGGGGCCGGACACGACGCGAGATCGCTACACTGCGGTCATGCACAAGCACGAGGCGGCGACGCTCGTGGCCCAGCGGCGCGAGCGGGCGGTGAAGCGGTGGAACCTGGACCGGGGCGTGGTGCTCGTACCGGCGGGCCTGATGCTGCCGATCGCAGGGACGGATCAGTTTCACGAGTACCACGCGCATCCCGAGCACCGCTACCTGGCGGGCGTGGGGCAGCCGGGCGGGGTGCTCGCATACGACGCGGGCAAGGGCTGGACCCTGTTCCTACCGCAACCTGACGCGGCCGAGCAGGTCTGGACCGGCGACGGCCCCTCGCTGGCGGCAGTAGGGGAGGCATCGGGACTGGAGCGGGTGCGACCGGCTTCCGAGCTCGGGGGGTGGCTGGAGGAGCGGCGGGGGGAGCCGGTCGCGGTCATCGGGAACGACGACCTCACCCTGCGGGCGGCGGAGTACGGGGTGGAGTCGTGGGTCAGCCTCGAGTTCCCGCCGGACGAGGAGGAGAGCGAGCGGCTGCGCACGGGGGTGGCGGAGCTGCGCCGGGCGAAGGACCCCGGGGAGCTCGCACTCATGCGCGAGGCGGCGGACGCGACCCATCGCGGGCACATGGCGGGGCTGCGCAAGGCGCGGGCCGGGATGTCGGAGCGGGCGCTCCAGGTCGAGATCGAGGTCGAGTTCTTCCGGGCCGGCGCGGAACGGACCGCCTACGGGTCGATCGTCGGGGGTGGACCGAACGCCGCCACCCTGCACTCCACCCCGACCGCGCGTGAGTTCGGCGACGGCGAGCTGATCCTCGTGGACGCTGGGGCGGAGGTGGGCGGCTACGCGAGCGACGTGACCCGCACCTATCCGGTGGGCGCCCGTTTCGAGGGCATCCAGCGCGACCTGTATTCGCTCGTGCTGGGCGTGCAGGAGCGCGCCATCGGGGGGACGAGGCCGGGAGTCGAGTACAAGGACCTGCACCTGGCGGCGAGTGTCGAGACCGCGCAGGGGCTGGTCGACCTCGGGTTGCTGCGGGGCGATGCGGAGGGGCTGGTCGAGCGGGACGCACAGGCGCTCTTTTTCCCGCACGGGCTCGGGCACATGCTGGGTCTGGCGACGCACGACGCCGGGGGCTGCCTCGAAGAGCGGGCGCCGAGCGACCGCCCGACGCTGCGCTACCTGCGCGCGGACCTTCCCCTGCAACCGGGTTATGTCGTGACGATCGAGCCGGGCATCTACTTCATCCGCGCGCTGCTGGAGGACCCGGACCTGCGGGAGCGGTACCGCGACGACGTGGCCTGGGAGCGGGTCGACGGGATGGTGGACTTCGGCGGCATCCGCATCGAGGACGACGTGCTCGTGACGGAAGATGGGGCAGAGGTGCTGTCGGCGGCGACGCCGAAGGCGCTGGAGGCGATCGAGGCGCTTCGCGCGGAGGGTCTGGAGGCGTGACCGCTCCGTACGCGCGCATCTCCATCGAGCAGGTGGCGCGCTACCCGCGGCCGGGGATGGGCGGCCCGACGCGCTGGTCCTTCACCCCGGACGGGAGCGGCATCACCTACCTCGCGAGCGAGGACGGCGGGCTTGTACGCAGCCTCTGGCTGTACGACATCGCGAGCGGCGAGCGCCGGGCGCTGGCGGGGCCGGCGGGGGGAGGCGGACCGATCTCGCGGGAGGAGGAGCTGCGCCGGGAGCGGGCGCGCCTGCGGGACGTGGGCGTGACCGACTACCGCTTCGCGCCGAAGGCGCCGGAACGCACCATCCTGCTGCCGGGGGGCGAGGGGCCGCGGATCATCACGGGCGACAGCGAACCAGTCGCGGTCGAGGGGGCGGAAGGCGCGATCACGCCGCGGCTGACGGAGGATGGCTCGAAGCTTGCGTTCGGGCGGGGCGGGGAGCTGTTCGCGATGCCCGAGGGCGGCGGGGAAGCGCGGCAGCTCACGAACGGCGCCGAGGACGGGCTCACGAACGGGCTGGCGGACTTCATCGCACAGGAGGAGTTCGGCCAGTCCGACGGGTTCTGGTGGTCGCCGGACGGGTCGCGCATCGCCTTCGTGGAGGTGGACGCGCGCCACATCCCCGACTACCCCATCGTCCACCAGGGGCAGGACGCGCTCGACACGGAGCACCATCGCTACCCGTTCGCGGGGGCGCCGAACGCGCGGGTGCGGCTGGGGGCGGTGGCAGCCGAGGGCGGGGAGCCGGCCTGGATGGATCTCGGCGAGGAGGAGGACATCTACCTTCCGCGGATCGTCTGGCGGCCGGACGGGGTACTCGCCGGGATGGTGCTGAATCGCGCGCAGACGGAGCTGCGCCTGCACCTGTTCGATCCGAAAACAGGAGCGGTGCTGCAGACGCTCGAAGAGCGCAGCGAGCCGTGGCTGAACCTGGGGGACTTCCGCTTCCTCGAGACGGGCGAGCTGCTCTGGTCGAGCGAGCGCAGCGGTTTCAGGCACCTCTACCTGTACGACGCGGACCTGGCGAGTGCGCGCCCGCTGACCTCCGGGGAGTGGGTCGTGACGCGCATCGTGGAGGTGGACGAGGCGGGGCGGGCGGTGTTCTTCAGCGGGACGCGGGAGGGAGCGGTCGAGCGGCACCTGTACCGAGTGGGGCTGGACGGCGGGGAGGTGGAGCGCCTCACGAGCGAGCCCGGGGTCCACGGCTGCACCGTCGCACCCGATGGGGCGACATTCGTCGACACGTTCTCGTCCCGGGAGCAGGCGGCGGTGACGACGCTGCGCCGCACGAATGGTGGCGGGATAGTCGCGACGCTGTTCGAGGAGCCTGAGATGACCGCGCCCGGGCAGGGGTTGCAGCCGCCCGAGCTGCGCGTGATGACGGCGGCCGACGGAACGCCCATGTTCGGGGCGCTGTACCGGCCCGAGGGTGAGGGGCCGCACCCGCTCGTGGTCTCGGTGTACGGGGGGCCGCACGCCCAGCGCGTGCTCGACGACTGGGCGCTCACGGTCGACCTGCGGGCGCAGTACCTCGCGCAGGCGGGCTTCGCCGTGCTGGCGGTCGATAACCGGGGGAGCGCCAACCGGGGGCTCGCGTTCGAGGCGCACCTGCACCGGCGCATGGGCACGGTCGAGGTCGACGACCAGGTGGCGGCCGTCGAGCAGCTCGTGGCGGAGGGGCTGGCCGACCCGGAGCGGGTGGGCATCTACGGGTGGAGCTACGGCGGCTACATGACGTGCATGTGCCTGATGCGCGCGCCGGAGGTGTTCCGCGTGGGGGTATCGGGGGCGCCGGTGGTCGACTGGGACGGCTACGACACGGGCTACACAGAGCGGTATATGTCGACGCCGCAGGACAATCCAGAGGGGTACAAGGAGGGGGCGGTGACGGCGCACGTGGAGGGACTCTCGGGGAAGCTGCTGCTGGTCCACGGGATGGTCGACGAGAACGTGCACTTCCGGCACACGGCGCGGCTGATCACGGCGCTGACGGCAGCGCAGAAGCCGTACGACCTCCAGATCTTCCCGGAGGAGCGCCACATGCCCCGCGAAGCGGCGGGGCTGGAGTACATGGAGCGCCGGCTCGTGTCGTACTTCGAGGAGCACCTGCTGGCGTAGCGGGGCGGGAGCGCCGGGCCTATCCTCTGCGGGATTCTCGCGCCGAGGAGTGAGCGATGCCGTACGCCCGACCGGAGCTGCTGGCCGAGCCTGACTGGCTCGCGGAACACACGGACGACCCGCAAGTGCGCATCATCGACTGCGCGACGCTGGAGGCGTACCGGCGCGCCCACATCCCGGGGGCGGTCCACCTGCCCGTTCACTACTACATCAAGGAGCAGGGCGAGCGCGAGGGCGGCGCGGGCATGTTCGTGATGCCCCCCGACGACTTCGCCGCGCTCATGGGGAGCCTCGGGGTCGACGCCGACACGACGGTCGTGACGTACGACGACAACAACGCGCTCGTGGCGGCGCGCCTGTGGTGGGTGCTGAACTACTACGGCCACACGAAGGCGAAAGTGTTGAACGGAGGCTGGCATCGCTGGCTGACGGAGGGGCGCCCGGTGACGTTCCACGGAACGCGGCCGGAAGCGCGAGCGTTCGCGTCGCGCACCGTGCCGGCGCTGCACGCGAGCGCGGAGGACCTGATCGGCGAGCACGACTCGCAGGGGTGCACGGTGCTCGACGTGCGCAGCGACGGGGAGTGGGACGGGTCGAACTCGCGCGGAAACAGCCGGGTCGGGCACGTACCGGGGGCGAGGCACCTGGAGTGGACCGACCTCGTTGAGCGGTCGGACACGCGCCGCTTCCTGCCGGCTGAGGAGATGCAGCGGCTGCTGCAGGAGGCGGGCGTGGCGCCGGGGGCGCGCACCATCACGTACTGCCAGGGCGGCATCCGGGCGGCGCACAGCGCCTTCGCACTGACGCTCCTCGGCTACGACGACGTGCGCGTGTACGACGGATCGATGTACGAGTGGGCGAACCGGGAGGACACGCCGCTCGTCACGTAGGAGCGGCGCCGCCCGGGGCTAGATCGCGGCCGTCTCCGGCTCAGAGGCCTCGGCCTCCGCCTCGGCGGAAGCGGCAGGCTGCGCGTGCAGAAGGGCTTCGAGAGTGAAGCCCAGGTCGGCGGCTTCGCAGAGGTGGCTGCAGTAGGTCATCTTGAGGGACGCGCTCGAGGACCGGCGCCAGTCGTAGCGCAGGCCACAACGGACGCACGTCTTGATGTGCTCCAGGTTCATGCCCTCGCTGCCGGGTCCAATCGCACCGCTCATTGCAGTACCTCTTCCGGGGCCGTTTCTTCGACCCGTGGATCCAGCGTAGGTGGCGGATGGGTCAGGCGCCAGCGAAAACCGGCCCCGTTCGTTACGGGATGTTTTCAATCTTGCGGCTGACGGGTGAGCTCGCCCATCCGCCGAGGACGGCGGAGAACTTTCCGGCCTCGCTGCCGGCCACGACCATGTGGATGAACTCCGGCCCGCGGAATTTCGAGTAGAGCTTGTCGAGCTGCTCCTCGGTGGGGCCGTCGGGGCCGAACTGCGAGGGCTCGAGGCCGCTCGCATCGGGGGTGGCGAGGCGGTCGCGGAGGGGCATGCTCGTGACTTCGAGGATGTAGTCGCGCACCTGCTGCTTGCTC